>DATJSO010000095.1:0-3332 GCA_035504075.1 Allostellaceae bacterium | reverse complement strand
GATCGTGCCGTCGTTGTTGCCGGTGCTGGCTCCGATCGTGCTCTACGTCATCATCCGGTTCGTAGCCAATCAGGCCGCGGCATTCGGCGCGCTAGGCGCGATGCTGCTCGGCACGATCGTCACCGGGCTTTTCGTCGCGATCTCGATGACCTCGGGCGGAGGCGCGTGGGACAATGCCAAGAAATACATCGAGGAAGGCCACCACGGCGGCAAAGGCTCCGATGCGCACAAGGCGGCAGTGACCGGCGACACGGTCGGCGACCCCTATAAGGACACTGCGGGGCCGGCGGTCAACCCAATGATCAAGATCACCAACATCGTCGCGCTGCTGCTGCTCGCCATCCTCGGCAGCTGGGCGCACTGAGGCCCGGCCGCGCCGGGCGCGGCTATTGGCCTGCGGGGTTGTTGGACGGCCCGGCATTCACGCCAGGCACGGCGGCGGACGATCCGCCGCCGAACCGGCCGATATTGCCGATCAGCTGCTCCATGAACGACAGCTCGCGGCCGGGCGCCGGCGTTGCGCCCGGTGCCGGGTTGATGTGCTCGGCATCGGCCATGGTTTTGTGACCGACATCCTTGACGATGCCCTGGTCGTTGAAATCGACGATGTAGACTTCCTGGTCCAGCACGTCCGGCGAGAAGAACGCCACCTGTTTCGTCTTGCGGCTGATGTAGTACCAGGTGTCGTCGTCGAACGTGCTCGTGCTCGACGGGCTGCCGAGGATTTTGACGACCTGCTCCTTGGTCGTGGTGCCGGGCTTGATCTCGGCGAGCTTTTCGGGATCGGGCAGATTGCCGCGCTGGTCCTCGCTGACCACGCATCCGGCGAGCAAAAGCGCTAAAACAACGGCGAGCGGCCGCATCGCGCGCGCCGCCGACTTTCCGTTGAAACGATTGCTGATGAGCCCCATCTTTCGCGCTGACTTAATTCGAGGGGCGGTCGCTGTCAACGTACCGCCTTGCCGCATTCGTCAAGTGCGGCGCGTCGGCACCCCATCAGCCTAGGATTCAGCCCGAACTTGCCGTTTCGCCGCAACCCTATCCGCGACGCCGCCGAACGCGCCTACGGCCTTGTTGTCGAGCAATCGCGCCGGCCGGAATTCTTCGCCACGCTCGGCGTCCCCGACACGCTCGACGGGCGGTTCGAGGCGATCTGCCTGCACGCCTTTCTCTATTTGCACCGGCTGAAGACCGAAGGCGCGGCCGCCGCTGAGCTCGGCCAGCGATTCTTCGACCTGATGTTCGCGGATTTCGACCGCTCGCTGCGCGAGATCGGCACCGGCGATTTGGGTGTCGGCCGCCAGGTGAAGCGCATGGCCGAGGCATTTTACGGCCGCATCCGCGCTTACGAGGACGGGCTGGCCGGAGACGATGCGGCGCTCAACGCGGCGCTTGCCCGCAACCTTTACGGCACCGCGACGGCGAGCGACATGCAGCTGGCGCGCGTCGCCGCCTATCTGCGCCGAGAGGTCGAGGGCCTCGCCGGTCAGTCGGCGGCGGCCTTGCTGGCCGGCGCGATGACGTTTGGCGCGCCATGAGCGCGGCGTCGGAATTCGCGCGGCTCGTGCCGCTGATCCGCCTCGGCGCCGAGCGCTACCGCCAGAAGATCATTGCCACCGAAGCCGAGCGCGACGCATTGGCGCAGCGCCTCGATCTCGTATCGCTCCATCGCCTCAGCGCCGAGATCGAGCTGGTGCGCGAGCCGGGCGGGACGATCCTCCTCACCGCCGCCTTCGAGGCTGCCTTTGAGCAGGAATGCATCGTCACGCTCGATCCGGTCGCTGGCAGCGTCGCCGAGCGGTTTCAGCTGCGCTACGGCCCGCCCGAGGCCGAGGAGAACGCGCCTTCGGGCGACGACGACCCGGCTTTCGAGCCCCTGACCAGCGACGCGATCGATGTCGGCGAGGCGGTCGCCCAGGAGTTTTCTCTGGCGCTGCCGCCGTTCCCGCGCGCCGCCGATGCGATGATCGAAATCGGCGAGCCCGAAAAAGGGCCGTTTGCCGCGCTCGACAAGTTCCGCCGCGAGCGGCAGCATTAATGCAATGAAGCCGCGCTGCCGTCGTAGTTGCCGCCGCTGCCGATTTTGGCTAGATGTCCTGGTTATCGGCTCCGAGACTAACGAGTAGACAATGGCCGTTCCGAAGAAAAAAGTATCGCCGTCGCGTCGCAATATGCGGCGCTCGCATCATCATTTGCAGGCGCCGTCCTATGCCGAATGCCCGAATTGCGGCGAGCTGAAACGGCCGCATCATTTGTGCGAGTCTTGCGGCTATTATGACGGCCGCGAAGTGGTGCCGGCGGAGCCGGCGACCGCCTGACCGGCAATTTCAACGCGAGGCGCGGCTCCTGTGAGCGGCCCGATCACAATCGCTCTTGACGCGATGGGCGGCGACCGCGCCCCGGACATCGTGCTGCAGGGCGCTAACCTCGCGCTCGAGCGCCATCCGGGAGCGAAATTTCTGCTGTTCGGGGCGGAGAGCAAGGTCACCCCGCTTCTGGCGCAGCTGCCGCGCGTCGCCGAGGTCGCCTCGCTGCACCACACCGACGAGATCGTCGCCGGCGATGACAAACCGTCGCAGGCGCTGCGCGCCGGGCGCAACACCAGCATGCGGCTGGCGATCGATGCGGTCGCCGAGGGCCGCGCCGATGGTGTCGTCTCGGCCGGCAATACCGGCGCTCTGATGGCGATCGCGAAGTTTGTGTTGAAGACACTGCCGGGCATCGACCGGCCGGCGATCGCGACCTTCTACCCGACGCTGCGCGGGGAGTCGGTCTTGCTCGACCTCGGCGCCAATATCGAGTGCGACGCCGAGAACCTCGTCCAGTTCGCGCTGATGGGCGACGCCTTCGCCCGCAGCGTGCTGGGGGTCGTCGAGCCGACCGTGGGGCTGCTCAATGTCGGCTCCGAAGATTTGAAGGGTAACGATGCGGTGCGCGGTGCGGCTGCGCGGCTGCGCGGCGGGCTCACGCCGATCCGCTTCCACGGCTTCGTCGAGGGCGACGATATCGGCGCCGGGACGGTCGACGTCATCGTCACTGACGGCTTTACCGGCAATGTCGCGCTGAAGACCGCCGAGGGTACGGCCAAGCTGTTCGCCGAAGGCTTGCGCGCGTCGTTCAGCCATTCGCCGATGGCGCGGATCGGCTATCTGTTTGCGCGCGGGGCCTTGAAGAAGCTGGCGACGCGGGTCGATCCGCGACGCTACAATGGCGCGATGTTCCTCGGCTTGCGCGGCATCGTCGTAAAGAGCCATGGCGGCACCGACGCGTTCGGCTTCGCCAACGCGATCGGCGTCGCCATCGACATGCGGCTCAACGGGTTTCTCGACAAG
>DATJSO010000094.1:0-9979 GCA_035504075.1 Allostellaceae bacterium | reverse complement strand
GTGCTGCCGGCGCCGCGGCCGACGGCGCTCGGTCGCCTGCTGGCGCATGCCTTGAGCCTCGCGGAGAGGCAGGGACGGCAATAGCGCTGGGGCCGGGTTCTCCGATTGCGGCTTCCCGCGCGTACCGCGCGTGTTAGGCTCTGCGCAAACGGAGGAGCACATGGACACGATCGCCCAACCGACGACCCGCTTGCCGGCCGATATCGACGCCGAGCCGGTAGTGCAGGCGGCGGCCGCGCTGCATCCGATGCTGCGTCGCCATCACGAGGAAATGGAGCGCGAGCAGCGCTTTCCCCCCGCGCTCGTCGAGGCGCTGCGGGCGGCCGGCTTTTATCGGCTGCTGATCCCGCGCTCGCTCGGCGGGCTGGAACTCGATCCGCTGAGCTATCTGCGCGTTGCCGAGGTGCTGGCGGCGGGCGCCGGTTCGGTCGGCTGGAACATCGCCAACAACTGCATTGCCCAGCTGATATCGCTGGGTCTTCCCGACGAGGGCGTCGACGAAATTCACGGGCGCGGTCCCGCCATCATCGCCGGCACCGCGGTGCAGGGCGGCGGCCACGCGGTGCCGGTCGATGGCGGCTTCCGGGTGACCGGCCGGTGGCCGTTCGGCACCGGCAATCAGGAGAGTGCCTGGATGCTCGGCAGCTTTCAGGTGCTCGACGACGGCCAGCCGCGTACCAATCCGGACGGCTCGCCGCTTTACCGCCGGGGCATCTTCCATCGCGCCGAAGCGGAGATCGTGCCCGGCAGCTGGGATGTGACCGGCATGCGCGGCACCGGCAGCTTCGACTGGACCGTCGACGACGTGTTCCTGCCCGATCGGCGCACGGTGCCGCATGTCGGCGTGCAGCTCGACAACGAATGGAGCCGCTGGCCGGGTCTCACCTACGCACTGCCGGGTCAGGCCTGGGTCGGGCCGCACCACAGCTCGGTCATCACCGGCATCGCGCGCGCCGGCATCGACGCGCTGATTGCGCTGGCGAGCGAGAAGACGCCGCGCGGCCGTTCCCAAAGGTTGGGCGACAACCCGCAGGTGCAGGAGGCGGTCGGCCGCGCCGAGGCGATGTTGACGGCCGGGCGTGCCGGGCGGACGGCGACGATCGCCGAATTATGGAACACGCTCGCCGCCGGCCGCCAGACGACGCTTGAGCAGCGCGCCCGCTGCCGGCTCGCTTCGACACATGCGGCGGATTGCGCGCGGGCGGCAATGGACCTGATGTACCGGCACGGCGGCAGTACGTCATTTCGACGCGACAGCCGCTTGGCCGAATGCTGGCGCGACCTGCAAGTCGTCGGGCAGACCGTCACCTTGGCGCCGGAATGGTATCCGATCGGCGGCCGGGTCTTCCTCGGCATGGATCCCGGCCCGCGGCTGCGCTAGGGGCGACTTCTCCGTCTCAAGCGACATTCCCCCCGCGGAAAACCGTTGCGTTCGCGCTGCCGCGCGCCGAAAACTGCGGCAAATCGCCGGCACTTGGCGGAAACCGCACATGAACGCAATGGCAGCGGAGGCAGCCCAAACCGACCCGCAGCAGGTCGTCGCCGAGTTGCGCGGTCGGCTCGCCACGTGCGAAGCGGCGCTCGCGGCCAAAACCGCCGCGCTCGACGAGGTGTGGGCGCAGCAGCAGGCCAGCGCCGCAATTCTCCAGGTTATCAATTCCTCGGCAGGCGACCTCGCGCCGGTCTTCGATGCGATGCTGGAAAAGGCATTGCGGCTCTGTGAGGCCTCCTTCGGTGCATTCTTCACTCGCGAGGGCCAGTTCTATCGGCTCGGCGCGCATCGCGGCATTCCGGCGCCCCTTATGGAGGTCTTTCCATCGCAGCTCCGGGCGGGTGAGGCGGGCGGCGCGCTCGCCGCCATCTGGAGGGGCAAGAGCTTGATCCACATCGCCGACATCATGGACACGGAGGACTACCGCAGCGGCGTCTGGTCGCGACGGCTGCTCGCCGATTTGGGCAACGCGCGGACCGCGTTGTGGATCGCGCTGCGCAAGGACGACGAGCTGCTCGGCCTATTTGTGCTGTACCGGACGGATGTGCGGCCTTTTACCGACGAGCAGCTGGCGCTCGTGCAGAATTTTGCGGCGCAGGCGGTCATTGCGATGGAGAACGCGAGGCTGCTGGGCGAATTACGGCAGCGCACGCGCGATCTTCAGGAGTCGCTCGACTACCAGACCGCAACGAGCGACGTCTTGCAGTCGATCAGCCGCGCGGCCTTCGATCTGGATGCCGTTTTGCGTACCGTCGTGTCGAGCGCCTTGCGGCTGTGCCGCGGTGAATACGGCGTCATCTTCCGCAACGAAGGCGGCGAATACCGCTTTGCCGCCGGCTGCGGCAATCGGCCCGAATACGAGGAGAGCGAGCGGCGAGCCGTAATCCGACCCGGCCGCGGCACGATCATCGGCCGCGCCGCGCTCGAAGGCCGCGCGGTGCAGATCGGCGATGCGCTGAACGACCCGGAATATGAGGGAAGGGATGACGCGCGGATCAACGGTCACCGCGCGATGCTGGGTGTGCCGCTGTGGCGCGAGGGTCAGGTCATCGGCGCGTTCGGACTGGCGCGCGCCAGGGTTGAGCCGTTCAACGACAAGGAAGTCGCGCTGGTCACGACCTTCGCTGACCAGGCGGCGATCGCGATCGAAAATGCGCGACTCCTCGGCGAACTGCGCGAGAGCCTCGAACAGCAGCAGGCGATGGCCGAGGTCCTGGGTGTCATCAACGCCAACCCGGGCGATTTGCAGCCGGTGTTTGATGCCATGCTCGATAAGGCATTGGGGTTGTGCGGTGCAGCGTTCGGGGTATTGTGGACCTATGACGGCGAGCGGGCCCATGCGTCCGCGCTGCGCGGCGTATCGGCTGAGTTCGCGGCTTTTCTGACCGCTTCGCCCCTCCGCATCGGCGCCGAAAACGCGCATGGTCGCTTGCTGAGGGGTGAACCCTTCATTCACATCGCGGACGTTGCAAAAGACGTCGGTTACCGTTCCCGCGACCCGACGCGCCGGGCGCTTGTCGAATTGGGTGGCGGCCGCACGCTGCTCGCCGTACCGTTGGCAAAGGACGGCATCTTTCTCGGCGATTTTGTCATTTACCGCCAGGAGGTGCGGCCATTCTCGGACAAGCAGATTGTCCTGCTGCAGAATTTCGCGGCGCAGGCGGTCATCGCGATGGAAAACGCGCGCCTGCTGGACGAGATCCGCCAGCGCCAGGCCGAGTTGCGGGTGACGTTCGACAACATGGGCGACGGCGTCGCGATGTTCGACGCCGATCTCCGGCTCGCGGCGTGGAACCGCAATTTCCAGACATTGCTCGACCTGCCGGACGAATTTGTCGCCGGGCGGCCGAGCCTTGCCGGGTGCGCCGATTATCTGGCGGCGCGCGGCGAATACGGTTCGCCAGAGCTGGCGGCCGACATCGCCCGCGGCCGCGAAGCCCCGGACCGGCAAAACCGCTTCGAGCGTTCGCGCCCCGACGGGCAGGTTCTCGAAGTCCGGCGTGATCCGGTGCCGGGCGGCGGCTTTGTGCTGATGTACGCCGACGTGACCGAGCGCAAGCGCGCGGAGGCGGCAATCCGCGATGCCCGCGACGCCGCCGAGAAGGCGCTGGCCGAACTTTCGGCAACGCAGCAGCAACTCGTGCAGCAGCAGAAGATGGCGGCCTTGGGTCAACTGACCGCCGGCATCGCCCACGAGATCAAGAACCCGCTCAACTTCGTCAACAACTTCGCCGGGCTCTCAAACGAATTGCTGGCGGAGTTGAAGGAGGCGGCGGCGCCGGCGCTGGCCGCGCTTGATGACGACAGGCGCGCCGACATCGACGAGACGATCGAAATGCTCTCCGGCAATCTCGACAAGATCGCCGAGCACGGCCGCCGCGCCGACGGCATCGTCAAATCGATGCTGGAGCATTCGCGCGGCGGCAGCGGCGAGCGGCGCCGGGTCGATCTCAATTCGCTCATCGATGACGCGCTCAACCTCGCCTATCACGGCGCCCGCGCGCAGGACCAGAATTTCAACATCACCTTGGAGCGCAACCTCGACCCGGCGCTGGCGCCGATCGAACTGGCGCCGCAGGAAATCACCCGCGTGTTCCTCAATCTGTTCAGCAACGGCTTTTATGCCGCCAGCAAAAAGGCGCGAACGGCGGCGTCGGTCTTCCGCCCGATGCTGCGTGTCGCAACGCGCGATGTCGGCTTCTCAGTCGAAATTCGCGTGCGCGACAACGGCGGCGGCATCGCGCCGGAGATTCGCGACAAGCTGTTTCAGCCCTTCGTTACGACCAAGCCGACCGGGGAGGGGACGGGGCTGGGCCTGTCGATCAGCTATGATATCGTCACGCAGCAGCACGGCGGCACGATCGAGGTCGCGAGCGAAGTGGGCGAATTCACCGAATTCATCGTGCGGCTGCCGCGGCTGGCCGATGCCCGCCTCGGGTGATGCGATGCCGGCGCAGGCACAGGCCTTTTTGCCGCCGCGCCGCATCGAACGTGCCTTTGGCCGCGTGCTGGTGCTTCTTGTCAGGCTCGGCCTCGTGCGCGGCCATTTTTATGTGCTCGAAGTGCGCGGACGAAAAAGCGGCCGGACGCTGGCGCTGCCCGTCGACGTCTTGGACTTCGCCGGACGGCGTTACCTGGTGTGCGTGCGCGGCGAAGCCAATTGGGTGCGCAATGCGCGCGCCGCCGGCGAGATCGCGCTGGTGCGTGCGCTGCGCCGCGAGCGATGGCGCGTGCGCGAGCCTGCGGAGGCCGAGAAGCCGCCGATCCTGAAGGCATACCTCGACCGGTTCGCCGCCGAAGTGCAGCGCTTTTTCCCGGTCCCAAGGGGGTCGCCGGCGGAAGCCTTCGCCGAATTGGCGCCGCGCTACCCGGTGTTCGAATTGCGGCGGCACACCGAGGATCACACGTCCGGCAGATCGCCCAGCGCTTCGATCAGCGGCCGCAAATGATCGCGATAGCGCCGCCAGCGGCCTTGCGATGTGCGATAGACCGGCCGCCGTACCTGCGCTGCGCTCGACGTAAATACCGGCCGCGCCGATTGATGGAAGGCCAGGCAGCCGGGATCCCAGCGGAGGCCGCAGAATTCGACCAGCCGCCGCGCCTCCTTTTCGAGACCGGCGATTACCGCTTCGTAGCTGGTTTCAAAAAGCCGGTCGGGCGGCAGCACGCTGCGCCAATGCACCATCAATTCGGCATAGCGCCGGTAATGGCGGCCGAGTTCGCCGAGATCGTAGGTGAACTCCTGGCCGTTGGCGAACAGCGTCGAAAAGCATGAGAAGCAGGTGTCGAGCGGGCTGCGCTTGACGTGAACGATGCGCGCCTCGGGCAGCGCCAGCGCTATCGCCCCGAGATACATGAAATGCGCCGCCGCTTTGTCGGTGATTCGGGCGGCATCGGGCGCCCGCCGCCGCACCGTGGCGACATAATTTTCGCCGAGTGCGCGCAGGCGCTCCGCTGGAGCGGCGCGGAAGGTTTCGGGATAGGCGTCGGGACCGGCCCGCAATCCGACGCTCAGCCGGATGATGTCATGCAACTCGCCGGCGCCGTGCACGTCCGGATGGGCGGCCAGGATCTGCTCGACCAGCGTGCCGCCGGAGCGTGGCATGCCGACAATGAAGACCGGTATTTGCGAACGATAGCCGCGGTCCGCCTTCGCCTGCAGCAAAGGCCGATCAAAGGTGGCGCGGATGCGATCGAACATGTCGCCTACCAGCATCTCGTCGAAGACGACCTGTCGCCGCTTCAACAAGTTGCCCCGCGCCAAGTGGCGGAAACTTTCGTCGTACCGCCCCAGATCGTCATAGGCCCGCGCCAGTGCCAGGTGCAGCTGCGTCCGGGACGCGAGCGGCAGCGTGTCGATCGAGCCCGCAAGATCCTCGATCGCCTTCAAGTATCGGTCGCCCGGCGCAAATGTCTTCAAACCCGGCAGGCACAGAGCGAAGCAATAAGCCGGCTCGCGCGGGTTGAGATCGATCGCGGCCTCGAATTCGCGGCGCGCCTCGTCAAGCTCGCCGGTCGGTACGCACATCCTGCCGAGCGTGAAATGATAATGCGGGTTGTGCCTATCGGCGGCCAGCGCTTGACGCACTGCCTCGATACCTGCTTTGTGCTTGCCGGATTGAAACAGCACCTCGCCGGACAGACAGAGGGCCGCCGGCCAGTCCGGCCGCATGGCAAGAACGGTACCGCAGAGCGCGGCGGCTTCCTTTAACCTGCCGGCCCGGCAGAGCCGTCCCGCGACCGCGAGCGCCTGTTCGGGCGACCGGACCTTCGTCGGCTCCCGTTGCGTCGGCATCGCCGGAACCTGTCCCACCGGATCACAGTCCCAGATAGAATTTCCGCACCAGTTCGTTGTTGTTGAGTTCGTCGGCGTCGTGCCCCTCGAACGCGATCTGGCCGTGCACGATGACGTAACCGCGGTCGGCGATGCGCACTGCTTGGTTGAAGTTCTGCTCGGCCATCAGAACGGTCAGTTCAAAGCGCTCCTTCAATTCCCTGATCTTGTCGATCGTGCGCTGCACGAGGATGGGCGCGAGGCCGACCGACGGCTCGTCGATCAGCAGGATGCGCGGTGCCGACATCAGGGCGCGGCCTAGGGCCAGCATCTGCTGTTCGCCGCCGGACATGCTGCCGGCCAACTGCCGGCGGCGCTCTCTGAGGCGCGGAAACGTCTCGTAACAGGACTCGAGATTGGCGGCGATCGCGCCGCGCGCCGAGCGGCGGAAGGCGCCGAGCAGCAGGTTCTCCTCGACCGTCAGCTTCGGGAACAGGCGGCGGCCTTCCGGCACCAGCGCGATGCCGAGATTGACGATCTCCTCGGTCGAGCGGCCGACGAGATCGACGCGCTCGCCGTCCAGTTCGGCGACGATGCTGCCCGAACTCGGCCGCAGCATGCCCATGACGCATTTCATCAGCGTCGATTTGCCGTTGCCGTTCGTACCGAGCAGCGCCACGGTCTCGGCATGCCCGACCGACAGCGAAATGTCCTCCAGGACGCGCACCGACCCATAGCCGGCGTTGACGGCGCTGATCGACAGGCTATTGGCCAAGATAGGCCCTCTCGACCTCGGGGTTCCGCACGACCTCCGGCGGCGGCCCGTCGGCAATCTTCTGGCCGGCGACGAGCACGGCGAGCCGGGTCGAAAAGCTCATGACCGCGCTCATGATGTGTTCGATCAGCACGATCGTGATGCCGGCCTCGTTGAGGCGGAACAGGACCGCAAGGATCTCCTTGATCTCGGAGGGCGACAGGCCGGCCATCGCCTCGTCGGCAAACAACAGGCGCGGCCGGGTCGCGACCGCGCGCGCCAATTCGAGCTTGCGCATTTCGACCTGCGTCAAGTCGCTCGGCAGCCGGCGCGCCTTGTCGCCTAGGCTCACCTGGCGCAGCAGCTCGTGGCAGCGCGCCTCCACATCGCTTGCGGCGAGGCGATGGTCGGCGCGCGCATTGACCGTGTAGAGCAGCGGCACGCGCAGATTGTCGATCAGGTTGAGCGTATGGAACGGCTTTGGCAGCTGAAAGCTGCGCGCGAGGCCGAGCCGGGTGCGGCGATGCGCGGCGAGGCCGTCGATGCGTTGTCCGGCGAACGTCACCGTGCCGGTCTCGTTGCGCAGCGTGCCGCACAGGCAATTGACCAGCGTCGATTTGCCGGAACCGTTCGGCCCGATCAGCCCGAGTCGTTCGCCGGGCGCCACGGTCAATTCGATATCCGCCAATGCAACAAAGCCGCCGAAGCGCTTGCCGAGGCCGCTCGCCGCAAGGATCGGCGCGGCGTTCATTGCGCCGGCCGCTCGGCCAACTCGGCCAGCCGGATCGCCCGCCTGCGTCGCTGCGCCCGCACCAGCCCGACAATCCCGTTCGGCGCGATAATGACGAAGAGGATCAACAGCAAACCGACGATCAGCAGGTTCAGCGCCGAGGAAATCGTCACCGTCGCAAGCTGCTGGATCGTGCCGAGCAGGATCGCCCCGATGACCGGTCCGATCCAACTCGTCATGCCGCCGATGACCGGCATCGCGACGGCGTTGACGGCATAGGCAAGGTTGAACGCCGAGCCGGGATCGAGATACGTCACGTAGTAGGGCAGCGGGGCGCCGGCCATGCCCATCAGCGCGCCGGACAGCGTCGTCGCGATCAGCTTCAGGCGCAGCGTCGGCACGCCGCCCGCTTCGGCCGCCTGCTCGTCATCCCGGATCGCGGCAAAGCCAAGCCCGAGCCGCGACCGCTCGATCGTGCGGGCGATGCCGACCGAGACGACCGCAAGCATCAGCATCAGCGAATAGAGGTACTCGATATAGCTGCCGACAAGCGGCGACTGCGCCGGGCGGATGATGTAGATGCCGCGTGAGCCGCCGACATAGTCCCAGTTGACGATCAGCGTCTGCATGACGATCGCCAGCGCCAGGGTTGCGATCGCAAAGAACACGCCGCGCAGGCGCAGACTCAGATAGCCGGTCCCGAGCCCGACGATACCGGCAATCACGCCGCCGGCCAGGATCATCAACGGCATCGGAACGCCCGGCATCGTCAGGTTCCAGGTGTCGTGCAGCAGATCAGGCAGCTTGTGCAGCACGACGGTGCTGTAGGCGCCGATCGCAAAGAACGCACCGGTGCCGAAATTGATATACCCGGTGTAGCCGCCGAGGATGTTCCACGCCGTTGACAGGACGATGTATTGCAGCACGACATAAGCGGCGAAATAAAAATACTCGTTCGAGAAGAACAAGCGGGTCCCGAGCAGCACCGCCAGCCCGACGACAACAGCCAAAGCCCAGAAAGTGGCGTTGCGCATCGCCTAGCGTCCTGCGAGGCCGGCCGGCCGCACGGCCAACACCACCAGCAGAAAGCCGAACGCCACTGCCGGCGCCCAGGAGGGGCCGTAAAATGTCGCCGTGATGCTTTCGGCGACCCCAACCAGCATTGCCGCGCCGACCATCCCCGGAAAGCTCGTCATGCCGCCGAGCACGCAGATCGCAAAGATGCGGCCGATATAGTCGCGCCCGATCGAGGGCTCGACGGGCTGAATGATGATGAGGAACGTGCCGGCCAATGCGCAGGTCGCGATCGAGATGCCGAATGCGATTTCCTTGATGCGCGTCGGGTTTGCCGCCATCAGCTGCAACGCGCCGCTGTCCTGTGACACGGCGAGAATGGCGCGGCCGATGAAGCTGCGCGACAGGTAGAGCTGCAACACCCCGATCATGCCAAGCGAGACGACGCACGGGATCAGCATCCGCAGCGGCAGATCAAAAATGCCAAAGCGCAGGCTCGGCCCGATATACGGCGCCTCGACAAAACGGTAATCAACGCCGAACACCAGAATCAGCGAGACTTCCGCAACGAAGAGCAGGCCGAAAAAAAACGCGAGGCCCTGGATCGCCTGCTCGCCGCGCATCTCGAATGCATAGTAATACAGCCGGTATACCGCCATCCCGATCGCGAAAAATATCGGCGTCATGACGATCCCGACGAGGATCGGGTCGATCTGGAATGACGAGTTGAAGATGTAGGCGGCGTAGGAGCCGAGCAGGATGAAGGCCGGCTGGGCGATATTGGCGATGTCGAGCATGCCGAACGAAATCGTGATGCCGACGCTGACCGCGGCGTAAAAGCCGCCGAGAAGAACGCCGGCAACGATCGCATTGACCAGCAGGTCGAACGAAACCATGCCCCCTCAGCGGCGGCAGGCTGCGGCCCGGCGATGGCCGGACGTCGGCAACATGCTGGCTTTCCTCCCTTAACCGGCTCTCGCTCAGCAGCGCCGACCGAGCGGGCGGCATTAGACCAGTATCGTGCGTCGCTGAGAAGCGCGATCCGGTTATGCGGACTCGGCGGCAGATTGTCGCGATCGGACCGCAGATGCGCTATTTGATCGGCCGGAGTTGCACGCGAGAGGAGCGAGATGACCGGATTGACCCTCGTCCAGGCTGCCGTGATCGTCGACGAGGCGCTCGCGAAGGGCCGGGAACTGAAGTTGCAGCCGCTGA
>DATJSO010000093.1:0-3519 GCA_035504075.1 Allostellaceae bacterium | reverse complement strand
CAGCGCGCGTTCGGTTTCGACGGCTTGAGGATCAATTTCGGCGATCTCCGCGGTGAGCTTTTCGGCCGCTTCTGTGAGGGCGGAAAGCCGCGTCTCGGTGCCGAGCGCGCGACGCGACAATTCGCTTTCCGCGGCGCGTTCGCCCGCCAACGCATCTTCGGCGCGACGCAGCGTCGCCGTCGCCTCGCGCTCAGCGACGGCAGCCTCCGCCGACAATGCCCGCGCCGCCGCGGCCTCGGTGTCGCGGGATTGCGCTTCGCTCTCCGCCGCGGCGATTTCGACGGAGACTGCCGCGAGCCGGTTGCGTTGGCGCAGCTGCTCGGCGGCGCCGCCGGTGCCCGGCGCGGTGCGGACAAACCCGTCCCAGCGCCAGAGCCGTCCGTCGCGATCGACCAGGCTTTGTCCCGTCGCCAGTTGCGGCTGCAGCGCCCAGCCCTGCGCCTCGCTGTCGACCAGCCCGGCTTGCGACAGGCCGCGGGCGAGAGCCGGCGGCGACTTGATTGCCGCGGCAAGCGGCCGAACGCTCCCCGGGAGCGCGACCGGCACGGCGAGCGGCGGCAGCTCTCGCCAGCCACGCGTTGCATCCTCCGGCTGCTCGATGAGCGGCGAGGCGAGTTCGTCATCGAACAGCGCCGCCGTCGCCGCCTCGAGACCCGCCGGCACATCGAGCAGCGACAGCACCGGCGGCTTGTTTTCGCTCACCGCCGAAGGCGCCGGTGCGAGGATGCTGGCAAGCGCCTCGGCTTCCGCTCGGAAGCGCGCGAGACGGCGTTCCGCCTCGCGTGCCGCGTCGACGGCACGGGTTTCGTCGGCGCGCGCGGCGGTCAGCCGCTCGGCCGCGGCGGTCGCCGCCGCGCGATCGGCCTCGGCCCGGGCGGCGGCGGCCGCGACCTTGACGCCGGCCGCGTCGATCGCTGCTTGCGGCACGCCTGCCTCAGCGAGCGCGCGCCGCTGCGCGTCGCTCTCGGCGAGGCGCTGGCGCAGCCGGTTCCGCCGCTCATCGAGTTCGGTGCGGCGACGGTCGAGGCTGGCCCGGCGTGCTTCACCGGTGACGCAGGCCTCGGTCATCTGCTGCAGGCCGATCTCGGCGGCGGCGAGTTCCTTGGCGGCGCGTTGCAGCGCGGCTGTCGCCGCCTCGCGGGCGCCGGCATCGCCGCTTTCGCTGCGGTCGAGCGCGCGCCGCTCTTCGGCGAGCCGGGCGAGTGCCGCGTCGGCATCGGCGACATGCTCGTCCTCGCGCGCCATATCGCCGGTCAGTTGGTCGCGCCGGCGCGCCGCTTCCTGACGCGCCGCGGTGATGCGGCTCAGCTCCTGGTCGAGCGCCTCTCGCGCATGATTGAGCCGGTGCAGCGCAGCGGAAGCGGCGGCTTCGCCCATGCGCAGCGGCGGCAACGCCTCCTCGGCGGCGACGCGATGCCGTTCGGTGGTGGCCGCCATCTCGGTGGCGGCGGCGACTGCGCGCTCGGCTTCGCGCAGCTCGCCGGCGATGCGCTCGGCATCGGCCAGAGCTGCGCGCCAGCGCGCTTCCAGTAGCCGCGCTTCGGTGCGGCGGATCTCTTCCGACAGCTTGCGGTAGCGTTGCGCTTGGCGCGCCTGCTTTTTCAAGCCCTCGAGCTGCTGCGTCATGGTCACGATCACATCGTCGACGCGCAGCAGATTGTCTTCGGTGCCCTTGAGCTTGAGCTCGGCCTCGTGCCGACGCTGGTAAAGCCCGGCAGTGCCGGCGGCCTCGTCGAGCAGCAGCCGGCGCTCCGCCGGTTTCGCAGCGATCAGCGCGCCGATGCGCCCCTGGCTGACGATGCCGCCCGAATGTGCGCCGGTCGCCGCGTCGGCAAAGAGCAGCTGCACGTCGCGCGCGCGCGCCTCGCGGCCATTGATGCGATAGGCCGAGCCGGAACCGCGATCGATGCGGCGCACCACCTCGATCGCGTCGCGCTCGTTAAACGCGACGGGCGCGTCGCGGTCGGCATTGTCGATCGTCAGCGACACTTCGGCGATGTTGCGAGCCGGGCGGCTGGTCGAGCCGGCAAAGATCACATCATCCATCTCGCCGCCGCGCAGCCGCCGCGCGTTGGCCTCACCCATCACCCAGCGGAGCGCCTCGACGAGGTTCGACTTGCCGCAGCCGTTCGGCCCGACGATCCCGGTCAGCCCGGGTTGGATCGGCAGCTCGGTGGCGTCGACAAACGATTTGAACCCGGCGAGGCGGAGCCGCTCTACCTGCATGCCGGCGTCACGACCCCGCGGCCTTGGACAGCGCCGCGTCCATCGCGTCGGCTTCCGGCGCGCCGTCGAACTTGGTGCCGTTGATGTAGAAGGTCGGCGTCGAGTTCACCCCCAGCTTCTGGGTGGCGACGAGCCGGCTCTGCAGTACCTGGTCCTCGACCGACTTGTTGGCGAGGCAGGCGTCGAACTTGGTTTTGTTCATGCCGCTGAGCAGCGCAAGCTTTGCCAATTCGCCCTGATAGTCCTTGGCGAGCACCCATTGGCGTTGTTGCGCGAACAGCGTTTCGACAAAGGGATAGAATTTGTCCGCCGGCTCGCAGCGCGCGATCATTGCCGCGCGCAGTGCCGGTTCGTCGAGCGGGTAGTCGCGCATGATCAGCTTGGCCTTGCCGGTGTCGATCCATTTCTGCTGGAGCTGCGGCAGCACGTCGGTCGCGAAATGAGCGCAATGCGGGCAGGTCATCGAGGCGTATTCGATGATCGTGATCGGCGCATCAGACTTCCCCAAGATCCGGTCGTCCGGGGTGAGCGCCAGCGGGTTCGCCATCGCCGCGGCGGAAGGCGGTGTCGATGGGGTAGGAGCGTTCTGCGCCAAGGCCGGCAGCGGCCCGGCGAGCAACAGCAGGGCAGTCGCGGTAAACCAGATTTCCCGCATGGGGGATGTCCTCGCTACTAGATGTTGATGTTAGAGGGTTCGAACGGCTTCTGCAATCACTCCGCGGAGCCGATCACGCGGCGGCCAAGCCCGGCCAGCGCCGCGCGCAATTCGGGGCTTGCGACTCCCGAAAGCTGCTGGTCAAGCGCGGCGGCCTCGCGAGAATCGAGCGGGCGGCTGGTCGATTGCAGCACGGAGGGCGCGAGCGGTAGAGGCCCTTGCACCAGCGCTAGCCGCGTCACCGCCTCCCGGCCAAAGAACAGATTGACCCGCTCGATGACGAGCGGGGCGCGATGCTGCAGTTCGAGTGCCTTGGCGGGTGCGACGCGCAGCTTGAGCGTGCCGCCGCGCACCAACGCCTCGGGCCAGGTGACGGCGGCCAGTTCCGGGCCGATGATCGCCGCCCATTCCGCTTTGAGCCGCGCGAGGATGCCGCCGCCGTGCCGGGCAACGATCGGACCGACGATCTTCGCGAGGCTCGCCCCAGCCGCGCGGAATCCATGACTGCGTCCGGGTTGGGGCTCCGGGCGGCGCTCGCTTCCGCTTTCAGCGCCGGTTAGACTCGCTTCACTCATGCCCGACTCAGAGTCCCTGCTCGCCTGGTACGACCGTCATCGCCGCGACCTGCCGTGGGGCAC
>DATJSO010000092.1:0-17526 GCA_035504075.1 Allostellaceae bacterium | reverse complement strand
GGCTGGCGGCAGCCGGCGCCTTGGCAAGCCCGTGTAGGCGCAAGGGCGAGGTCGGCACCGTGATCGCGCCGAGTTCGGGGTGGTCGATCTCGACGAGCATGCCGCGTTCGTGCATATGCCGGTCGTGCATGACTTCGGGCGCCGTGCGCACCGGCGCGGCCGGGACGCGGCCCGCCTTGAGCCGTGCGAAGATCTCCATCTTCGCCAGGCTGCGGGTCCATGCCGCGACGACGGCATCGACCGCGTCCATGTGGGCGATGCGGTCGGCGTTCGTTGCAAAGCGCGGGTCGTCGCCCAGCGCCTCCTGCCCCATCGCCGCGATCAGATTTTTCCAGTGGCCCTCGGTGACGATGTGGATCGCGACATGGCCGTCGGCGGCCGGATAGACGTTGTAGGGCGCCGTCGACAGGCCGGCCTGGCGGTTGCCGGTGCGCGGCGGCGGCTGTCCGGTGCGGTGGTAATACTCAAAGCTCGCCGCGAGGCTCGGATAGACCGCTTCCTGCATCGCCACCTCGACGAGGCGGCCCTCGCCGCTGTGATCGCGGTCGTAAAGCGCGGTCAGGATCGCCGCGTAGAGGTGAATGCCGCCCATGAAATCGACGAGCGTCGGACCCGCCTTCATCGGCGGCCCGTCGGGGGCGCCGGTCACGCTCATGATGCCCGAGGCGGCCTGGATCGTCAGGTCCATCGCCAGGTTGTCGCGGTCGGGGCCGCTGATGCCGAAGCCGGTGCCGGTGGCGTAGATCAGCCACGGGTTGACCGCGTGCAGGACCGACCAGCCGACGCCGAGGCCGTCCAGCGTGCCGGGGGAGAAATTTTCCAGCAGCACATCGGCGCGCCGCACCATCTCGAACAGCAGGTCGCGGCTCTTCGGATGCTTCAAATTCAGCGTCACCGCCCGCTTGTTCTGGTTCAGCATCGCAAACGGCAGCGTCGCATCGGTGCCGGGCCGGGCGCGGCGGCGCAGCGGCTCGCCCTGCGGCGGCTCGATCTTGATCACGTCGGCGCCGTTCTTGGCGAGCAGCAACGTCGCGTACGGCCCCTGAAAGATCTGCCCGAAATCGATGACGACGAGGCCGGCCAGCGGCAAGCGTTCCGCTTCGGCCATGTCAGGCGGCCTCCGCCTGCAATTGCTGGCGCCGCAAGGCGCGGCCGGACCGCTCGCCGGTCGGCGCCCCCTCCGACCACACCGGCCGGCCGTTGACAAAGACGTGCTCGATGCCGGCAGCCGGCCGGGTCGGCTCGGCAAATGTGGCGCGGTCGATCACCGTCTCGGCATCAAACACGGTCAGGTCGGCATAGGCGCCGGGCCGCACGACGCCGCGGGCCGCAAGGCCGAACCGTGCGGCGGACAGGCCGGTCATCTTGCGCACCGCCGCTTCCAGCCCGAACAGCCCGGTGTCGCGGCAATAATGGCCGAGGACGCGCGGAAAGGTCCCCCACAGCCGCGGATGCGGGTGGACATCGTGCGGCAAACCGTCGGAGCCGATCATCGTCTGTTCGAAGGCGAGCACCCGGCGCACATCGGCTTCGTCCATCATCCAGTAGATGGCGCCGGCGGGCTGCAGCCGCGCGGCCGCGACGCGGAGATCGACGCCCCAATCGCGAGCGATCTCGGAAAGCTCGCGCCCGGCCTGCTCGGGCGCCGTTTTCGACCAGGTGATCAGCACCTTCAGCGACGCGTCGAGGCGATCGTTGTGCAGCACCGTGGAAGAGGCGATGTAGGGATAGGCGTCGAGGCCAACCTGCTGCTGCGAGATCGCCGCGGCGATTTTGGGCAGCGTCTCGACGGTGCGGCCGAAATTTGCGCGCCCGGTCACCTTGTGGTGCGAGATGACGACCGGCACGCCGGCGGCTGCGCCGACCGCGAAACTCTCGTCAAGGCTGTCGAGCACCTGCTCGGCCTCATCGCGCATATGCGTCGTATAGATCGCGCCGGCCGGCCCGAGCCGCGCCGCCAGCGCCGTGATTTCAGCCGCCGGCGCATGCCGCGCCGGGGCGTAATAAAGCCCGCTCGACAGGCCGATCGCGCCAGCGTCGAGCGCCTCCTGCAGCCGTTTGCTCATCGCCGCAATCTCGTCGGCGCGCGCCGGGCGGTCGAGATCGCTGCCCATCGCGCCGACCCGCAGCGAGGAATGGCCGACGAGACAGGCGGCGTTGATTGCCGGCGGCGCCGCATCGAGCCGGTCGAGATAATCGGAAAATCGCGGGTAGGCGTAATCGGCCTCCGTGCCGATCAGGTCGAGCGGCGGCGGCGGCGCGCGGTCGAGCGCCAGGGGCGCCAGACTGATGCCGCAATTGCCCGTCACGACCGTCGTGACACCCTGGCTCGCCTTGGCCGCCATGTCGGGCGAGGCGAGCAGAGCGCGGTCGTCGTGCGTGTGGACATCGATGAAGCCCGGCGCGACGATCTTGCCGGACACATCGATCTCGCGCGCCCCGGCTGTCTTCGCCACCTCGCCGAGCGCCGCGATGCGGTCGCCGGCGAGCGCCACGTCGGCGCGAAAGCGCGGCGCGCCCGTGCCGTCGATGACGATGCCGCCACGCAAGATGCAGTTGGTCATTCGCCCGCTCCCGTCTGGCCGCGGCCAGATTGCTGCGTCGCGGCGGCGGCGGCAACCACAACCCCTATCGCCATTCGGCCGTGCGCGTCGCAAACTCGCTCGCACCGAGACGATTCGTGGAGCAAGGCCGCATGGCCAAGATCAGATCGGGCGGTTGTCTGTGCGGCGCGGTACGCTACGAATCGGCGGGCGAGCCGAGCTTCTCGCTGCTTTGCCATTGCCGCGACTGCCAGCGCGCGAGCGGCACGGCTTTTGTCGCGGCGATGCGGGTGGCGGCGGCCGGCTTCCGCGTCACAAAAGGCGCGCCGCGGTCGTTTGTCACGACATCCGACGCCGGCCACGAAGTCTCCCGCCATTTCTGCGGCGATTGCGGCTCGCCGCTCTATATTCAGGTGGCGAGCCGGCCCGACATCGTCGGCCTCAGGGTCGGCACGCTCGACGATCCGAGCGCGTTCCGTCCCGAAGCCGACATCTTCGTCAAGAGTGCGCAGCCGTGGGACCATATGGACCCGGCACTGCCGAAATTCGCCGCCTATCCGCCGGGCCGCTCGTATTCACGGTGATCGCCGCCGTCGGCGTTGACGCCCCGACCGGGCCGATCGCAACCTGCCGCTCGACCGCCGCAGCAACCGCGGCGAGCGGGATCGCGTCGATTTTGTCCGATCCGAAATCCTGCGCCTTCAGGCAGATCAGCGCGCGGGCGAACGGCGCGTATTTTTCCGGCCGGGTCGGCCCGTAGAGCGACACCATCGGCGCGCCGCCGGCGGCCAGCAGGTGGCCGGTGCCGGAGCAATTGGCGACAGCGGCCGACAGCCGCTCGCCGAGCGCCGCCGCCAGGCACGGCCCGGCGTCGGCGCTCGATGGCAACAGCGCCGACGGCACCGCCGCGCGCAGCCGGCCCGTCCATTCAGCCTCTTCCGGGCCGAGAACGAAGACCGGCACGCGGCCGCGCTCGACCTGCTGCCGGGCGAGTTCGACGAAGGCGTCGAGCGGCCAGCACTTGCGGCGCGCCTTGTTGCCGGCGCCGGGCGCCAGGCCGACATAGATCGATCCCTCCGGCAATAACGCGGCGGCGCGGGCGCGAAACGAGGCGGGCAGCGGGATCGGGTTATCGACGATGACAGGGCGCCCGGCCGCGGCCGCCGCGAGTCCCAGCAGTTTATCGACGAGACACGGCGGGCGCCGCGACAGCGGCCGCGGCGGCGCGGCGTTCGACCAGAAGTAGCGCCACGTGCCGCTGACAAAACGCTGGTGGGGGATGCGGCGCAGAAACAGCGTGCGGCCGAGATAGCGCTGGGTATCGACGATCAGATCGAAATGCCGCTCAAGGATCGAATGGCCCCGCCGCCAGGCCAGCGGCAGCGACTGCCGCGGGTCTGTCGGGATGGCGAGATCGGTGATGAACTCGGCGATGCGGCCGGCGACCAGCGGCGCCAATGCCGCGCGCAGATGAAACGCGCCGCTCGTGCCGGGAACCCAGGCGATGCGCGCCGCGGGAAACGCCGCTGTCAGCGCCAGCAGCAGCGGCAGTTTCAGCACGTTCTCGCCGAGCGCGTTGTCGGCGTCGCTCGTCACGTAAACGAGGATCGAACCGACCTGTCCAATCACATCGATGCCTCGTCGAGGATGCGGACGATGTGGCGGGCCTGGCGGCCGGCGCCCTCGGCGATCTGGTGGCGGCACGAGGTGCCGCAGGCGGCGATGAGCGTGTCTGGCGGGGCGGCGCGCATCTTCGGCAACACGCCCAGTTCGCCGATCTTCATCGAAATATCGTAATGCTCGGCTTCGAGGCCGAATGCGCCCGCCATGCCGCAACAGGTCGAATCGAAGGTCTCGACCGTGAGTTCGGGAATGAGCCGCAGCACATCGGCCGCCGCGGCGGCGGTGCCGAACGCCTTCTGGTGGCAATGGCCGTGCAGCAGCGCCGCTCTGCCCGGCATCGCCGCAAGCTTGAGGACGAAGCGCCCGGCATCGCGTTCGGCGGCGACGAACTCCTCGAAGAGCTGCGCCTGCGCGGCAAGCGCTTTGGTCTCGGCGCCGGGCAGCATCGCCGGCAATTCGTCGCGCAAGGTCAACAGGCAGGCGGGCTCGAGGCCGACGATCGGCGTGCCGGCGGCGAGTGCCGGCGCCAGCGCCGCGAGCATGCGCCGCGCCTCTTTCCTCGCCTCGTCGACCATCCCCGCGGCAAGGAACGTGCGGCCGCAGCATAAGGGTCGGCCGCACGCCGGTTCCGGCGTTGCGACGCGGTAGCCGGCGCGCGCCAGCACGCGCTCGGCGGCATGCGCGTTCTCCGGCTCGAACCAGCGATTGAACGTATCGACAAAGAGCACGACCTCGGGCCCCTCGTCGCTGCGATTCGGGTACGCATCGACATAGGGGCGTGAAGACCATCCCGGGAGTTGCCGCCGCGCGCTGAGGCCGAACAGCCGCTCGCCGAGCGCCGCCAGCGCCGGGACCCGGTTGCGCAGGTTGAGCAGCGGCGCCAGCCGCGCGGCGTAGGCCGCATAGCGCGGCAGATAGGCGACGAGCCGGTCGCGCCCCGTCAGCCCGTGGCGTTGCTTGTAATGGTGCAGGAACTCGATCTTCATGCGCGCCATATCGACGCCGGTCGGGCATTCGCGCTTGCAGCCCTTGCATGATAGGCACAAGGCCATCGTCTCGCGCATTTCATCCGAGACGAGCGCATCCGCGCCGAGCTGGCCGGAGAGCGCCAGGCGCAGCGTGTTGGCGCGGCCGCGCGTCAGGTGCTGCTCGTCGCCGGTCGCGCGGTAACTGGGGCACATCACGCCGGGGTCGGATTTGCGGCAGGCGCCGTTGTTGTTGCACATCTCGGCGGCGCTCGCGAACGACCCCCATTCCGACCAGTCGAGGACGCTCTTCAGCGGCAGTTGCCGGTAGTCCGGCTTGAAGCGGAACAGGCTGCGGTCGTCCATTTTCGGCGGCCGCACGATCTTGCCCGGATTGAACAGGCCGGTCGGATCGAAAGTGTCCTTGACCTCCTCGAAGGCCTTGACGATGCGCGGCCCGAACATCGCCAGGTGGTGCTCGGAGCGCACGAGGCCGTCGCCGTGCTCGCCCGAATGCGACCCCTTGTATTCGCGCACCATCGCGAAGGCCGCCTCGGCGATCGCGCGCAGCTGCTTTGCACCCAGCTCCTCTTTCAGATTGATGACGGGCCGGACGTGCAGGCAGCCGACCGAGGCGTGCGCATACCACGTGCCGTAGGTGCCGTGTTTGCGGAAGACCTCGGTTAGCCGATCGGTATATTCCGCGAGGTCTTCGAGCCGGACTGCACAGTCCTCGATAAACGAGATCGGTTTGCCGTCGCCCTTCATCGACATCATGATGTTGAGGCCTTCCTTGCGCACGTTCCACACCGCGTGCTGGAAGGCCGGATCGGTCGCCTCGATGACCGCGCCGGGAAAGCCGAGATCGCCCATCAATTCAACAAGTTGCCTGAGGCGGCGAAGGTTGTCGTCGGCATCATCGCCGGCGAACTCGGTCAATAAGATCGCGTCCGGCTCGCCCCGCACAAATCGCTCGACGACCGGCCGGAACACCGGGTTGTCGCGCGCCAGCTCGATCATCGTGCGATCGACCAGTTCGACCGCGGCCGGCCCCAGTTTGACGATGTGCTGCGCCGCATCCATAGCCCGATAAAAGCTCGGGAAGTGGCAGATGCCGAGAACGCGATGCGCAGGTATTGGTTGAAGATCGAGCTCGATCTCGCTGAAAAACGCCAGCGTGCCTTCCGAGCCGACCAGGAGATGCGCCATGTTGTGGCCGGCCCCGGCTCCGTTCGGGGCGATCATGTCGATATTGTAGCCGCCGACCCGGCGCAACACCTTCGGAAAGCGCGCGTCGATCTCGTCGGCTTCGCGGCGGTACAGGGCGCGCATGTCGCGCACGAGGTCGCGGTAGCGCTCGGGCTCGATGTCGTCGCCGAGATTTCCCGGCACCTCGGCGAAACGCGCCTCGCTGCCGTCGGCGAGGATCGCCTCGATCGCCCGCACGTTGTGCACCATGTTGCCGTAGCGAATGGACCGCGCACCGCAGCTGTTGTTGGCGGTCATGCCGCCCAATGTCGCCCGGTCGCCGGTCGAGACATCGACCGGGAACCACAATTTGTGCTGCCGCAGCCGCTGGTTGAGCCGCTCCATGACGACGCCCGGCTGCACCCGCACCCGCCGTCCCTCGGCGTCGAGCGCGACGACCGCGTCCATGTATTTGCTGCAATCGAGCACGAGGGCGCGAGCAACGGTCTGGCCGCATTGCGAGGTGCCGCCGCCGCGCGGCAATACCGGAACGCCCTCCTCGCGTGCGATCGCCAGCGCCGCGGCGACATCCTCTTTGTCGCGCGGCGCCGCGATGCCCAGCGGCTCGATCTGGTAGATCGACGCATCCGTGGAATAGCGGCCGCGCGTGAACCGGTCGAACATGACCTCGCCGCGCAGCTCGCGCCTGAGGCGCGCTTCAAGACGCGAGCGAGCGGGCGGATTGTCGAGCGGATTGTCGAGCGGCATGGGACCGTTCACGGGTTCGAGAATGCGGCGCAGGTGGCGCACCTTGCGAGGGCTTGCCAGCAGTCGAGATCTTTCTGTTTTACATCAAATGTTGCGCGGGGGCCGCTCGGATCGGCACCCTTCCGATCCCGATAAGTGATCGCTTCGCGGTCGGGCTGACGATACGCCCAATCGGCATCGGCGACGCGGTGATTGCTGCGCGAGTCGGTCATCGACGGCTTCCTTCGAACAGCGGCGCGCGGGTGTCGGCGAATTCTTCGACGGCGGCGGCCAGCTTGTCGCAGTCGTTGTCGTCGAGCGCGATCGACAATGCCATCATGCCGCGCTTCGCAAACCAGATACCGCGCGCCAGCAGGTCGAACCAGAACAGATCGAGCAACGCGGCGTTGCCCTGGCGAGCGTCGGTCTCGTTGCGGATCGGCCTGTCGGTCATGTGCACGCCGATCATCGATCCAAGCCCGGTGAACTGCATCGCCACTCCGCGGCACCCGACGATCGCGTTGAGCCGCTTGCGCAAGCTGTCGCCAAAACGGTTGAGTTCGCAGGCGCGCTCGGGCGTATAGATTTCGGTCAACCCGACATAGCCGGCGTTCATCGTCACGACGTTGTTGTTGAACGTGCCGGCGTGTTCGAGGTGGTCCGGGCGGCGCGGGTCGAAGCGCTGCATCAGCTCTGCCTTGCCGCCGAACGCGCCGAAGCTCATGCCGCCGCCGACATATTTGCCGAGCGTCGTCATGTCCGGCCGGATGCCGTGCACCTGCTGCAGGCCGCCCGGCGCGAGCCGCGAGGTCATCACCTCGTCGAGGATCAGGATGGCGCCGGTTTCGTCGGCGAGCGCGCGCAGGTCGGCAAGAAAATCGCGGGTTCCCGGGATGCAGCCGCTGCCGCCGAGCATCGGCTCGACGAGGATCGCCGCGAGGTCGTCCGTATGCGGCGCGACGAGCGTGCGGGCGGCCGCGGCATCGTTGTATTCGGCGAGGAGGAACTGGAACGGCGCGTTGACGCGGCTGCCGGCGCCGCGGAAATAGAACACGCCGCCGTGGTAGCCGCCCTGGAACACCAGCACCTTGGCGCGGCCCGTAACGGCGCAGGCGAGGCTCACCGCCATCAGGTTGGCTTCGGTGCCGCTGTTCGTGAAGCGGACGCGTTCGATCGCGGGAAAGCGGTCGCACACGGCGCGCGCAAAGCGCGCCTCGGCGAGGCCGTGCGCGCCGAAATTCCACCCGTCGTCCAATGCCGCGTCGATCGCGCGGCGGATTCCCGGGTGCGAGTGGCCGAAAAGTCCGGCGGTAAATTCGGCGAGGAAGTCGACGTATTCATGGCCGTCGAGATCCCACAGATGCGCGCCCTCGCCGCGCACGATCGTCAGCGGGAACGGTTCGACGAAGATCGAGGCGCGCGTGTTGCCGCCGGGCATCGCGCCGCAGGCGGCTTCATATTGCGCCAGGCTCTTCGGATGTTGCGCGCGATAGTCGTGCTGCGCCTCGGCGAGCGCGGCGGCGACGGTGCTGTTGGCGGCGCGGCTCGGGTTCATCTCGCATCCTCGCTGCAGCGCGGCTCTTCTACCATAAAGCCCGGCGCATCCGCAGGATCTGACCGCGCACCTCAACCGGCGGCGCGCCGGCCGGCGCGCAGCCGCAATCCGGGCGCCGGGCGTTCAAGCAATACTTCGCGGCGGAAGCGCACGAGGCGGGCCGGCCGGCCGCCGGTCGCGGCGCTGATCTCGCCCGTCTCCTCGACCAGGCCCTGCTGCTCGACGAGCCGGCGGAAATTCTGTTTGTGCAGGCGGATGCCGGCCAGCGCCTCGACCGTGCGCTGCAATTGCAGCAGCGTGAACGACGGCGGCATCAGCTCGAAGACAACCGGCCGGTACTTGATCTTGCCGCGCAGCCGGCCGATCGCGGTTGCCAGCATGCGCCGATGGTCGGACGCCATCGCCGCCCCGGCGACGGTGCCGTCGGCCGCCGGCCCCGAGCGGCCGACATCACGCGCCGCCTCGGCGACAAAACCGGCCTCGTACAACAATTCGTAGCGTTCGAGCGGCAACTCCTCGTTCCAGGCCGCGCCGGAGAGGCCGAAGGCGAGGCCGATGCGCTCTTCGCGCAGCCGCCGCAATTCGCCGTTCGCCGCCCGTGCCGCCCAGTGTGCGAGCGCAGCCTCGATCGCGCCCAGCATGGCGGGCTTGCCGCGCCGCCAGTCCTCCCACGGGAAATAGCGATACCAGCTCTGCCATTCGGCATCGGCGGCGCCGGCCGGCCCCGCCTCGCGGACCAGCGCCAGATAGGCGACGACGAGTGCCGGCAGCGCCAATGCCGTCTCGTCCGCGGCCCGGTCGCGGTCGCCGAACGTATAAAGCTGCTCGACATAGCCGAGGCGCTGGCCGGTCTGCCGCTCGACCCAGGCGCGCAGACCGACCTCCAGCGTGCGATGCTCGGCTTCAAGCGGCCCCGACGGCAATGCCTCGATGCCGCCGCCGGCGGCGCTCCCGGCCGCTGGCCGCAGCGTCAGCACACGCGGTTCCTGGGCGCTGGCGGCGACGATGACGGCGCTGAGGCCGATCGACAGCGAGGCCGCATCCGCCTCCCCTCGCCGCGCTGCACCATGGCCCGCCTCGCCGCCGCGCCGCGGCGGCCGGGTGCGGCGGACTGCGGCCAACGCCGTGGAACCGCGCAGTTCGCGCCGGCCCGCGCCGCCCGTGAGGGCGGCGCGGGAGTTGGCGACGCGGCGCGGATCGGCCATCTAGCCGGCGGTGATGTGGCTGCGGAAGCGCAGCGGATCGCCGATAAAGCGGATCGGCTCGAAACTGCCGCCGGTGCCGCGCACGACGACGGTGCCGTAGTTGAGCAGCCGACCGAGCAGCGACTGATCGACGCCGACCGTCTCGACCTTCGAGCGGTTCATCTCCAGCGTGTGGCGCTGCAGCACGCCGGCTTTGTAGATGACGCGCCGGTCGGTGACGGCGAGTTCGGTCGCCGCCCGCCGAACCAGCGCGTGCACGCCCGCGACCGCCGCCAGCAGGGCGAGGAGCGCAGCCAGCGCTTCCAACGCCAGCGCCGCCTCGGCGCTGCCGACGTCAGCCGATCCGATCGCGCTGCCGATGGCCAGGAACAGCAGCACGACCGCCCTGCCATACACCAGCCAGTGCAGGCTCGTGCGATAGACCAGCGTCTCGCCCGGCTGCAGGACGCGCTCGACGTATTTCATGCCCGGCCCGATCCATTCCGATCCGTCGCTCCGGCGAACGCCGGGGATCGCAATGTAACACGCCGAAGTAACACGCCGAATTCCGAATGAACCGGAATGGCGCTGCGCGGCGCCCGCTCGATCAGCCGCCGCGGCGTTCGAAATCGATGCGCGGGTCGATCAGCATGTAGGTCAGATCGCTCAACAGCTTCAGCACCAAGCCGATCAGCGTGAAGACATAAAGCGAGCCGAACATGATCGGGTAATCGCGGTTGATCGCCGCCTCGAAGCCCAACAGGCCGAGGCCGGGCAGCGAAAAGATGACCTCGATCAGCAGCGCGCCGGTAAACAGGATGCCAATGAACGCCGCCGGAAAGCCGGCGACGACGAGCAGCATCGCGTTGCGGAACACATGGCCGTAAAGCACACGGCGCTCGCCGAGGCCCTTGGCGCGCGCCGTCAGCACATACTGCTTGTTGATCTCGTCGAGAAAGCAGTTCTTTGTCAGCATCGTCAATGTCGCGAAGCTGCCGATGACCAGCGCCGCGATCGGCAGCGCAATATGCCAGAAGTAGTCGAGGATGCGCTGCGGCCAGTCGAGCGACCACCAATTGTCGCTGACGAGGCCGCGCAGCGGGAAGATCGTCCAATAGCTGCCGCCGGCGAACAGCACGATCAGCAGAACCGCGAACAGAAAGCTCGGCACCGCATAGCCGACGATGATGACGGCGCTGGTCCAGACGTCGAACCGCGTGCCGTCCTTGACCGCCTTCCGGATGCCGAGCGGAATCGACACGAGATAGGTGATCAGCGTCGTCCACAACCCGATCGAGATCGACACCGGCAGCCGCGCCTCGATCAGGCTGATGACGCTGCGATCCTGAAAGAAACTGTTGCCGAGGTTGAACGTCGCGTAGTTCTCCATCATCAGCAGAAAGCGCTGGAGCGGCGGCTTGTCGAAACCGTATTCCTTGCGGAGCTGGGCGATGAATTGGGGATCGAGGCCGACGGCACCGCGGTAATTAGTGTTGCCCGCGGCGCCGCTGCTCTTGATTTCGCCGCCGCCGCCGGTGACCCGCGCCAGGGCAGACACCTCGCTGCCTTTGATCTTGGCGATCATCTGCTCGATCGGGCCGCCCGGCGCCGCCTGCACGATGAAGAAGTTGACGACCATGATCGCGAACAGCGTCGGGAGCATCAGCAGGATGCGGCGAAGCGCGTAGCCGATCATGGCAAGGGCCGGAATTTGGCACGAGGTTGCATATCACCGCGGCGCAATGTCGTTTGTCGCAGTCGCTTGTCCGAGGCCGGAGAAATTCCCGCGGCGCCCGGGGCGATCCGCGCCGGCCCATACTCGCCCTCGCGCGATCGGAAGCAAGCGCCGGCGCTGCCCGCCTCGCGGGCGGAATGCCGCATGCCCGGCACCGATCTTCTGCCGGACAACGCCGGCTAGTCGAGAAAATCACAGAATTTCTCGACATGCACGGCCAGCCCCAGGGCGTGGTCGCGCGACAGCCGCTCGGCCGCCGCGGCGTGGCGCCGGGCCAGCGCTTCGATGATGTTGAGATGATCGGCGAGCGAGCGCTCGGCGCGGTCGCCGTGCGCGATCGTCGCCTTGCGCACGGCGCGCACGTGCAGGAACAGATTATCCGTCATCTGCACGATCAGCGGCGAGCCGCCGAGCCCGATCAGCGCCTGGTGGAAGGCGATGTTGGCGTCGGAATATTCGTCGATCCGGTCATGCGGGTTGTCGCCGATGAACCGGTCGAACATGTGCCGCAATCCGGCGATCTCGGCATCGGAGGCGCGCCGGGCCGCCAGCCGCGCCGCCATGCTTTCAAGGGCCGCCCAAACCTCGATCATGTCGATGATCTGCCGCCGCGTCTTGCGCACGATAAAGATGCCGCGGCGCGGCTCGGTGCGCAGAAAGCCTTCCTGCTCCAACAGCGTCATCGCCTCGCGCACCGGCGTGCGGCTGACCCCCAGCTGATGGCACAGCGCGCGTTCGTCGAGGCGGATTTCGTCCGGGCGGGAATAGATGTCGGCCTCGGCGATCGCCTTTTTCAGCGCCGCGTAAGCCTGCGCGCGGAAGCTGACCCCGGTGTCGATCGGCGCGACGGCGAGCTCTGACCGGCTTGCCTGCCGGATAGACTGAACGGCCATCTGATTTTTCGTCCGCGACGGTACGAAATGGGAAAGTCGAATATGTGGTATGCGGGATAGGGGTGCAACCGCGCTGCGGCGGGCGGGTATTCCGCTTGACCGGTTAACGGCGCCTGCCTATATTCCGCGCTCCCGGCTGGCGGTAGGAGGCCACCTAGACGCAGCCGAACCGCCCATCGTGGCACGGCGTCCTTGCGAGAGGGCGCAAATTCTGAGGGGCCGAGAGATTTCGCCGCCCGGCGCGCGTTTAGCGTTCGGGCGGTCGCGCGTTCGACGAGAGGTCGCTGAGGATGCCGACGATCAACCAACTGATCAACAAGCCGCGCCGGCCGCATCTCGCGCGCACGAAGGCGCCGGCCCTGGAGCAGTGCCCGCAGAAGCGCGGCGTCTGCACGCGCGTCTTCACGACCACGCCGAAAAAGCCCAACTCGGCGCTGCGCAAGGTGGCGCGCGTGCGGCTGACCAATGGCCGCGAGGTGCCGTCCTACATCCCTGGCGAAGGGCACAACCTGCAGGAGCATTCGGTCGTGTTGATCCGCGGCGGCCGGGTCAAGGACCTGCCGGGCGTGCGCTATCACATCATACGCGGCACGCACGACACGCAGGGCGTCAAGGACCGGCGCCAGCGCCGTTCCAAATACGGCGCCAAGCGGCCGAAATAGGGAGGGGGCGATGTCGCGCCGCCGCGCCGCGGTCAAACGCGAGGTGTTGCCGGATCCGAAGTTCGGCGACAGCGTCGTTACGAAATTCATGAACTGCCTGATGCACGAGGGCAAGAAATCGGTCGCCGAGCGTATCGTCTACGGCGCCTTCGAGCGCATCCAGAGGCGCACCGGGCAGGATCCGATCCACGTGTTCCACGAGGCGCTGACAAACGTGCGGCCGGCCGTCGAAGTGCGTTCGCGCCGGGTCGGCGGCGCGACCTACCAGGTGCCGGTCGAGGTTCGCGTCGATCGCAGCCAGGCGCTGGCGATCCGCTGGTTGATCGGTTCGTCGCGCAATCGCTCGGAAAACACGATGGAGGAGCGGCTGTCGGGCGAGTTGCTCGATGCCGCCAACAACCGCGGGGTCGCGGTCAAGCGGCGCGAAGACACCCACCGCATGGCTGATGCGAACAAGGCGTTTTCGCACTACCGCTGGTAACGGGCACATCGGACAGCTGAAAACAGGCGGCGCGCGGCCGCGCCGCCGGAGTATGGGTCATGGCACGCACAACGCCTCTCGATCGCTATCGCAATATCGGCATCATGGCGCACATCGATGCCGGCAAGACGACGACGACCGAGCGGATCCTTTACTACACCGGGCGCTCCTACAAGATCGGCGAGGTGCACGAGGGCACCGCGACGATGGACTGGATGGAGCAAGAGCAGGAGCGCGGCATCACGATCACGTCGGCGGCGACGACGTGCTTCTGGAACGACCACCGCATCAACATCATCGATACGCCCGGCCATGTCGATTTCACGATCGAGGTCGAACGCTCGCTGCGCGTGCTCGACGGCGCGGTCGCCGTCTTCGACTCGGTGGCCGGGGTCGAGCCGCAATCCGAGACGGTATGGCGCCAGGCCGACAAATACGGCGTGCCGCGCATCTGTTTTGTCAACAAGATGGACCGCATCGGCGCCGATTTTCCGCGCTGCGTGCGCGAGATCAGCGAGCGACTCGGCGCCGTGCCGGTCGTGCTGCAATTGCCGATCGGCGTCGAAAGCGAGTTTGTCGGCATCGTCGACCTGGTCGCCGACAAGGCGGTGAAATGGCGCGACGAGGCGCTCGGCGCCGAGTTTGACGTCGTCGATGTGCCGGCGGAATTGCGGGCCGCGGCCGATGCCGCGCGGCACCAGCTGGTCGAACTCGCGGTCGAGCAGGACGATGCGGCGCTCGAAGCCTATCTGGGCGGCGAGGAACCGGATGCCGCGACGCTAAAGCGGTGCATCCGGAAGGGCACGATCGCCGCCGCCTTCGTGCCGGTGCTGTGCGGCTCCGCGTTCAAGAACAAGGGAGTGCAGCCACTGCTTGACGCCGTCGTCGATTATCTGCCGGCGCCGACCGACGTGCCGGCGATCAAGGGCGTCAAGATGGGCACCGATACGGTCGTCGAGCGTCACGCCTCGGACGACGAGCCGTTTGCCGGCCTCGCGTTCAAAATAATGTCCGACCCGTTTGTCGGCTCGCTGACCTTCGTCCGCATCTATTCCGGCGTGCTGAACAGCGGCGACCAGGTGCTGAACACGGTCAAGAACCAGCGCGAGCGCATCGGCCGCATGCTGCTGATGCACGCCAACCACCGCGAGGACGTGAAGGAGGCGCGCGCCGGCGACATTCTCGCGCTGGCCGGCCTCAAAAGCACGACGACCGGCGATACGCTGTCCAATGTCGGCCACCCTGTCGTGCTCGAACGCATGGAGTTTCCGGAGCCGGTCATCGAGATCGCGGTCGAGCCGAAAACCAAGGGCGACCAGGAAAAGATGGGCCAGGCGCTGGCCCGGCTTGCCACCGAGGACCCTTCCTTCCGCGTTGCGGTCGATCACGAGAGCGGCCAGACCGTCATCAAGGGGATGGGCGAACTGCACCTCGAAATCATCGTCGACCGCATGAAGCGCGAGTTCAAGGTCGACGCCAATGTCGGCGCACCGCAGGTCGCCTATCGCGAGACGATCAGCCGGCCGGCCGAAATCGATTACACGCACAAGAAGCAGACCGGCGGCGCCGGGCAATATGCCCGCATCAAGGTCCGCTTCGCGCCGTTGCCGCCGGGTTCGGGCTTTCTGTTCGAGAATTCGGTGGTCGGCGGCGCGGTGCCGAAGGAATACGTGCCCGGCGTCGAGAAGGGTCTCAAGGCATCGACCGAGAACGGCGTGGTGGCCGGCTTTCCGGTCATCGATCTGAAGGCCGAATTGATCGACGGCGCCTATCACGATGTCGATTCGAGCGTGCTCGCGTTCGAGATCGCGGCCCGCGCGGCGTTCCGCGACGGGGTCATGAAGGCGGCGCCGAAGCTCCTCGAACCGATCATGCGGGTCGAGGTCGTGACGCCGGACGAGTACATGGGCGACGTGATCGGCGACCTGAACAGCCGGCGCGGCCAGGTGACCGGCATGGACAGCCGCGGCAACGCCCGCGTCATCAACGCGATGGTGCCGCTCGCCAACATGTTCGGCTATGTCAACACATTGCGCTCGATGAGCCAGGGCCGGGCGCAGTATACGATGCATTTCGACCACTACGAGCAGGTGCCGCAGGCGGTGGCGGACGAAGTCCGCGCCAAGATGGCGTAACCCTGCTGCATGAGGCGCGAGAAACTGGAGAACGGCGATGGGTAAGGCGAGGTTTCAGCGGACGAAGCCGCACTGCAACATCGGGACGATCGGGCATATCGACCACGGCAAGACGACGCTGACGGCAGCGATCACGAAGGTGCTGGCCGAGACGGGCGGCGCGACATTCGTGCCGTTCGACCAGATCGACAAGGCGCCCGAGGAGAAGGCGCGCGGCATCACGATCTCGACCGCGCATGTCGAGTACGAGACCCAGAACCGGCATTACGCGCATGTCGATTGCCCGGGCCACGCCGACTACATCAAGAACATGATCACCGGGGCGGCGCAGATGGACGGCGCGATCCTCGTCGTATCGGCGGCCGACGGGCCGATGCCGCAGACCCGCGAGCACATTCTGTTGGCGCGCCAGGTGGGCGTGCCCTCGCTCGTCGTCTTCATGAACAAGGTCGACATGGTCGACGACGAGGAATTGATCGAATTGGTCGAACTGGAGATGCGCGAGCTGCTGTCGTCCTACGGATTTCCCGGCGACGATATTCCGATCGTCAAGGGGTCGGCGCTGGCCGCCCTGGAGGGCCGCGACCCGGAGCTCGGGCACGACCGCATCCTCGAACTGATGGCGTCGGTCGATGACTACATCCCGCAGCCGGAGCGGCCGAAAGACCGGCCGTTCCTGATGCCGATCGAGGATGTGTTCACGATTTCCGGCCGCGGCACGGTCGTTACCGGGCGGGTCGAGCGCGGCATCGTCAAGGTCGGCGACGAAGTGGAGATCGTCGGCCTCAGGCCCACCGCCAAGACCGTGGCGACCGGCGTCGAGATGTTCCGCAAACTCTTGGACCAGGGCGAGGCGGGCGACAATATCGGCGTCCTGTTGCGCGGCACGAAGCGCGAGGAGGTCGAGCGCGGCCAGGTCTTGGCGGCGCCGGGGTCGATCACGCCGCACACGCATTTCCAGTGCGAGGCCTATGTGTTGACGAAGGAGGAAGGCGGCCGGCATACGCCGTTCTTCGCCAATTACCGGCCGCAATTCTATTTCCGCACAACCGACGTGACCGGCACGGTCAAATTGCCCGAGGGCACCGAGATGGTCATGCCGGGCGACAATGTGACGATGGAAGTCGAGCTTCTCGTGCCGATCGCGATGGACGAGGGGTTGCGTTTTGCGATCCGTGAGGGCGGCCGCACGGTGGGTGCCGGCGTCGTCGCCAAGATCCTGAAGTAGGCCATCGCGGCGCGCAGGGGAAACAAGAAGATGGAAGGCCAAAACATCCGCATTCGCCTGCGGGCCTACGATCACCGCGTGCTCGACCAATCGACGAGCGAGATCGTCAATACCGCAAAGCGCACCGGCGCGCGGGTGCGGGGGCCGATCCCGCTGCCGACCCGGATCGAGAAATATACGGTGTTGCGCTCGCCGCACGTCGACAAGAAATCGCGCGAGCAGTTCGAGATCCGCACCCACAAGCGGGTCTTGGACATTGTCGATCCGACGCCGCAAACCGTCGATGCGCTGATGAAGCTTGATCTGGCGGCCGGCGTCGATGTCGAGATCAAGCTCTAGGGTGTCGGAATGAGAGACCCGAGAAGCGTCATGGCCGGGCTTGGCCCGGCCATCCCCCGGGCGTTCCGAGACCCGCGGGTCGAACCCGCGGATGACGGACCAAGGGGGGCGGCGTGATGCGCACGGGGCTGATCGCGCAAAAGCTCGGCATGACGCGGGTCTTCACCGAGGATGGTAATCACGTGCCGGTCACCGTGCTGCGCATCGACAATTGCCAGGTCGTGGCGCAGCGCACCACGGAAAGCGAC
>DATJSO010000091.1:0-17716 GCA_035504075.1 Allostellaceae bacterium | reverse complement strand
CTCTCATAGATGATGCCGATGACGCCGAGCGGCACGCTGATCCGCGAAATCCTGAGGCCGTTCGGCCGCGTCCATTCGGCCAGCACGCGGCCGATCGGATCGGGCAATACGGCAATCTCTTCGAGGCCCTCTGCGACCGCTTCGAGCCGTTTCGGGTCGAGCGCCAGCCGGTCGAGCAGCGCCGCGGCGATCCCGCTTGCCTTTGCTTCAGCGACATCCTTCGCGTTTGCCGCGAGGATCGCGCCGGCCCGAGCGCGCACAGCCGCCGCCGCCGCACGCAAAGCCGCCGCTCGCGTTTGCGCCGATGCCAGGGCCAGGCAGGACGCCGCTTCGCGGGCGCGGCGCCCGATCTCCGCCATCATCGCGGCAAGATCCGCTGTCGGAGCCGGTCGGTTCAGCGTGTCGATCGTCATTGCCGTTCGGTCACCACCAGATCGTCGCGGTGAATGATCTCATCGCGCCCACGGTAGCCTAGAATGCCGGCGATTTCACCGCTCTTGTGGCCGGCGATCAGGCGGATGTCGGTGCTGGAATAGGCCGACAGGCCGCGCCCGGTCTCGCTGCCGGCGCGGCTGCGCACAACGATGCAGTCGCCGCGCTCAAAGCTGCCTTCGACCGCAACGACCCCGGCCGGCAACAGGCTTTTGCCGCCGCGCAGCGCGCGCGCCGCGCCGTCATCGACGACGATCGCGCCGGCCGGGCTGACGGCGGCGCCGATCCACGCTTTGCGCGCCGAGCGCGGTTCGGCATGCGGAAGGAACAGCGTCGCCGGCGCCCCCGCCTCGACCGCCGCGAGCGGGCCGTCGTCGCCGGCTTCGCCCAACGCGATCAGCATGTGGCAGCCGGCTTGCATCGCGATGCGCGCCGCCTCCAGCTTTGTGACCATGCCGCCCGAGCTGTAGCCGGCCGGTGCCGTTCCGGCCATCGCGACGATCTCGGGTCCGATCGCCGGCACCAGAGCGATGTGTTGCGCGGCCGGGTCGGTGCGCGGGTCGGCCGTATAGAGGCCGTCGATATCCGACAGCAACACCAGCATGTCGGCGCTCGTCATCTGTGCGACGCGGGCGGCGAGGCGGTCATTGTCGCCGAAGCGGATCTCGGCCGTCGCGATCGTGTCGTTCTCGTTGACGACCGGCACCGCGCCCAACGCCAGCAACTGCGCGAAGGTCGCCCGCGCGTTGAGATGCCGTCGGCGCTCCTCGGTGTCATCCGGCGTCAGCAGGATCTGCGCGACTGTGATGCCGTGCTGCGCCAACGCTTCCTGGTAGGCGTGTGCGAGGCGGATTTGGCCGGTTGCCGCGGCGGCCTGCTTTTCTTCGAGACGCAACGCGCCGCGGCGCAGAGCCAGATGGCGGCGGCCGATCGCGATCGCGCCCGACGTGACGATGATCGCCTCCTGGCCGCGGCGGCGGCAACGCGCTGCGTCGGCGACAAGGCGATCGAGAAAATGCCGGCGGATCTCGCCATCCTTCCCGACCAGCAGCGCCGAGCCGATTTTCAAAACGATGCGCCGGGCCGCGATCAGCGCCGCTGCCGGGGTCGGTGCCGTGCCGCCGTCCCAACCTGCCGCCGCCAGCGGCGGCGGCACGCCACGCCGCAGCGGCCGGCCGGTGGACATCTCGCGGTCGTCGCTCATTGGGCGTCAACCAAAGCCTCGGCGCCGGCGCGGAACGCGGCAACCGCGCCGGCAAGTGCGCCGATGACGGCCGCGATGCCGGCGCCGCTGACGCCGGACAGCGCCAGCACCGGCGTGCCGGGGCGCACGATCCGGGCCAGCGCGCGGCATTTTTCTACGACGTCGGCGGGATCGATTGCGTCGATCTTGTTGAGGCCGACGACCTCCGGCTTGTCGGCCAATCCGTGGCCGTAGCCGGCAAGCTCGTCGCGGATCGTGCGATAGGCACCCGCCACGTCATCGATCGTGCCGTCGATCAGGTGCAGGATCACGGCGCAGCGCTCGACATGGCCGAGAAACCGGGTGCCGAGCCCGGCACCCTCGCTGGCGCCCTCGATCAGCCCCGGCAAATCGGCCAGCACGAATTCGGTCTCGTCATCGACGCGAACGACGCCGAGCTGCGGGTTGAGCGTCGTGAAGGGATAATCGGCGATTTTCGGCCTGGCATGCGACAGCCGCGCCAGCAGCGTCGATTTGCCGGCATTGGGCAGCCCGATGAGGCCGGCGTCGGCGATCAGCTTTAGCCGCAGCCACACCCACATCTCGCGTCCGGGCCAGCCTGGATCGGCGCGGCGCGGTGCCTGGTTTGTCGAACTCTTGTAATGCGCGTTGCCAAAGCCGCCGTCGCCGCCGCGCAACAGCACGATCCGCTGGCCCGGGCGCGTGAGGTCGGCCAATACCGTCTCCTTGTCGTCGGCGAGGATCTGGGTGCCGACCGGCACGCGCAGCGCGAGATCGCGGCCGCCCGCACCGGTACGCCCCGCGCCGGCGCCGCCACGGCCGTTCTGGGCGCGGAAATGCTGACGATAGCGGTAGTCGATCAGCGTGTTCAGGTTGTCCTCGGCGACGAGCACGATATCGCCGCCCTTGCCGCCGTCGCCGCCGTCCGGCCCGCCGAACTCGATGAATTTCTCGCGACGGAAGCTCATCGCGCCAGCGCCGCCGGCACCGCTCTTCAAGTAGATCTTGCACTGGTCGAGGAATTTCATCTGCGTGCCGCGCGAATCAAAAAGGGAGCGGCGAGCCGCTCCCCCGGCAGTCGCCTAAGCCCTGGGGAAACGGCTATTCGGCGGCCTCCGCCGGCGCCGGGCGCGGCACAACGGAGATGAATTTGCGGCCGCCGCTGCGCGTGCGGAATTGCACATGCCCCGCCTCAAGCGCGAAAATCGTGTGGTCGCGCCCCATGCCGACGCGCTCGCCGGGATGAAACTTGGTGCCGCGCTGGCGCACGATGATGTTGCCGGGCAGCACGATCTCGCCGCCAAATTTCTTGACCCCGAGCCGCCGGCCGGGACTGTCGCGGCCGTTGCGCGAGGAGCCGCCCGCCTTCTTATGCGCCATTGCAGACCCTCCTGCGGCCGATCATGCGCCGCTGCGGATTTCGGCGATCCGCAGCACCGTCTGATGCTGCCGGTGACCGTTTTTGCGGCGATAATTGTGCCGTCGCTTTTTCTTGAAGACGATGATCTTGTCGGCGCGCCGATGCTCGACAAGTTCGGCGCTGACCGAGGCGCCGGCGACAAACGGCGTGCCCATCGAAATCTCGGCGCCGTCGCCGATCATCAACACGTCGCCTAGTTCGATCATCGCTCCCGGCTCGCCGTCGAGCCGCTCGACGGCGATAACCTCATCGGGAGCGACCTTGTATTGCTTGCCGCCGGTGCGGATCACTGCGAACATGATGAAGCCGATATCGGTTGGGGCGCCGGTCGCGACAAGTCCCGCGTCAGCGCGAACATCTTGCCATGGGGCCCGCCGCGGAGCGGTGCACTATAGTGGCGCGGCATACGATGTCAATCGGCGCGGCGCAGCGTTGCGCGGGAGCTTTCATAAGCGATGTGGCGCCAGCAAATTGCCTGGACTGCGACGCGACGGCTGCTGCCGTGGCTACCCGGTGCGGTCGTGCTGTTGTCGCTGTTTGCGGCGGGCGCCGTCGGCGCGCGGACGGCTGTTGTCGTCGCCGCGGCGCTGTTCGTTTTTACGCTCGGGGTGATTGTCGCCACAAACCGGCGGATCGCCGCCGCAGCCTGGGAAGCGGCCGCCGTATTCGGTCCCGACGCCGCGGCCGCCGATCACCGCAACGGGCTAAGTGCGGCGGCCGAGACCATCCGTCCGGCGGTGCAGCGGCTCGACCGCGCCTGGCGCGAGCATGCGCAAAACGCAGAAGCCCGCCTGTCGGCGGCCGATGCGATCATCGCCGCTGCTCCGGACCCTCTCATTCTGATCGACCAGCAGCGGCATATCGTGCGCGCCAATACCGCCTCCGCTGAGTTCGTCGTCGGCGGCGACGGGTCGCGCGACCTGGCGGGCATGCTGCGCAACCCGGCGCTGCTGGCGGCGGTCGATGCCGTCTTACGCGGCGAGGCGGCGACCCGCAGCGTCGAATTCGCATTGTCGGTGCCGGTCGAGCGGGTGTTGCGCGCCCATGTCGCGCGACTCGACAGCCCAGCGCTCGGTCACGCTGCGGCCATCCTGTCGCTGCATGATGTGACGCAATTGAAGCGCAGCGAGCAGATGCGCGCCGATTTTGTCGCCAATGCCGGACACGAATTGAAGACGCCGCTCGCCGCGCTGATCGGCTTCATCGAAACGTTGCTCGGACCGGCGCGCGATGATGCGGCCGCGCGCCAGCGTTTTCTCGAGATCATGGACGAGCAGGCCCGCCGCATGGCACGGCTCGTCGACGATTTGTTGTCGCTGTCGCGCATCGAACTCAACGAGCACGTCGCGCCGACCAGCCGGGTCGCGCTGCCGGCGGTCATCGAGGCGGTGACGCGCAGCCTCGAACTGCGCGCCGGCGAGCGCGGCATTCGCATCGTCCGGGACCTGCCGCCCGATCTGCCGGAGGTCATCGGCGATGCTGACGAACTCGCGCAGGTCTTCCAAAACCTGCTCGACAATGCGGTCAAATACGGCCGGCCGCACAGCGACGTGACGGTAAGCGGCGGGCGGAACGGCAACGGCACGACGCCGCAGGTGCGGATCGCGGTGTCCGACCATGGCGAGGGCATCGCCGCCGAGCACCTGCCGCGCCTGACCGAGCGCTTCTACCGCGTCGATAACGCGCGCTCGCGCGAGTTGGGCGGCACCGGGCTCGGCCTCGCGATCGTCAAGCACATTGTCAACCGTCATCGCGGCCGGCTCGACATTGCGAGCGAACCCGGCGACGGCTCGACCTTCACGGTGTGGCTGCGCACCGCTCCCGGAACGCCGCCAGCAGGTGAAACCAGCCAGATATCGTCGCCAAACCGTAACATAACTGTCATCTGACGGTATTACGGCCGCGGTAGTAGAGGGCGCCGGCGCGCCGGTGCGCCCGCCGGTCAGGCCCGTTGCAGCTGCGAGACGATAACGCAACGCCTGCGCCGATCGGTGCCGCCCGGCGCGGATCGGCCGTGTCCGGCGTCTGAGCCGACAGAGGAGGATGCTTGTGAGCGAGATATTCGATCGTGGCCCGGCGCTGAGCCGGCGCTGGGCAATCGCCGCGACGCTTGGACTGGCGGCGGCGCTGAAGGCCCGTGCCTTTGCAGCCGAGGAAATTCACATTCTCGAAACCGGCTCGACGCTGCTCTACCCGCTGTTCAACCTGTGGGTCCCGGACTATCAGAAAACGCATGCCGGCGTGCAGATCACGACGCAGGGCACCGGTAGCGGCACCGGCATCTCGGAGGCGATTTCCGGTATCGCGCAGATCGGCGCGTCGGACGCGTATATGAGCGGCGCTCAGATGAAAATGAACCCCGGCATGCTCAATGTGCCACTCGCGATATCGTCGCAGATGGTCAACTACAATCTGCCGGGCTTGAACGACAAGCATGTGAAGCTGAGCGGGCCGGTGCTTGCCGGGATCTACAGCGGTAAAATTACCCGCTGGGATGATGCCGAGCTGAAAAAGCTGAACCCGGGGGTCGACCTGCCGAACCAGGCGATTATCCCGGTGCACCGGTCGGACGGCAGCGGTGATACGTTCATCTTCACGCAATACCTGTCGTTCAGCACGCCGTCGTGGTCGAGCAGTCTCGGCTTCGGCACGACGATCAGCTGGCCGCCGGTGCAGGGCGGCATCGGCGCTGTCGGCAATCCCGGCATGGTCAATGCGTGCAAGGGCAACCCGTATTCGATCGCCTATATCGGCATCAGCTTCAGGAACGCGACGACGCAGGCCGACCTCGGCGAGGCGATGCTGGAGAACCGCGCCGGGGCCTTCGTCCTGGCCAACGAGCGGACCGTCAGCGCCGCTGTTGCCGCCACCGCGTCCAAGACGCCGAAAGACGAACGCATCAGCCTGATCTTCGCAACGGGCACCGAATCCTACCCGATCATCAATTACGAATACGCCATCGTGAACAGTGCCAAGGCTCCCCCGGAAGTGGCCAAGGCGGTGCGCGCCTTCCTCGAATGGGGGGTCAGCCCAAACGGCGGTAATGCGCCAAAATATATGAAGGCGGTCGGGTTTGTCGCATTGCCGCCGGCAATTCGCCGGTTGAGCCTCGCGCAGCTCAACGAAATACATTGGAGCTAGAGCATGGCGGTGTCGTCTCGCGATTTGCGGCTATGAAGTTCAAGACAATCCTGGCGGGCGTGGCCGGCGTTCTGCCGGCCTGCCTCATCATGATCATCGCGTTCCTGGCGATCTATTCCTGGCCGGCGATTCACTTTAACGGCTTCGGTTTTGTCACGAGCAATACCTGGAATCTCGGCAACCTTTACAGCAACCCGGTCGTCGTCGGCGGCACGCAGGTTGCTCCCGGCGCACATTACGGAATCGTGTTTCTGATCGTCGGCACGCTGCTGTCGACGCTGATCGCACTTTTGGTCGCCGTTCCGGTCGGCGTCGGCGCGGCTGTCTTTCTGGCCGAGGCGGTGCCCGGCAAATTGCGGATCTGGTTGTCGTTTTTTGTCGAGTTGCTGGCGGCAGTGCCGAGCGTCGTGTTCGGGCTGTGGGGTTATGTCGTCGTAATCCCGTTTCTCGGACATTTTTTGTTTCCGTTTCTCAGCCGCGTGCTCGGCTTTATTCCGATCTTCGCAGGCCCGAGCGGCAGCGGCTATGGGCTGCTGACTGCCGGCCTCGTACTGGCATTGATGATCGTACCGCTGATCGTCGCGACGCTGCGCGATGCGCTGGTCGCCCAACCGACCGCGATCCGCGAGGCGGTAAGCGCTCTCGGCGCGACCCGGTTCGAGGTTATTTCCAAGGTCGTGCTGCCTAGCGTCAACCGCGTCTTGATCGGTGCGACGATCCTCGCGCTCGGCCGTGCGATGGGCGAAACAATGGCGGTGTTGATGGTCAGCGGCAACGCCCTTAATTATTTGCCGCAGAACGTCTATGCGCCGATCTCGACGATGGCGGCATTCATCGTGTCGCAACTCGACAGCGCCTTGCAGGACCCGACCGGAATGGCGGTGAAGTCGCTCGCGGAGATCGCGCTGATCCTGTCGCTGCTGTCGCTGATCGTCAACTTCCTGGCGCGCCTCGTGCTGGCTCTGGAGGCCCACGGCGCGCGCCGGGCAACGATTTGAGGCGGCGATGGCGGCCGATGCGCTGGCAGCGCCCGCTCCTGTAGCGTTGTCACTGCAACAGGGCGTGCCGTTGCGCCGCCGCGTCTACAGCGCTGGCGGTTGGATACTGTGCGGCCTCGCATTGGCGATCTTGTCGGCGGCGATGGTATGGATCCTCGCGCTGGTGTTCATTCGCGGCCTCGGGGCCTTGTCCCCGGAACTGTTCACGACGATCACCCAGGGCACCGGCGGCGGTCTTCTGAACGCGATCGAAGGCACCGCCGTGCTGTCGTTTGGCGCTTTGCTCCTCGCGATACCGTTCGGCGTCGGCGCCGGGATCTACGTTTCGGAATACCGGCACGGTTATTGGGCGCCGACGATCCGCCTGTTGAGCGACATTCTGGTCGGGGTGCCGTCGATCGTGCTCGGCTATGTCGGCTATGTGACGATGGTCGAATGGCTCGGCTGGAGCTTTTCAGTCGCCGCCGGCTCGATCACCGTGTCGGTAATCTGCCTGCCCTATATCTGCCGCACGACCGAACTGGCGCTGCAGCAGGTGCCGGGCGATCTGCGCGAGGCGGCGTTTGCGCTCGGCTGCGACGAGAAGCGCGTGATCTTTCGCATCTGTCTGCCGGCCGCCCTGCCGGCGATCCTGACCGGCATCCTGTTGGCGCTGGCGATTTCGGTCGGCGAAACGGCGCCGCTGCTTTATACGGCCGGGTGGTCGAACTACCTGTGGGATGGCCGATTGACGCAGTCGCCGATCGGGTATCTCACCTATGCGATTTGGACTTTCATCAGCGAGCCGTTCGAATCGGCGCACCAGCTTGCCTATGCCGCCGCGTTTCTCGTCACGACATTCGTGCTGATCGTCCATGTCGTCTCGCGATTTGTTTTCGAGCGCGACCGCCACTGACGCGGCGGCGTGGCGGCGCAAACGAGGGAATATTCCATGAATGCCTCACTTGCGAAGCCGCCTGCCTTGGAGCCTGCCGTCCGGGCCGGCCGGGGCGGCAACGCGATGCAGACCGGCATCTTTGCCGAAAAGGTGCAGATCCGCGACATAAATTTCTACTATGGCGGGTTTCACGCGCTGAAGAACGTCAATCTGACGCTGCGCGATCGGCGGGTGACCGCGTTCATCGGCCCGTCGGGCTGCGGTAAATCCACGCTGCTGCGCATCATGAACCGGATTTACGAGCTGTATCCGGGACTGCGGGTGACCGGCGAAGTGTTGCTCGACGGCGAGAACATCCTGGCATCGAGCGTCGATCTCAACCGGCTGCGTGCGAAAATCGGCATGGTGTTTCAGAAGCCGACGCCATTTCCGATGTCGATCTACGACAACATCGCCTTCGGCATCCGGCTCTACGAACGACCGGCCAAATCCGAACTCGACGATCGTGTCGAGTCGGCGCTGCGGCGGGCGGCGTTGTGGGACGAGGTCAAAGACAAGCTCAGGCAGAGCGGTTCCGGGCTGTCCGGCGGACAGCAGCAGCGGCTGTGCATCGCGCGCGCCGTCGCCGTGCGTCCGGAGGTATTGCTGCTCGACGAGCCGGCTTCGGCGCTCGACCCGATCTCGACGCAGCGCATCGAGGAATTAATCGACGAGCTGAAGGCCGATTACTGTATCGCGATCGTCACGCACAATATGCAACAGGCGGCGCGCGCCTCCGATTATACCGCCTTCATGTATCTCGGTGAGGTCGTCGAATTCGACGAAACTGAGACCATCTTCACCCACCCGCGGGAAAAGCGGACCGAAGATTACATCACCGGCCGCTTCGGCTGACGCCTACGGAATCCGGACATGCCCGAACAACACACCGTCAGAAGCTATGATGAAGAACTGGAACGCCTCAACAAGATAATCGTCGAAATGGGCGGCCTGGCGGAAAGCCAGATTGCCGCCGCGGTCGATGCCGTCGTGCAGCGGGACAGCGACCTCGCCGCGCGCGTCATCGAGAGCGACCTCAAGGTCGATCAACTGGAGCGCGACCTCGACGTCCAGGCGGTGCGGCTGCTGGCGCTGCGCCAGCCGGTCGGACGCGACCTGCGCGAGATTGTCGCTGCGCTGAAGATCGGCAGCGATCTCGAGCGCATCTGCGACTACGCCGCCAATGTCGCCAAGCGCTCGATCGTGCTCGCACAGGCGCCGCCGATCGAGCCGGTGCACGCGCTGCCACGCATGGCGCATCTGGCGCTGCTGCTGGTCAAGGACGTCATCGACGCCTATGTCGAGCGCGACGCCGACAAGGCGATCCTCGTGTGGGCGCGCGACGAAGAACTCGATGAAATGTATTCCAGCCTCTTCCGCGAGTTCTTGACCTACATGATGGAAGATCCGCGCAATATCGGCATCTACACGCACCTGATGTTCATGGCCAAGAACGTCGAGCGGATCGGCGATCACGCGACCAACATCGCTGAGGATTTGTACTTCATGGTGCATGGAACACCGCTGACGCAGGCGCGGCCAAAGGGCGACAAGTCGAGCCTGGAACTCATCGCACCGCCGCGGCCGTCAAGCGAGGCGGTGGCGCCGTGAAACCGCTCGTCCTGATCGTCGAGGACGAGGTACCGCTCGTCACGATGCTGCGCTACAACCTGGAGCGCGAGGGGTTCGCGGTGGACGAAGCGGCGGATGGCGAGGAAGCGCTGCTGCGCATCACCGAGCGGCGCCCGGATGCAGTGCTGCTCGACTGGATGCTGCCATTGGTTTCCGGTCTCGAAGTGTGCCGGCAGCTGCGCCGCGCGCCGGCGACCCGCGCGTTGCCGGTCATCATGCTGACCGCCAAGGGCGAGGAAGGCGACCGCATTCGCGGCCTCGACAGCGGCGCCGACGACTATATCGTCAAGCCGTTCAGCCTCAGCGAACTGGTCGCGCGGCTGCGCGCCGTGATCCGCCGCGCCCAGCCGGAACCCGCCGACAACGTGCTGCGCTATGCCGATGTCGCGATGGACCTTTCGGCGCATCGTGTCGCGCGGAGCGGCAGGCCGGTGCATCTCGGTCCGACCGAATTCCGCCTGCTGCGCCATTTCCTGCAGAACCCGGGCCGCGTGTTCTCGCGCGAACAGCTGCTTGACCGGGTCTGGGGCCACGACGCCGAACTGGAGATCCGCACCGTCGACGTCCACATCCGGCGATTGCGCAAGGCGCTTAACGGCCTTGACGGCGCCGATCTGGTGCGTACCGTGCGCTCGGTCGGTTACGCCCTCGACGCGATCGAGTGAGCCGCACCGCCTCAACTGATCAGCAGCGACACCGGGATCATGACGGCTGCCATCTTGAGCGGCCAGATCCAACCTTCGGAATAGACCAGGACGGCAAGCGCGACGCTGCACAGAACCAGCATCGTTTCGCGCAGGCGGATTTCGAACCGGCGGTGTCGCATGGGGGAGCCTACCATGCGCCGGCCATCAATGCCCAGCGTCGGCAGGCGGCCGGCGTCGCGGCAGACGGCCGCGCGGCGGCGCACTCGCCTCGCCGGCTCGCGTGTTTCGATTTGCCGCCGCCGATGATAGCCTTGCGGCCGCGAGGGGCCGGGGGATCATCGTTTGCCGCTCTACCGCACGCTGATCTGCGCCGGTTTGCTGACGCTGACGCTGGCCGCATGCGCCCGCGGCCCGCTTGGCCGCGATGTGGTCGAGCAGGCCCGCTCCGGGGGGCGGATTTCGTTTGATGTGGTCGATCTCAACGATAATGTGCTCGCGACCGTGCTGGCGCATCGGCCGCCGCCCTTCACCGCGCTTTTCAAGAAGTATCTGCCGCCGCCCGAATTGACGATCGCGGTCGGCGACACCCTTTCGATCGTCATTTGGGAAGCGGCGCCGAACGGGCTGTTTGGCAATTCGCTGGCGCAATTGGCGCTGCCACCGGGCGGGCTGGCCGCGCTGCGCACGGGGCAGGTGCCGAACCCGGGTGGCATGGCGCCGTTGCCGGCCGGCCTCAACCCCTCGCCGACATCGTTGGCGCCACTTTACGGCTTCTCCGAGCCGGCCGCCGCCGCCGCCGAGGAAGCGGAAAACCAGCCGTCTCCTGGTGCCGCTCCGACCGCTCCGAACAGCAGCCCGTTTGCGGGTCCCGGCGGCGCGGCTAACGCCGGCAGCGCTCGCGGTCAGGCCGCGGGCGGCGCAGGCATGTTCGTGGCGCCGCAAGTCAGGCAGCTTCTCGCCGTCGCGACCGAAAGCAGCGGCCCCGGCACGGCCATCCCCGATCAGCAGGTCGGCGCGGACGGGGGAATCAGCATTCCCTATGCCGGTCGGATCGGGGTCGCGGGCAAAACGCCGCACGAGGTGGCGCAGATCATCGAAAAGCGCCTCGCGTCGTTGGCCATCGAGCCGCAGGCGCTCGTCACCGTAACGCACAGCGCGGCAAATTCGGTCACGGTGACGGGTGATGCGATCGCCGGCGCCCGGGTGCCGTTGTCGCCGAGCGGAGATCGCCTGCTGCAGGTCATCGCCGCCGCCGGCGGCGCGAACGCCCCGATCCGCGACACCCAGGTCGAACTGACGCGCGCCGGCGTCACCGCCCGCGTGCCGCTCGCGACGCTGATCGCCGACCCGTCCGACGATATTTTCGCAGAACCCGGCGACCTGTTGACCTTGGACCAAGAGCCGCGGACCTTCAGCGTGTTCGGGGCGACGGGCGAGAACAATGCGATCACGTTCACCCGCGATCACCTGTCGCTGTCCGAAGCGCTGGCGCAAGCGGGCGGGCTGCTGGATGATCGCGCCGATGCGCGCGCCGTGTTTGTGTTCCGCTACGAGCCGATCAGCCTTGTGCACGCGTTGGGCCAACCCGTCGCCAGCGACGCGCATGACGGCTTGTCGCCGGTCGTCTATCGCCTCAACCTGAAACAGGCGAAATCGTTTCTGCTCGCCCGCCGCTTTCCGGTGCATAACGGCGACGTGATCTTTGTCGCCGATGCGCCGACCCAGCCGCTTTATTACTTCTTTCAAGCATTGCAGCAGGTCACCGGCCCGGTCGTGACCGGTTTCCTGACCTGCCAGGCGACATCGTGTTGAGCTCTTCGGCCAAGGCAACCCGTTAACCGGGTGGACCCTCGACGCGCCACACCTTGCTCGCGATCGGGCCGGTATCGCCGATCGTCTCGATGAAATGCACCCGGTCGCCGATTTTCAGCGCGTCAAAATCGCGCTGCACCAGGCTGTTGCGGTGGAAATAGAGCTGCGTCCCTTCATGGGTGAGAAGGAAGCCATGGTCACCGTCCGGATAGAGCTGGGAAATCCGGCCGGCAAAGGAAGCATCGCGCGGCTTCGTGTCGCCGCGCTGCCGGCTCTTGTAGTCGCGTAGGCGCCGCTCGGCCGCCTTGAAGGCGTTGCGCAGGGCGATGCCGATGTCGACGTCAGCAAATTTTTCGCGTGCTCGGTGCGGCTCGCGACTGACGACGAGTTCCTCGCCCGGCACGCGCATTTCGACGTGCACCTCGTAAAGGTTGCCGGTGCGGTGCTGCCGGTGCAACTGCTCGACCGAAACGCGGCAGCCGACCAGATGGTCGTAGAGCCGGCCGAGCTTGTCGACCCGCTCACGGATCTCGTCCTCCACTGCCGCTGACGACGAGACGTTGTGGAATGCGATTTCCACTGGAACTTCCATCGCTGTGCTCCGCTTCAATGGCGCAAGGGTCGCGGCGGCCGACGCATCGAGCGGCATCGCAGCCCTCGGATGCAACGGGTTCTGTAATCCCAACCCGCTGCGAGGGTGGTTCGTTCCGACTCACGGGCGCACCCGGCAACGGCGGCTTTCTGCTCCTGCCGTGCCGCAATCGATCAGCCGCTTTGTCGCGCAGAAATTGGCGGTTCACCCATCCTTGAAGACCGGTTTGCGCTTTTCGATGAAGGCGGTCATGCCTTCGGTGGCGTCCTCGGTCTGGAAGGCGAGGGTCGAGAGGTCGGCTTCGATCTTCAACCCGTCGTGCAATGGCAGGTCGTGGGCGCGGCGGATCGCGTCGCGCGCCAGGCCAAGCACCGGCAGGCTGTAGCTCGTCATTTCGCGGGCAAAGGCCGCGCCCGCCTCGATCAGGTCGCCGGCGACAACGCGGTTGACGAGGCCGATGCGCTCGGCCTCGCCAGCATCGAGTGAACGGCCGGTCAGGATCATCTCGGTCGCACGCGCCTCACCGACGAGGCGCGGCAGGCGCTGCGTCCCGCCGTAGCCGGGTATCAGCCCCAATTTGATCTCGGGAAAGCCGAGCTGGGCCGAGGGGACGGCGAGGCGGAACGTGCAGGCGAGCGCCAATTCGAGGCCGCCCCCGAACGCATAGCCGTTGATCAATGCAATGGACGGCAACGGCAGCTGGTCGAGCTTTGCCAAAACCGACTGCCCAAGAGTTGCTCCGGCGCGCTGCTCGACCAGCGTGCGGCCCATCAGTTCCTTGATGTCGGCGCCGGCCGAAAAGGCGCGGTCGCCGGCGCCGGTCACCAGCAGCGCGCGTGCATCGCTGTCCGCCAGCCCGTCGAGCAGTCGGCTCAGATCGTGCAATTGCCCGAAGGAAAGCGCGTTCAGCGCCTCCGGTCGGTCCAACGTGATCAGCGCCAGTTCGTCGATGCGGCTCAAATGGATGGCCATGTGCTCAGCTCTCCCCGGTCCGGCATACCGGCCGCGGCCGGATCTGCGCGGCGCGCGTCAACGTCGCGGTTGTGTTGATCATAGGAGGACGCGCCGGTGTTTCGTTGATGCAGCAGACGGCTCGATGCCGAGCGGCGCAACAAAAATTATCGGCGAGGCCCCACGCTGTCACGGCATCTTTGGCCGCTGTCTCGCGTCCCGTTATCGGCTCAGTCAACCGGCCGGTATGTCTGGCCCACCTCCTCGCGCGGCTCGGCCTGGTGCGGCGAGATGCGGCAGATCGCGACGCGAGTGTCTGCATGGTCGCGAAGGCTTGCCAAAGGGCGCCGCGCCCCGCAAGGTCCATCCCCGGCATAGAAATGGAGGTGCGCATGCTAGAGGAACTGCTGCCGCAGGCAGAGCGGATCGCGGCGATCCTGAAGGCGCGCGGCGAGACGATCTCAGTCGCCGAATCCTCGACTGCCGGTCTTGTTTCGGCGGCGCTGTTGGCGATCGGCGGCGCCTCCGCGTATTACATGGGGGGCGCGGTCGTCTACACCCGTGCCTCGCGCACCGAATTGCTGCGCGTCACCGAGGGCGAGTTGACGGGCATCACGCCTTCGACCGAAGCCTATGCGCTGCTGTTTGCGCGCAAGATCAGAGAACGGCTCCAGACCACCTGGGCGCTCGGCGAGACCGGCACGGCCGGGCCGACCGGCAGCCGCTACGGCCACGCGCCGGGGCATTCCTGCATCGCCGTCGCCGGTCGGGTGGAACGCGCGATGACGGTGGAAACCGGCAAGGCCAACCGCGTCGACAACATGCGAACCTTCTCGCTTGCCGCGCTCGACCTGTTGGAGAAATGTCTGGGGTAAGCAGCCTCGCTGCGCCGCGACAAGCCGCCGAAATCCGCTACTCCCGCAGGTCCTCGAAGAATTCCTTGACCTTGGCGAAGAAGCCTTCGCTTTCGGGATGGGTCTTGGCCTTCTCGCCGGCCTTTTCGAATTCGCGCAACAGCTCCTGCTGGCGCTTGTTGAGGTTGACCGGGGTCTCGACGATCGCCTGGATATACATGTCGCCGCGAGCCGGCGAGCGCAGCACCGTCATCCCCTTGCCGCGCAGGCGGAACTGGTGCCCGGACTGGGTGCCCGGCGGCACCGTCACACGGGTGCGGCTGCCCTCGACCGTTGGCACCTCGATCGTGCCGCCGAGCGCGGCAGTCGTGAACGGGATCGGTACGCGGCAAAAGATGTTGGCGCCATCGCGCTGGAAGATCGAGTGCGGTGCGATGCCGACAAATATGTAGAGATCGCCCGGCGCGGCGCCGCGCGGGCCGACCTCGCCCTCGCCGGCGAGGCGAATGCGGGTGCCGTCTTCGACACCCGGGGGGATGTTGACCGAAAGCGTCTTCTCGCGCCGCGTACGGCCCTGGCCGCCGCAGGACCTGCACGGCTTCTCGATCGTCTGACCGGCCCCGAGGCAGGTCGGGCAGGGGCGCTCGATCGTGAAAAATCCCTGCTGTGCGCGGACGCGCCCGTGTCCCTGGCAGGTGCGGCAGGTGACGGGACGCGATCCTGGTTCGGCGCCGCTGCCCTTGCAGGTGTCGCATTGGGCAAAGGTCGAGACGCGCACCGTCGTCTGCTTGCCGCGATAAGCGTCCTCCAGCGAGACTTCGATGTTGTAGCGCAGATCGCTGCCGCGCGACGGACCGGCCTGGGTACGGCGGCTGCCGCCCATCGCCCCAAACATCTCTTCAAAAATGTCGGCAAACCCGCCGGCAAAGCCGAAATCGGCGGCGCCGGGGCCACGGCTGCCGTTCTCGAAGGCGGCATGACCGAACCGGTCGTAGGCGGCGCGCTTCTGGTCGTCCTTCAGAACGTCGTAGGCCTCGCTGATGTCCTTGAACTTCTGCTCGGCCGACTTGTCGCCTGGATTGCGGTCCGGATGATACTGCATCGCGAGCTTGCGATAGGCGCGCTTCAACTCGTCCGCATCGGCCGATTTGGCCACGCCAAGAATGTCGTAGAAATCGTGCTTCGCCATTGTCGACGGAGATCCGGAAGCGGGTCAGTTGGGACGGGGGCCGCGCCCGGACAAACGTCCGGGCGCGGACGATCACGAAGCGCGGCGCTTACGCAGAGCCGCGCTTCTTCTGATCGTCGACTTCCTCAAAATCGGCGTCAACGACATTGTCGCCGCCGCCCGGATTGCCGCTTCCGGCACCCTCCGGCCCGCCGCCGCCGGCTTCGCCCTGCTGCGCCTTGTACATCGCTTCGCCGAGTTTCATCGAGACCTGCGCCAGAGCCTCGGTCTTGGCCTTGATCTGATCGACGTTCTCGCTCGCGAGCGTGTCTTTCAGCGCCTGGATCGCACTCTGCACAGCGTCGCGGTCGCCGGCCGCCACCTTGTCCCCGGCCTCGGCAAGGCTGCGCTCGGCAGTGTGAATGAGGCCGTCGGCCTGGTTCTTCGCCTCGACCAGTTCGCGCCGCTTCTTGTCTTCGGCGGCGTGCGCTTCGGCGTCCTTGACCATCTTGTCGATGTCGGCTTCCGACAGGCCGCCCGAAGCCTGGATGCGAATCTGCTGCTCCTTGCCGGTCGCCTTGTCCCTGGCCGAGACCTGCACGATGCCATTGGCGTCGATGTCGAAGGTAACTTCGACCTGCGGCAAACCGCGCGGCGCCGGCGGGATGCCGACCAGGTCGAACTGGCCCAGGAGCTTGTTGTCGGCGGCCATCTCGCGCTCGCCCTGGAACACGCGGATCGTCACCGCGGTCTGGTTGTCTTCGGCGGTCGAGAAGGTCTGCGATTTCTTGGTCGGGATCGTCGTGTTGCGGTCGATCAGCCGGGTGAAGACGCCGCCCAGGGTTTCGATGCCGAGGGACAGCGGCGTCACGTCGAGCAGCAGAACGTCCTTGACCTCGCCCTTCAGCACGCCGGCCTGGATCGCCGCGCCGACCGCGACCACCTCGTCCGGATTGACGCCGCGATGCGGATCACGGCCGAAAAACTGCTTCACGGTGTCGATGACCTTGGGCATGCGGGTCATGCCGCCAACCAGGATCACCTCGTTGATCTCCGACGCTTTCAGCCCGGCGTCGCGCAAGGCGGCGCGGCACGGCTCAATCGTCTTCTGGATCAGATCGTCGACCAGTTGCTCCAGTTTCGAGCGCGACAACTTGATGTTGAGATGCTTTGGCCCATGCTGGTCGGCGGTGATGAACGGCAGGTTGACCTCGGTCTGCACGGACGACGACAGCTCGATCTTTGCCTTCTCCGCCGCCTCCTTCAGGCGCTGCAGCGCGAGGCGGTCGTTGCGCAGGTCGATCCCCTGCTCTTTTTTGAATTCGTCGGCAAGATAGTCGATGATCTTCTTGTCGAAATCCTCGCCGCCCAAAAACGTGTCGCCGTTGGTGCTCTTCACCTCGAAGACGCCGTCGCCGATCTCGAGCACCGAGATGTCGAACGTGCCGCCGCCCAAATCGTAGACGGCGATCGTGCCGGCGCCCTTTTTTTCCATGCCGTAGGCGAGTGCAGCGGCGGTCGGCTCGTTGATGATGCGCAACACTTCAAGGCCGGCGATGCGGCCGGCATCCTTTGTTGCCTGGCGCTGACTGTCGTTGAAATAGGCGGGGACGGTGATGACCGCCTGGGTCACGGTCTCGCCGAGATAGGCCTCGGCGGTTTCCTTCATCTTCTGCAGGATGAAGGCGCTGATCTGCGAGGGCGCGTATTTCTTGCCGCGGCTCTCGACCCAGGCGTCGCCGTTGTCGCCGGGGACGATCTTGTAGGGAACCAGATCCATGTCCTTCGTGACCATCGGGTCGGTCATGCGCCGGCCGATCAGCCGCTTGATCGCGAAAAACGTGTTCTCTGGATTGGTTACCGCCTGGCGCTTCGCGGCTTGGCCGACGAGGCGTTCGCCGGAATCGGTGAACGCGACCATCGACGGCGTCGTGCGCGCGCCCTCGGCG
>DATJSO010000090.1:0-4831 GCA_035504075.1 Allostellaceae bacterium | reverse complement strand
CGGTGAAATCGTTGATCGCGATGAGCCTGTCGAAGCCGAGCCGATGGCGCAGCGCGGCGACCGAAAAGCTCCAAGGATGGTTGGTCATCGCTATGCGGTCGCCGTCGATCGCCGCGGCGATCGCGAATGCGCCGGTCCGCGGCATCGGCCGGTCGCCGCGCGCGGCGAGGTAGGCCTCGACCGCGTCGTCGATCGCCGCGAAATCGGCACAGGCGAAAACGCGCGAATCAACGATCTCGCCCGGCGGCCGAACCAGCCCGAAACGGGCATTGGTGGCGCCGACATCGCCGACCAGCCACACCGCGTCGGCGGGCGAGCCTGCCGCGACCGTCGTCGTCATCTTTGCGCTCCCGCCGCCGTCAGCGCCGCGACAAAGCCCTTGCGCCAGGCATCGATGCTGTTTCTCCGCAGCGTCGCCATCATCGCCGTCCATCGCTCCCTGCGCTCGCCCGCCGGCATGTCGAGACCGCGCATAACAGCCTCCGCGACCCCTTCGCGGTCGTGCGGGTTGACGATCATTGCCTCGCCGAGTTCGTCGGCCGCGCCCGCAAAGCAGGATAGCACCAGCATGCCCGGATTCTCCGGCGACTGCGAGGCGACATACTCCTTCGCCACCAAGTTCATGCCGTCGCGGAACGGCGTCACGAGCCCGATCTGCGCCGCGCGATAAAACCCGGTCAGCACCCGATGGTTGAAGCTTTTGTTCAGATAGCGCAGCGGAGTCCAGTCGAATTCGGCGTAGCGGCCGTTGATGCTGCCGGCGGCCGCTTCGAGGCCGCGGCGGATTTCGCGATATTCCGGCACATCCGAGCGCGACGGCGGCGCTATCTGCATGAACACGGTACGGCCGCGGATTTCACGGCGTTCGAGCAGATGCGCATAAGCGGCGAACCGCGCCGCCAAGCCCTTCGAATAGTCGAGCCGATCGACGCCGATGATCAGGCTGCGGTCGCGGATGCTGTCGCGCAGCCGCCGCGTCTGCCGCGACCCTTCGGCCGCGGCCGCGAGACCCTCGATGCCGGCGACGTCAATGCCGATCGGAAAGACCGCGGCGCGCAGCATGCGGCCGAAACCGCGCAGCATGCCTTGCCCGAGATCTTCGCCATTGGCGCGGCGCAACAGAAAATCGCGAAACCCCTGCAGGTCCGAGGCCGTCTGAAAACCGACGAGATCATAGGCGCACAAAGCGGCGACGATGCCGCGGTGATCGGGCAGCAGGCGAAGCAGTTCCGCGGCTGGAAACGGCGTGTGCAGAAAAAAGCCGATCGGGTCGGCCCAGCCGAGCCGCCGCAGCGCCTCGGCGAACGGGATCAGGTGATAGTCGTGCACCCAGACGAGATCGCCGGGCCGCAGCAGCGGCAGCAGGGCGCGCGCAAAGATCTCGTTGACCCGCAGATATCCCGCCGCGTCGCGCCGCGAATAGCCGATCAGCGACGGCCGGTAGTGGAACAGCGGCCACAGCACGCGGTTGGCATAGCCGACGTAATACTCCTCGAAATCCCGCCGCGTCAGGTCGAGCGTGGCGGCGGTGACCTCACCCGCCGTCGTCAGCGCAGGCGCCAGGCTGGGTCGTTCGTTGACCGCTCCGCTGAACCCGAACCACAGCCCGCCCGCCTCTTCCAGCGCAGCGCGCAATGCGACGACGAGGCCGCCCTGGCCGGTACCATCGGGGGCGATCGGGCCGACCCGGTTCGACACGACGACCAGCCGGCGCTCGGCCTTGGCGGCCGCGGCGGCCGACGGCGTACCCGGTTTTGTGGCGGGTGCGGCGCCGAACCGATCTTGCCTGGCCTCGCCAAGCGTTTCGCTGACTGACATGGATCCCTTCGCGATCGCGGCCTCTACCGGCGATCGAAACGGCAGGTTGCCGGCAGCGTTCCGAGATTATCGGCCGGCGCCGGTTGCCAGCCAGGTGCGCGCCGCGGCAACCGAGGGCAGCGCGTATCGCGCCAGCGTGCCCGGCTTCGACCCGCCCACTCTGACGGAATGGCCGCCGCGGCGGTTGACTTCGGCAAAGCCGTCCTCGTCGGTCGTGTCGTCGCCGAGAAACACGGGAAGCCGGCCGTGGAACGGCGCTTCGGCCATATAGGCCGCGATCGCGCCGTCCTTGCCGTAGAGAAGCGGCTGCAATTCCACGACCATCTTGCCGGCGATCAGTCGCAGCGCGCCGCCGCTCTGCCGCACCAACCGCTCGGCGCAATGCAAGATCTCGCCGCCATGGGCGGGTGCGTCGCGATAATGCAGCGCCAGCGTGCGCTGCTTGTCTTCGAGCCAGACGCCGGGCAACCGCTGCGCCAGCCCGGCGAGCGGCTGACGAAGTCGTTCAATGGCCGTCGCCGCCTCACGAGCTGCCGGGCTGTCTGCGGCCACCGCCAGGCGTCCGTCGGCGTGCCGCCGTTCGGCGCCATGCAGGCCGGCGATCGCGCCCCGCCAGGGCCGGAACAGGACATCGACATCGTTGACGGAGCGGCCGCTGATCAGCGCCAGCGCGCCGCCGCGCTGATCGGTCAGGCGAGCCAGCAGCGACGGCAGCTCCGACGGCACACGCACCAGCTCGGGCCGTGGCGCAATGTCGAGCAGCGTGCCGTCGACATCGAGAAACAGTGCGCAGGTCTCGTCGAGCGGCGGCGGCCGGGTCATTGGCGGCCGCCGCGGCGGCGCCGGCAACGGCAACGGCGAAATTCCAGCCCCTTGTGCGCCGCACACATTGGAACCGGTCGCCGTTTCGGTCCAGAGCTATGAGCAAAGCCCATTGCTGCCAACGGATTTTGTCAGGGGGGTTGACTTTGGTCGGCCGCACCCTATTTTGTGCGGTGCGGTATGGGCCACGGATCGTGGTTCTGCCGTACGTCTTCTAGGCGTTTCCTCCCTAAACTCGGGCCGTGCCAATGTGCGGCCCTTTCTTTTTGCCCGCCAGGACCCGCTCGCCGGGCAGGACGGCATCGGCCGCGATGTCCCGCAGGGCGGCGATCTCGCGGTAGAGTGGCGCGAAATCGGGCCGCGTCGCCGCGAACAGCTCGGCGAAGTCGTCGATGACGAAGTAGGTCTCCTGATAGCGGTCGATGTGGTACTCGGTCCGCATCACGCGGCGCAGGTCGAAATGCAGCCGGTGTGGCCGCGGGTCGTCGAGGCAATAGACCGACTCGCCGGCCGAAGACAGGATGCCGGAGCCGTAAATCCGCAGGCCCTGGTCGGTCGCAATCAGCCCGAACTCGACGGTGTACCAATAGAGCCGCGCCAGATGGTCGAGGTGGCCGAGGCGCAGCGCCTTCAATCCGCCTTCCCCGTACGCCTGCATGTAATCGGCGAAGACCGGGTTCATCAGCATCGGCACGTGGCCGCAAATGTCATGAAAGACGTCCGGCTCCTGCAGGTAGTCGAGCTGATCGCGGCGCCGGATGAAGCACGTCGAAGGAAAGCGCCGGCGCGCCAGGAACGCAAAGAACACGTCGTCGGGGACGAGGCCGGGTACGGCAACAATGCGCCAACCGGTCGCGCGGTCGAGGATGCCGCTGAGCCGGCGGAAATCGGGGATGCCGCCGGCCGCCACTCCAAGTCCGCCGAGCCCGCCCAGATATTCGCGGCAGGCGCGGTTCGCGAGCAGGCGTTGCTGGCGCTCAAACAGGTGCCGCCATACCGCGTGCTCCTCGTCGCTGTAGCCGGTCCAGTTCTGCTCGATCGTGTAATCGCCGGTATTCATTGCGGCGGCTGCACCTCGGTTTTCCCGCCCTTAAATCTGTAAACGCCGGCGCGCCGCTTCAATCGCCGCCTGAATTCCAATCCCCGGTCAAGCATGACCGGCATCGGTCGACAGCATCGACAAATCGATGCCGAGCTTGGCGATGGCGCGCTGCCACATCGCGTCGAGATCGTCGGCGAAGACGAGATCGGTGTCGGCCGGCACCGACAGCCAGCCATTGGCCTGTATTTCAGCATCGAGCTGGCCCGGCGCCCAGCCGGCATAGCCGAGCGCCAACAGGGCGCGCCGCGGTCCCTCGCCACGGCCGAGCGCGCGCAGGATTTCCAGCGTCGCGGTGACGGCGAACCCATCGCCGATGACCATCGTCGCATCTTCGCGGTAATCCGGCGTGTGCAGCACAAATCCGCGCCCCGGCTCGACCGGACCGCCGAAATGCACCGGATGCGAACGGTCAAGGCGCGCAGGTTCCAGCTTCAGGTGGTTCATCAACTCCTGCATCGTCAGCGAGGCAAGCAGCTTGTTGACAACCAGACCCATCGCCCCTTCGCCGCCGCTGTGGGCGCAGACGTACACAACGGACCGAGCAAAGCGTGGATCGGTCATTTGCGGCATCGCGACAAGGAGTTGACCGGTTAACGAATCCATTTGCCGCCTCCGCTGCGCGGCCGCCAATGCCGCCCGGCTTTGCCCGGCAAACGCGGCCCCTCGCGATCCAATTCCGCCCACAGGATACGCCCGCCGGGGAAAGGTCGCGGTGAAAAATCGTAAGCGGCGCAGCGCCGGCGGGCGAAGGGCACGGCACGCGGCTGGGCCGTGCGGCGTTTACCGCACGCGCCGCTCTATGCTATCCGTCGGCCAGCGGCCGCCGGCCGGCGGCGCGACGACAAGCGGAGGGACCAGGCAATGGCGATCAATGTCGGCGACAGGATGCCATCGATAACGCTGCGCTATCTGAGCCCCGAAGGCCCCAAGGAGATCACCACCGACGAATTGTTCAGCGGCAAGAAGGTCGCGCTGTTCGCGGTGCCCGGCGCCTTTACGCCGGCCTGCTCGCAGCGCCATCTGCCGGGCTATGTCGACAAGGCGGCGCAGATCAAGGCGAAAGGGATCGACGAGGTGGCCTGCGTCGCA
>DATJSO010000089.1:0-2748 GCA_035504075.1 Allostellaceae bacterium | reverse complement strand
GCTTGCGCAAAGGCGTCACCGAGAAAATAATCGTACTCGCTCTGGCGCAAATCGGTGACCGGATCGAGACGGCGCAGCTCGGCATCGACTTTGCCCGGATGGCACATGACCAGCCCGCCGTCGGGCAGGCCGCCGAGGAAGCCCGGGAACAGCCTGGTGAAATCGGCGCCGGGGGCAAACGAATAGGTGCCGGCAAAGGCCGGATTGGTGCGCACGCCGTTTTGTGCCGCCAGTCGCGCCAGACGCCGGCTTAAAGCGTCCAGAATGAATCCCTTGGGATCGGCGAGGCTTTTCCTCGCGGCAGCCGACCGGCCGCATTGCCGCAGCCACGCCTTCGGCGCCGCCTCCTTGAGCACGCCGATCAACGTCGTGCGTATTTGCGGAAACACATGAATGTGCTGGTGGCCGTCGACAAAATCCGGCGGACGGCCGAACGCCGCGCGGAACGCCGCGAATTGGCGCACCATCTCGCGTTCGAGATGTTCGGCATCGAGCCAGCGCGCCAGCGCGTAGGCCGCCATCGCCGCGAGCGGCAGGAAAGCGCCGTCGCGGGTCGGCGCAAAGCCAGCGCTCATCGGCTGAAATGGGCCCGTAAGCGTCACATGCAGGCCGATCTCGGCGCGGCCGCCGCCGGCGCGGTCCAGCGCTTCGGCTTCGGCGGCGGAAAAGCTCGGCGCCAGCACCATGACCGAGGTGGCGTTGATGCGCCCGCGCGCGATCAGATCGCGGATCGCGGCGCTGACGCCTGGCGCCATGCCGTAATCGTCGGCGCAAATGAGAATTCGGCGGGCAGGCGAGGCGGGGTCGTTCATTCGGCCGCGGTACGGGCGTTGCCTGCGGTGTCGTTGCGGCTTTGCTCGCCGGCGAGCTTGACCTCATGCTCGGCGACGAAATAGACCGGCCGGCCTTTGATCTCTTCCAGGATCTTGCCGATATATTCGCCGACCACGCCGATCATGATGAGCTGAACGCCGCCGAGCACCATGACGCCGACGAACAATGATGGATAACCCGGCACGTCGACCCCGTACACCAGCGTGTGGTAGACGATCTCCAGGCCGTACATGAAAGCGATGGCCGCCAGAATCGTGCCCATAACCGTCGCCATCCGCAGCGGCGCCACCGAGAACGCGGTGACGCCGTCGATCGACAGTCCGATCAGGCGGCGCATGTTCCAGGTGGTGCGGCCATCGACGCGCGGTGCCGGCTCGTAGTCGATGCGCATCTGGCGAAAGCCGATCCAGCTCGACAGGCCCTTGAAGAAGCGATTGCGCTCCGGCAATTGGCGCAAGGCGTTCGCGGCGCGGGGCGACAGCAGCCGGAAGTCTCCGGCATCCTCCGGAATTTTCGGCCGCGCGCCCCAGTTCAGGAGCAGATAAAACGATTTGACGGCGACGCGGCGCAGGATCGACTCATTGGCGCGGTGGGCCTTTGCCGTATAGACCACGTCGCAGTCGTCATCGAGCCAGTGGCCGACCAGCCGCTCGATCAGATCCGGCGGGTGCTGGCCGTCGCCGTCGATGAACAGCACCGCGCCGCGCCGGGCATGATCGAGACCGGCGAGCAGCGCCGCTTCCTTGCCGAAATTGCGCGACAGCGAGACGACCTGCACGTCAAGGCCGGTTGCGAGCAGGTCGCGGGCGACCGCGAGCGTGCCGTCGCGGCTGCCGTCGTCGACATAGATGACCTCGCAGGCCAGCGACCGCGTCGCCGCCAGCCGCCCGGCGACCTCGGTCAGCCGCCCGTGCATGCGCGCCAGCGCCGCCGCCTCGTTGTAGACCGGCACGACGATGCTCAGCCCCTGGGCGCCGGATTCGGCGAGGCGGCCGCGCGGCAATGGCATCACTGTAGTGTCGGCTGTCGCCGCCATTTCCGTCCCTTTCCGGCCCGATCTATAGCGCAAACCGGGCCATGTGTCCCGCCGGCGGCCTGGCGCAAAGGCCCGATTGTTCCGGTCGTTAACCGATGCTGGTGCCGCCCGGCGACGGACGTGATATGCGGAGCCGCAAATGTCGTTGCCGTCGCCCGACGATCCGGTCCCCAGCGCGGGGCGCGCCGCCGCTGTCCGCCTGCGATTAACGAGCCTCTGGCGCGGCCGGTCGGTCACGCTCAAGGCCGCCTCGTTTGCGCTGGTCGGCGTCGTCAATACGACGGTCGATTACAGCGTTTTCCTGCTGGCGCGGGCGACCTACCAGCATCTGCCGGCCGCGCTCTGGCTGTTCGACGCCGTCGCCGCCGATTGCCGCTGCGGCGCGCCGCGCACGATGCTTTTGATCGCCGCCAACATCACCTCGTGGACCGTCGCGGTGACCGGCTCCTACATCATGAACTCGTCGATCACCTTTGCCGCCGAATCCGGGCGCAGATTGCGCCTGAGCCACTACCTGACTTTCATCCTGGCTGGAGTGGCCGGGCTTGTCGCCAATACCGCGGCGCTGCTGGTCGCCGCCGAGTTTCTCGGCTTGCCGGTCTATGTGGCGAAGGCGCTGGCGATCCTGGTGAGCTTCGTGGTCAATTTTTCACTGTCACATTTCGTCGTGTTTCGGGTGCGCCGCTAGAGCGCGAGCCCCGCCGCGGAGCGCCGACGTCGCTTCCTGTCAATCCGGCGCGCAGATGGCGCATGGCTGAAGCGGGCCGCAGTCATGGCTTTCGCCGGCCGGTTTTTGATCTAGGTCAAAAAGCGCCGCGCCGCGCTGGATCATGTTTCGCAGCGGCTGAAATCAAGAGCTGCGAGGAGATCCATCATGT
>DATJSO010000088.1:0-10291 GCA_035504075.1 Allostellaceae bacterium | reverse complement strand
GGCATCGCCGGCGTCATGCTGGCGCCGGCGATCGCCGTCGCGACCGGCCTCACCCAGGGCTGCATGCCGGTCGGCCCGGCGCGGCGCATTGACGAGGCGCGCGACAATGTCGTCATGGTGATCGACGGCCGCCCGGCATTACAGGTGTTCTACGAGGACATCGGCCCCGAACTGGCAAAGGACCCGCGGCGCCTCGGCGGGATCATGTTCGCCGGGCTGCCGGTACCGGGCTCCGACACCGGCGACTATCTCGTGCGCAACCTGATGGCGATCGATCCGCGCCGCGGCTGGATCGTGCTCGGCGCCGAAGTTGCGCCGGGCGACCAGATCCTGTTCTGTCGACGCGACCCGGACAGCGCGCGCGCCGATCTTCGGCGCATGCTGCGTCAACTGAAATCGCGCCTGGGAGGACCGCCGAAAGCCGCGATCTACGTCAGCTGCATCGCTCGCGGCGCCGCGCTGTTTGGCGACAAAGGCGTCGAAATCGGGCTGATCGGCGAGGAATTGGGCGATATTCCGCTTGTCGGGTTTTTCGCCAATGGCGAAATCTCGCGCGACCGGCTTTACGGCCATACCGGCGTGTTGACGCTGTTCACCTGATCCCTGATGCGTTGCGAATTCCCCTTTTGCTCGTTCCCGCGACAGCGGGAAGCCAGGGACGCCGGCGTCGTTGCCCGCCCTGGACCCCCGTCGGCGCGGGGATAACGGAATTGGTCGAGGTGCCATGCTGCGGCTGTTCGTCGGGATCGCCTTTCCGCCGGAATTGAAGCTGAGCCTGTCGCTGTTGTGCACCGCGCTGCCGGGCGCGAAATGGGTCGATCCGGGAAATCTGCATCTGACGCTACGCTTTATCGGCGAGATCGACGAGGGCACCGCCGCCGATGTGGATGAGGCGTTGGCGCGCCTGAAGGCGCGGCCGTTCACGCTGCGCCTCGCCGGCGCCGGGGTGTTTGGCGGCGGCCGGCCGCGCGCGCTGTGGGTCGGCGCCGAACGCGACCCCGACCTCGTCAAGCTGCGCGACAAGGTTGAGCAGGCGCTGATTCGCGCCGGCCTGCCGCCCGAACCGCGCAAATTCGCGCCGCATGTGACGCTGGCGCGGCTGCGCGATCCCGATAGCGGCAAGCTCGGCGAATTTCTCGCCGCTCATTCCCGCTTCCGCGCCGAACCGCTGCCGGTCACCCGGTTCAGCCTGATCGCCAGTTTTCTGACCAAGGCCGGCTCGCTTTACGAGGATCAGGCCGAATATCCGCTGACGGGGTAACCTCGATGCGATGACGACTGCGACGGGGGTTGCGATGGCCTATTGGCTGCTGAAATCCGAGCCTGCGAAATACGCGTGGGAGCAGATGGTCAAGGACGGCCGCACCCATTGGGACGGCGTGCGGAATTTCCAGGCGACCGGCAACCTGCGCGCGATGAAATCCGGCGACCGCGCGTTTTTCTACCACTCGAACGAAGGCAAGGAGATCGTCGGCGTCGTCGAGATCGTCCGGCCGTTTTATCCCGATCCGGGCGACCCGAACGGAAAGTTCGGCATGGTGGATGTGGCACCGGTCACGCCGGTCAAGACGCCGGTCGGTCTGGCGCAAATGAAAACCGTGCCCAAACTCGCCGGGATGGCGCTGCTGCGCCAGTCGCGCCTGTCGGTCTGCCCGGTCAGCGAGGCGGAATGGCGGATCATCTGCGACATGGCGGGGATCGCCGCGTAACAGCCGGGCGAGGTCGGGCCTGTGGCAATTTGACCCTCAATTTTTCGCATTTGGCGGTTTCTTTTTTGCCGAAACGCTCTAAATAGCCGCCGGTTTGGCGGATCTAATGACCGACCTCCTCCACCGAGGAGCGTATCAGAAGCAACTTATGTTACAATAAATTTCATAGACCCGTTACAATTACTTAGCTTGAACTAAGGGTCGTCAGGCCTCTACATTCTGTTGTGTTGGTGACGCCATAGTATGTTTGACGTGGGCAGCGGGCGGCGCGACCGCTATACACAGGACGTATTTCGCTCGGTGGGTGACGGCGGGTCGGCGCTCCTCGAACGGTTGACACTGCGGTCGGTGAACCTGCCGGCCAATCGCCTGCTGATCGGCGAGGGTGAGATCGGCAATGCGCTGTACCGCATAGCGCGCGGCTGGGGCTACCGCTACCGCGTTTTCGCCGATGCCTCCCGCCAGATCCTGGACTTTCTGCTGCCCGGCGAACTGGTCGGCCTCGGGGCTGCACTCCTCGGAGTAACCGATCATTCGGTGCGCAGTCTGACGCCGTTGCGCGCCAGCGCCCTTGATGCACGGCTGGTCGCCGAGGCATTCCGCGGCGAACCGGAGCTGGCGGTGCGGCTGGTGCGGTACGTCGCCGCCGAGGCCGACCGGGTGGAGGAGCTGCTGACCGTCATCGGCTGCGGCGACGCGGTCGAGCGCTTGGCGTTCCTGATGCTGAGCCTCTATCGCCGGCAGGCACATCGCAGCCGTGTCGATCCGCTCGATACGCCGTTCCCGCTGCGGCGGCAGCATATGGCCGACGCGCTCGGCCTCACCGGCGCCCATGTCAATCGCACCCTCAACCGGCTGCGCCAGGATGGGGTGGCCATTGTCGAAAACCGCCGCTTGTCGATTCGCGATCTGCCGCGGCTCGCGGCCCTCGCCGGGGTTCCGACCGCGGCGATCTAGACGCAAGCCGCGAGGCGAGCGGCGTATCGGCCGGCACCGGCGCAGCGATCAGAGTTTCTCGGCCAGGAAGCGCAGCAGCCGCGGCGCCAGGTGGCCGGTGACGCTGCCCGGCTCGTCGATCGGATCGGCCATCCAGAAATGGCCGGCGCCCTGCATGACCACGGTGCGGACGTAAAACCGCGCCTGTTTCAGCGCGGTCAGGAACGCCTCAGACTGGGTCGCGCGGTCGACGATGTCGTCCTCCGTGCCCCAGCTCAACAGAAACGCGGTCGCGTTGTTGTCGCTGGTCGCATAGCTGAGCGGCGAGGCGTCGAAATAGCGCCGGCGGTTCTCGGTCGGCGCGGCCCCGAGAAACTTCTCGACGATCGGGTCGCCGCAGCGCGGCGCAAGGTCGTGGTTCCATTGCGCCACGAGGTCGTAAACGCCGTAGACGCCGATCACCGCCTTCACGGTGGCGCCGACTTCGGCGGGCGTGCCGGCAAACGACGGCTCGGTGCCGGTCAATGCGACGAGCGCCGCGAGATGCGCGCCGGCCGAGTCGCCGACCAGCGCGACGCGATCGGCATTGAGCTTCAGTGTCGCGCCTCGCGATTGATGAATTGCACCGCCGCGCGGACATCGTGCACCGCCGCGGGGTAGCTTGGCTCGCGCGGCTTCGACAGCCGGTAGTCGATCGCGAACAGCGCGTAGCCGCGTGCCGCCAGAAACCGCCCCCAGTGCTTATAGATGTCGCGGGTTCCCTGTTGCCAGCCGCCGCCATGCACCGCTACCAGCACCGGGTGGCTGTCCGCCTCGTCCGGCGTGTAGAGATCGCTCAGCAGCGCGACGCCGTCGTGCCGCGCATATTCGATGCCGCGCTGAATATCGACACCCATCAACCCCTCCCATCGCCGATCGGCCATGCCCCGGCCGCGTCGAGCAGATTGCGCCGCTGCCGCGCCCCTCGCAACGCCTAGGCCGGCGCGGTCCATTCCTCGGCGCTGGCGCCGGCGAGCGCGCGCACCCGCTCTTCGTCCTGGGCAAACTCCGCCGCCGGGCCGCTGAAGACGATGCGTCCGTCGTCGAGCACATAGGCGCGGTCGGCGATCGCGACTGCGGCGCGCACGTTCTGCTCGACGAGCAGCACCGAAATTCCCTCGCGGCGGGCCTCGGCGATGACGTTGAAGACTTCGCGCACGATCAGCGGCGCCAACCCCTGCGACGGTTCGTCAAGCAGCAGCAGCTGCGGATTGAGCAGCAGGGCGCGGGCGATCGCCAGCATTTCCTGTTCGCCGCCCGACAGCTGCCGGCCGCGGTTGCCGCGGCGCTGCGCCAGCCGCGGGAACAGTTCGTAGACGCGCGCGAGGGTCCACCGTCCCGGCCGCTCAACCGGCACGAGCAGGTTTTCTTCGACCGTCAGATTGGGAAAGATGCGCCTGCCTTCCGGCACATAGCCGATGCCGAGCGCGGCAATGCGGAACGGCGGCCAGCCGGTCGTCACCCGGCCGAACATGCGCACGACGCCCTCGCGGGGCGGGGTCAGCCCCATCAGGCTGCGCATCGTCGTCGTCTTGCCGGCGCCGTTGCGCCCGAGCAGCGTGACGATCTCGCCCTCCCGCACTTCCAGCCCGACGCCGTGCAGGATGTGGCTCTTGCCGTAAAACGTCTGCAGCCCTTCGGCGCGCAGCGCGGCGGTCGCGATGTCGGCGCCCTGCGGGCTCATGCCGCCTGGCCGAGATAGGCGGTTTGGACATCTTCGTTGCGGGCGATCTCCTCGGCCGTGCCTTCGGCCAGCACCGTCCCCTCGGCCAGTACCATGATGCGGTCCGCGAGATGGAAGACGACGCGCATGTCATGCTCGATCAGCACGATCGTCAGCTTCTGCTCGGTATGCAGCCGACGGATCAGTCGCGTGATGTCAAAGGTTTCCTGTTCGCCCATGCCGGCCGTCGGTTCGTCGAGCAGCAGCAGGCGCGGCTTCAACGCCAGCGCCATCATGATCTCGGTCGCGCGCTGATCGCCGTGCGACAGTTCGCCGACCAGATTGTCGGCGCGCGCGGCGAGCCCGCCCATCTCGATCAGTTCGCCGACGCGATCGCGCACTGCGCCGTCAGCCGAGCGCGACAGAAACGGCTTCAGGCGATAGCCGGCGGCGACCTCGACGGCGATGCGCAAATTCTCGCGCGTCGAAAGTTCCGGGAAGACTTCGGTGATCTGAAACGTGCGGGCGATGCCGCGCCACACCCGACGGGCCGGCAGCAGGCGCGTGATGTCTTCGTCGTCGAACACGATGCGGCCCGCAGATGGCGAGAGGAAGCCGCTGATAATGTTGAAAAACGTTGTCTTGCCGGCGCCGTTGGGGCCGATTACGGCGCGCAGTTCGCCCGCCGCGACCGTCATCGACACGTCGTCGACGGCGACGAGGCTGCCGAACCGCCGGGAGACGTGCTCGACGTCGAGAAGGCTCATGGAGACGCACGCCGCCGGAACATGCCGAGCACGCCGCGCGGAAAGAACAGCACGATCAGGACGAAGAAAAGACCAATGAACGACATCCAGTTTTCGGTTCGGCTCGACACGTAATCTTGCAACACGACAAAAATCGCCGCGCCGATCAGGGGTCCCCAGAAGCTGCGCATGCCGCCCAGCACCGCCATGATGACGAAATCGCCCGACTGGTCCCAGCGCAGATCGTGCGGGTCGGCGAAATTGTTGAGGAGCGCGTAAAACGCGCCGGCTAGGCTGACAAACAGGCAGGAGATCAGCCACGACAACCAGATATGGCGATCGACCGGGATGCCGAGAAAGCGGGCGCGACGCTCGTTCTCACGGATCGCCAGCAAGGTGCGGCCGAACGGCGAGCGCAGCAGCGCCGCCATGATCGCAACGGAAACCGCAAAGCCGGCGAGCACGAAATAGTAGAACGCGATGTCGCTGTGCAGGATGTCGAAGACGCCAAGCGGCGTCGCGATCGGCAAGCGGTGAAACCCGGCCAACCCGTCATCGCCGCCCGTCACGGAATTCCAGCGATAGGCGATGAAGTAGAACACCTGGCCGAAGGCGATCGTCACCATCGCAAAATAGATGCCCCTGAGCCGCACGATCAGCGCCCCGATGACGGCGGCGGCGAGCGTGCCGGCGACAACGCCGACCGCGATCCCAGCCAGGGTGTTCGGGATCAGGTATTTGATCGTCAGACCGACGCCATAGACGCCGAGGCCGAAATAGGCGGCGTGGCCGAACGACAGCACGCCGGTAAACCCCAGCAGGAAATTGAGCGCGGTGGCGGCCAGCGCCATGACCAGGACGCGGCTGCCGAGCGATGTATAGCCGCCGATCCAATTGAGCCAGAACGGCATTGACACCAGCAGGACCCAGACGGTCACGTCGAGGCTTACCTTGCCGGCGCGCAGCCGCTGCATCAGAAGCGGCCCTCCTCGCCCAGCAGGCCGCGTGGGCGAACCAGCAGTATGAGCGCCATCATCACGTAGATGACCGCTTCCGACGCCGAGGGATACCAAACCGTCGTCAGCCCCGAGGCGACGCCGATCAGCAGCCCGCCGATCAATGTGCCCGGCAGGCTGCCGAGACCGCCGATGATGATCGCGACAAAACTCGGCATGATGAGATCGCTGCCGATCGTCGGCTGCAGGCCCAGCATGCCGGCGGCGAGCACTCCGGCCAATCCCGCCAGATAGATGCCGAGGCCGAAATTGAGGTTGCGCAGGATGCGGGTGTTGACGCCGAGCACCGATACCGTTTCGAGGTCGAGCGTGCCGGCGCGGATCCGCATGCCGAGGCGGGTGCGGTTGAGGATCAAAAACAGCCCGATCACGGCTGCGACGACCAGCAGCACCATGAACACGCGGTAGCCGGTCAGGAAAAAAAACTGGCTGCTCAACGGGCTTGCCAGCCAGTCGGGGATCGCGAACGGCAGCGTCGCCGGCCCCCAGATATAGCGGGTGCCATCCTCCAGCATGAAGGCAAGGCCGAATGTCAGCAGCAGGCTGTACAGCGGGTCGCGGCCGTAGAGCGGTCGAATCAGCCCGCGCTCGACGGCGAGGCCGAGGAGCGCGGTCAGCACCGGCGCGACGATGAGCCCACCCCAAAAACCGATATACGGGGTCAGCGTGAAGGCGAGATAGGCGCCGACCGCGAGAAACCCGCCATGCGCGAAATTGATGACGCCGGTCAGGTTGAGGATCAGCGACAGGCCCAGCGCCATCAGCGCATAGAACGCGCCAATAATCAGCCCGTTGAACACGTCGAACAGGATCAGCTGGGTCATCGGCGCTGCGCGTCGCTGGGGATCGCCGCCGCGCGCCGGCGGCGACCGGCGCGCATCACGCTCAGCTCGGCCATTTTAAATGGCAGCCGGTTTCGGCGACCGGCAGAGCCGCATCGACGCCCTGCACCAATTCGTCGACATGGAACAGGTCTTCCGGCACCGGCCCCTTCTCGACCGCATGACCGACATAGAGGGTCGGCATCAGCTGATGGTCGCCGGCGCGATAGAAGGTCTTGTAGGGCATCAGGGCGATTTCCGGCGGCAGCACAAAGTTTTCCAGCGCTTTCGCCAGCTTGACGGCGTCAAGCGTCTTCTCCTCGTTGGCGACGAGCGCGCATGTCCACACCGAGGCATAGCCGAACCAGTGGCGCGCCGTCGGCACCTTGCCGCCGTTGACCTTGCGGATTTCGGCGACGAACTGCTTGACGTGCGGCACCTTGGGCTGCACCCAGTACCACTCGAACACCCAGGTGCCGATGCGCGCCTCGGGCGGCAGGCCTTCCAGCACTTCCAGCTCCTGCTGTGCGCCGGCGATGTGGAATTTCTTGTTGAGGCCGAATTGCACCGCCTGCTTCAGACAGTTGACCGCGTCCTGCCCGGCTTCCAGAACGATGATGACGTCAGGGTTGGCCGCTTGCGCCTTGATCAGGTAGGACGAAAAATCGGTCGTGCCGAGCGGCGTCAGAGACGCGCCGACCTCGGTGCCGCCGAACTTCTTCAGGCTCGCCTCGAAGCCCTGCTGCAGGGTATGGCCGAACGCGTAATCGGGGGTGATGAAATACCATTTCTTGCCGAACTTGGTGAACAGCGTCTTCGAAACGGAGTTGGTTTCCATCCGCGTCGTGTTGCACACCCGGAAGACATTCCAGTGGCAGTCGGTGCCGGTCACCGCGTCGGTGTGGCCGCCGGTCACGATGTGCAGGATGCCGGCCTGGCTCGACACCTCGCCCAAGGCCAGCGCCATCGCCGAATTGACGTTGCCGAGGAGGAAGTTGACCTTGTCGCGCTCGATCAGCTTGTGCGCCTTCTGCACCGCGATGCCGGTATCGGCGCTGGTCGAATCTTCCGTCAAAAGCTCGACCTTGCGGCCGAGAATACCGCCCTTCGCGTTGATCTGGTTCACCGCCAGCTGGCAGCCGATCTGTTCGTTTTTGCCGAGTTCGGCGTAGGTTCCCGTCAGCGGGTCGTCGAGACCGATCTTGATGACGTCGGCGGCGCGCGCCGTAACCACAAACGGGCTCGCGACCTGCAGGAAGCCGGCGCCGGCCGCGGCGCGCAACACGGTGCGGCGGCCGATCGTCGATTTGGACGGGTTCATGCGCATTTTTCCCCTCGGAATTTGTTTTTGCGGGCGACCGGATCTCGCCGCTGATCGCCAACCTAGCGGCGCGGGCACAAGCCGCAGCTTCGCGAATTGTCGCGGGCCGACGATAAAACGCCGAGCCGACCGTTCCTCCCGACATACCACGAGTGATTTATTCTACTATGCTTATAGTTGCGGGGGCGGCCCGCATTCAAGCTTGGCGCTGACGGCGGAGAAAATCCGGGACATCGTGCGCCGCCGACCTACCGAGCCGCACAAGGGAGGGTAACGTGCCGCGTCCCGATATCCGCCTCACCCCCGACGAGCAGGCAGCTTTTCTGCGCAGCCACAAGAAATGCGCGTTGGCGACGCTCGACCCCGGCGGCATGCCGCATCTGGTTGCGATGAATTTCGTGTTTCGCGACGGCGCCTTCTACATGACCTCCTACGGCAAGGCGCAGAAGGTGCTGAATGCGCGGCGCGACCCGCGGGTCGCGGTCATGGTCGAAGCCGGCAGCGAGTATCGCGAACTGCAAGGCATCATGGCGCGCGGGCATTGCGAGATCATCGACGACCCGGGGCGTGTGCGCGACGTGTTCGCCTGGCTCGGCGAGGGCCGCGATACGGCGCGGCCGAGCGGGTCGGCCCAGAGCGTGCCGAAGCGGGTGGTGATGAAAATCACGCCGCAGCGCATCGTCAGCTGGGACCATTCAAAGCTCGGCGGCCGCTACTGAAGACCTGCGTGCAGCGGCCCGCTTCTATCGCATGCCGCGGGCGGCGCCGATCAGCAGCAGCGCGAGGCAAACCACAGTGACCGCCAGAATCGCGGCCAGCATAAAGCGGTTGACCGCCAACCGCCGCCTGATATTCGTCAGTTCACGCAGGATCGAGATTGCTGGGTCGTTGTCGCTCATTCCGGCCCTCGCAGCCTGAAAGCGGTGCATCCGCCGCGCGCATGCGCCGCATCGCAATGAGCGTGCGCCGCGCTTCTGGCACGCGTTCGGCCTCGGGTCAAGGGATTACGCCCGGTCATCCGGGCCGTGTGCGCGGCGCCGGGACGGCGGCGATTCGCCGCGCGCGGGTCGGCTATCGCAAACCGGCCGTTCACCGTCGCGGCGTTTCGCGACATTGTGCGGCGGCTGAGGTGGGGAAGCATGGCGGTTGAACGATCGGGCGGGCATGGCGGCGCGGCGCCGCAAGGCCAGACCGCCGGGCGCTCGTTCCACCGGGCCGCGATCACCGCTTCGATCACCTGCGCGACAATCATGCAGGGCGTCGATACGACGATCGCCAACGTCGCGCTGCCGCATATCCAGGGCAGCATGTCGGCGGCGCAGGACCAAGTCGCCTGGGTCGTCACCTCCTATATCGTCGCCGCCGCGATCATGACGCCGCTGACCGGCTGGCTCGCCGGCCGGTTCGGCGTCAAATACGTGTTCCTGATCTCGGTCATCGGCTTCACGATCGCGTCGGCGCTGTGCGGCGCCGCGACGAGCCTCGTGCAGCTTGTGCTGTTTCGCCTGCTGCAGGGGGTGTGCGGCGCGGCCCTGGTGCCGCTGTCGCAGACGACGCTGTTTCAGACCCATCCGCCGGAACTGCATGCCCGCGCGATGGCGATATGGGGCACCGGCACGATGCTCGGCCCGATCATCGGCCCGGCGCTCGGCGGCTGGCTGACCGACAATTGGACCTGGCGCTGGGTTTTCTACATCAACCTGCCGGTCGGCATTCTGTGCGCGTTCGGCATTGCCGCCTTCATCCACGAGACCGGCCGCGCCCACCGCGAGCGCTTTGATTTCTTCGGCTTCGCGATGCTGAGCCTCGCCGTCGGCGCGGCGCAGATGTTTCTCGACCGCGGCGAGCTGAAGGATTGGTTCGGCTCGACCGAGATTTGGATCGAGGCGACGCTGGCGATCCTCGCCTGCTACCTCTTCGTGATCCACACGGCGACGGCGGAGGAATCATTTCTCAACCGCAATGTGTTGAAGGACGCCAATTGCCTCGGCGGCATCATCCTGATGGGATTTCTCGGCATCATCCTCAATGGCTCGATGG
>DATJSO010000087.1:0-2929 GCA_035504075.1 Allostellaceae bacterium | reverse complement strand
ATCGGCTCCTTCAGCACGATGATGCGCTTGTCGGCGCCGTGCGACGGGATCGTGTCGCCGTAGAGGCGCTTGCCCTCTTCGCCGAACCATTCGATGAACGCGGCGGCATACGCGATCTCGCCGCGCGATTCCGCCAGCGGCGTGCCCTGCTCGGCGGTCATCAGCGTCGCCAGGTCCTCCTGGTTCGCCATCATCAGGTCGAACCAGCGACGCAGGATCTGGGCGCGCTCCTTGGCCGTCTTGGCGCGCCATGCCGGCAGGGCGCGGTCGGCCGCCTCGATCGCCCGGCGCGTTTCCTCGACACCCATTTTCGGCACGCTGCCAAGCGTCTCCCCGGTCGCCGGGTTTTTGACCGCGATCGTCTCCCGATCGATCGCATCGACCCACTGCCCGTCGATGTAGCAATGCTGTCGGAACAGCCTTTCATCCTTGAGCTGCATCGCGCCCTCCTGCCTTTGCTGCGCCGGTTCACCGTTAGGTACGGCCGGCCAGGCAGCTTCGCAAGGCGTGCGCTTCAGGCGGCAAATCGCGGGCTGCGCGGTGCCCCGTCAGTAAAGCCCGCCGGTGCCGCTGCCCGGCCGCATCGTCCATGCCGGCGGCGGATAAGCCGGCATGCCTGGCGGCGGGTAGCCGCGCGGCGGCCCGCCATACCCGGTGCCGCCGTAGCCGGGCGAAGCGCCCCATGACGGCGGGTAGGCCGGCGGCTGTACGGCGGCATAGTTGCGGTCCGACGGCGCGGTCGGCACGGGCCACGGCGGCGGCCAACCCCAGCCGCGCGGCGGCGCGGCGGCGCTCGGCACGCCCGGATAGGTCGCGGCGCCGGAGGCTTCGTCCGTCGCGGGCGGCATGTTCGCATCGCCTTCGGTATCATTGTCGGCCGCAGCGCCGGCAACCGGCGCGGCCTCCACGACTTCGGGTGCCGCGCCTGCGGCCTCGGGCGCCGCGCCTGCGGCCTCGGGTGCGGCGCCCGGCAATGCCGGGAACGGCGTCGCCGGTTTCCCTTGCAGCGCCGCCGCCATGAAGTCGCGGAAGATCGGCGCCGCGACGCGGCCGCCAACTTCGCCATGCCCGAGGCTCTTCGGCTCGTCGAAACCGACATACACACCGGCCACCAGATCGGGCGAAAAGCCGACGAACCACGCGTCCTTCCAATCGTTCGTCGTGCCGGTCTTGCCGGCTAGCGGCTTGCCGACGGCCGCGACTTCGATGCCGGTGCCGTGCTGCACGACGTCCTGCATCATCGACAGGAGTTCGTCATCGGCTTGCGGCGTGACGAGCGGGTCGGGCCGGGTCGGCCGGTAAAGCACCGCGTCGGCCGCATAATGCGCGTGCGGCAGCCAGATCGACGCGGGATCGGCAGGCCCCGCAGCGCGAAACAGGCCATTGTCGTCGGTCGCGTGATGCGGTCCGGCGGCGACGAAGCAGGACGGGCAGCCTTTCACGCCCTTCTGGTAGATGATGTTGCCGTGCCGGTCCTGCACCAGATCGACCAGCGACGGCAACAGCCAGTGTCCGCCGTTGTCGAGCATCGAATAGGCGGCGGTCATGCGCATCAGCGTCGTGTCGCCGGCGCCGAGGACCATCGAGTAGTACAGCGGCATCTTGTCGAGCACGCCGAATTCCTCGACCGTCCTGGCGATCGGCCGCAATCCGACCGCCATCGCGAGATGCACCGTCGCAAGGTTGCGTGAATTGGTGAGCGCGTCATCCAATGTCGTCGGCCCGACGTAACCCGGCTCGTAATTCGCCGGCTGCCATGGCGGCAGTCCGGGCCCCTGCGGGATCGACACCGGCGAGTCGTCGACGATGCTGTCGGGGGTGAACCCGTCTTCCAGCGCGGTGATGTAGACGAACGGCTTGAATGATGAGCCGGGCTGCCGCATCGCCTGGACCGCGCGGTCGAACTGGCTCTGCCGGAACGACCAGCCGCCGACGATCGCCAGCACCCGGCCGGTTTTCGGATCCATGACGACGACCCCGCCGCTGACCTGTGGGATCTGGCGCAATGCGTACGTGGCCGACGCCGCGCGATGCCATCCATAAACGGGCGCGGCATTGCCGACCTTCTCGACCACGACGATGTCGCCGGGCCGCAGCCGGCGGTCCCACGCGAGCGCGCCGCCCGGGATGCGCCCGGTTTGCCCGTTTTTCAGTGCGATCGTTGCACCGCGGTAGTCGGTCGCGGTGACTGCAGCCAGATGCCATGTCGCAATGCCGGGCAGATCGGCCATGCCGGACAGCGCGACCTCGGCGGCCGCACCGGTCGGCAGCTGCGCAACCGGGCCGCGCCAGCCATGCCGCCGGTCGTAGCTGACAAGGCCGTTGCGAAACGCCGTCTCGGCCATCTGCTGGTAGCTCGGCACAAAGCTCGTGTGGACGCTGAGGCCGCCTTCATAGACTGCCTTCTCGCCGAAACGGGCGACCAGTTCGCGCCGCACCTCCTCGACGAAATAGCCGTCCTGTTCGGTCTCTGCCGGCGGCGGCGGCCGCATGTCGATGCCGAGCGGCTGGGCTGCTGCCGCTTTGGCCGCGGCTTTGCTGATCCAGCCCTCGTCCGCCATGCCCGACAGGATCCAATCGCGTCGCGCCTTGGCCGCATTGGGATGGCGCAGCGGATCGTAGTTCGTCGGGCTCTTCGGCAAGGTGGCGAGGAACGCCGCCTGCGCCAAGGTCAGCTTTGCCAGCGGCTTCCGGAAATAGGTATCGGCCGCGGCGGCGACGCCGTAGGAGCCGGCGCCGAGATAGATCTCGTTGAGGTAGATTTCGAGGATGCGGTCCTTGCTCAACTGGTTTTCGATGCGATAGGCGAGCAGCGCTTCCTTGATCTTGCGCGAGATCGATACCTCGTTGGTCAACAGGAAATGGCGGACGAGCTGCTGGGTGATGGTCGAAGCGCCCAAGGGTCGCTGACCGCGCCCATAGCGCACCA
>DATJSO010000086.1:0-3342 GCA_035504075.1 Allostellaceae bacterium | reverse complement strand
CTCGACGGGCGGCCGGTCGCCGCCCTCGTCTACCAGCACGGCAAGCATATTATCGACCTGTTCATCTGGCCCGCCCGACCGGCGGCAGCGTCGCTGCAAACGGCACAGCGCCAGGGCTACAACATCGTCCATTGGCACGAGGGCGGCATGGCGCTGTGGGCGGTGTCCGACCTCGAAGCCGCAGAGCTGCGCGTTTTCGCCGAGGATTGGCGGCGAGCGCCTTGACCGGCGCGTCGGCGTCGCGTCGGATGCGTTGGGCGGCCGCGAGCGCCGCAACGGCAAGCGCGAAGCGATCCTGTTTCCGCAGTAGGACACCTCGAAAAACCGCTGGCAATCGGGGCTGATCGCTGATTCCGTGCTGTCGGGGCACGGGAGGATCGGCCATGGCGGGACAGCCGGGATTTTTCGACAGCGCTGAGCGGTTGGCATGGCTTTCGGCGGCGGGGGACCCGCTGGAGCGGCTGGCCGCGGTGGTGGATTTCGAGCTGTTCCGGGGCGAATTGGAGCGGGCGCTGCAGCGCTCGGACCGCAGCAAAGGCGGCCGGCCGCCCTACGACGCGGTGTTGATGTTCAAGGTGCTGGTGCTGCAGACGCTGTACACGCTGTCGGACGATCAGACCGAATACCAGCTGCGCGACCGGTTGTCGTTCATGCGGTTCATTGGGCTGGCGCTGCACGAGCCGGTGCCCGACGCCAAAACGATCTGGCTCTACCGCGAGCAACTGGTGCGCGCCGGCGCGTTGAAGCGGCTGTTCGCGCGGTTCGATCGGGGGCTGCGCGAGAAGGGCTACCTGGCGATGGGCGGGCAGATCGTCGACGCGACGATCATCGAAGCGCGCCGGCCGCGGCTCACCGAAGCCGAGAAGGCAACGATCAAGGGCGGCGGCGTGCCTTCGGAGTGGAAGCCGGCGCGGTGCGCCCAGATCGACCGTGACGGTCGATGGACGCTCAAACGCGGCAAGAAGCGCCGGGAACCTGCGGCCGGCAGCGGGCACAAGCGCACGGCGGCGAGCGAGCTGGTGATCCCGGCCTTCGGCTACAAAAACCACGTCGGCATCGACCGCACGCACGGGTTTGTGCGGCGCTTCACCGTGACCCACGCCGCCGCGCCCGACGGCAGAGAACTCGGCCGGCTGCTCGACGGCGACAATCTGGCGAGCGGCGTATGGGCCGACACCGCCTATCGCTCCGAGGCCAATCTGCAACTGCTCGACCGGCGCGGGCTCGTCCCCCAGTTCCAGCGCCGAAAGCCGCGCGGCAGGCCAATGCCGGCGCATATCCGCCGCGGCAATGCGACAAGGGCGCGAGTACGGGCCAAGGTCGAGCACGTCTTTGCCGCCGAGAAGCGGCGATTGCACCTGATCATTCGGACCATCGGCCAAGCGCGGGCGACCGCCAAAATTACCCTCGCCAATCTGGCCTACAACTTCACCCGCCTGGCATGGCTTACCCGACAGGCCGCGGCGGCCTGATCTCCTGAACAACAGCCCCGCCGAGCAATCGGCCGCCGAAACCGGACCAACGCGAGGCCGCAAACGGCAGCATCGTCCTTCTGCCGACCGCATCGCCGCTGCAAACCGGATATTTCGAGGTGTCCAATTGGCAACGGCTTCTCGATGGCGCGTCTGCGCCGCTCAACTCCGGCAGTGACGGACGACAGGCGAGCCGGCGTTATGAGGTGTCGTAAAGCGATGAGAGCGAACCCGCTTCGGTCGGGCTGATCCGGTCGACGACCACCATGCAGCCGCGATGGCAGGCGGGACAGTCGATCAAAGATGCGCCGGTGATTTCCTCGTAGCGATGGCGATAATCCGAGGCCTCAGCGCGAGCTGACAGTGGTTGCGCGGCCAGCAGTTGCCGGCAGCGCGCCAGCTTTAAGTCGCGCCGGCGATTGGCGAGTAAGCCGTAATAGCGGATTCGCTGAAAGCCGCCGGGTAGCACATGGAGCAAGAAACGGCGGATGAATTCGTCGGCGGTGAGCGTCATCGTTCTGCGGCGGTCGCCGTGGCGATAATCACGCCAGCGGAAACGGACGGTGCCGTCCGCCACCGAGATCAGGCGCTCGTTGGAGATCGCGATGCGGTGAGTGTAGCGCGCGACATAGGCCAATACCTGCTCGGGCCCCGCAAACGGCGGCTTGGCGTAGACGACCCAGTCGATCTTGCGAGCGGCAGCGAGCTGGCGCAGGAAGACCGCACGGTCCCGCAGCGGCGCCAGGGCGCCGTAGAAGGTGAGCCTGGCGGCGTCGAAAGCCTTCTGCAACGCGGCGAGGAACAACCGCCGGAAAAGGCGGGCCAGGACCCGCACGGGCAGAAAGAAGTTGCGGCGGCAAGCGATCCATCGGGTGCCGTCGGGGGCAAGGCCGCCGCCGGCGACAACGCAGTGCAGGTGGGGATGATGCAGCAGCGCCTGTCCCCAGGTGTGAAGCACCGCGAAGAAACTGAGTTCAGCCCCGAGATGCCTGGGATCGGCGGCGATCGTGCGCAGGGTCTCGGCGGTGGTGCGGAACAGGATATCGTAGACGACCGCCTTGTTGTGATAGGCGATCGCCGCGATTTGCTCCGGCACGGTGAAGACGACGTGGAAATAGGGCGTCGGCAAAATCTCGGCGCGACGCTGTTCCAGCCAGCGGGCGCGGGCCAGCGACTGGCATTTGGGGCAATGCCGATTGCGGCACGAATTGTAAAAGACGCGCTGGTGACCGCAGGCATCGCACTGCTCGACATGGCCGCCGAGCGCCGCCGTGCGGCAACGCACGACCGCGGTCATGACGCGGCGCTGCGCGGTCGACAGCGCGCCGGCATGCTGCCGACGATAGTCGCCGCCGTAGCGGCGAAACACATCCGCCAGTTCCGGCATTACGGCTACCGGCGCTCAGAGATATTGCGGGGCGACCGCCTTGTTCGGGGCGCCGGGCGCCGGCAGATCGAGAGGACTGCGCGTCGCGCAGACCGCGCTGACGGCAATCCGCAGATAGCGCGCGGTCGTCGTCAGGTTGCGATGGCCGAGCAGGAGCTGGATCGTGCGAACGTCGGTGCCGGTTTCGAGCAGATGAACGGCAAAGGCATGGCGCAGCGAATGCGGCGTAACGGGTTTGGCGATCCCGGCGCGACGGCGCGCCTTCTCGCAGGCGACAGCGACGGTAAATCGCGTGATCGGCCGTCCGGGAACATCGCCGGGGAACAGCCAGTCTGTCGGCCGGGCGGCTCGCCAATAGCGGCGCAGCAGATCGAGCAGCCGGGGCGACAGCATGACGTAGCGGTCCTTCCGACCCTTGCCCTGGGCCACGCGGATGACCATGCGCGCGCTGTCGATATCGGTCACCTTCAAGCCGACCGCCTC
>DATJSO010000085.1:0-9192 GCA_035504075.1 Allostellaceae bacterium | reverse complement strand
GATCGCTTCTTCCAGATCCGCGCGCCCGAAATCCGGCCACAGCGTCTTGGTGAAGACCAGCTCGGCGTAGGCGCATTGCCACAGCAGAAAATTGCTGATGCGCTGCTCGCCGCTGGTGCGGATCAGAAGGTCGGGGTCGGGCAGGTCGGCCGTGAACAGGTGGCGGGCGAACAACTCTTCGTCGATTGCCTCGACCGCGATGCTGCCCGCGGCGATTTCGGCAGCGATCGCCCGCACCGCGGCGACGATCTCGGCGCGGCCGCCGTAAGACAGCGCGACGGTCAAGTTGACGCCGCCATTGCCGCGGGTCAGCGTTTCGGCGTTGTCGATCATCGCGACGATGTCGTCGGAGAGGCGGCGTCGGTCGCCGATGACCCGCAGCCGCACCGCGTTTTTGTGCAGTTCGGCAATCTCGCCGCGCAGGTAATGGCGCAACAGCCCCATCAAATCATCGATCTCGTCAAGCGGCCGCCGCCAATTCTCCGACGAGAACCCGAACAGCGTCAGATACGGGATGCCGAGTTCGCCGGCGGCCACCAGCGTGCGGCGCACCGCCTCCGCGCCGCGGCGGTGGCCGGCGATCCGGGGCAGACCGCGGGCCTTCGCCCAGCGGCCGTTGCCGTCCATGATGATCGCGACGTGGCGCGGCCGCGCGCTCTGCGGGCTCATCAGACTTGCAGGATTTCCTTATCCTTTTGCGCCAGCGTCTCGTCGATGCGCTTGATGTGGTCGTCGGTCAGGTGCTGGATGTCGCCCTGCAATTTGTGCTGTTCGTCCTGTGAGAGACCGCCGTCTTTTTCGAGACGACGCAGCGTTTCAATGCCGTGCTGACGCACCTTGCGCACGGCGACCCGCGCCTCCTCGGCATATTTGGCGGCGACGCGGGTCAATTCGCGCCGCCGCTCCTGGTTGAGTTCGGGGATCGGCACGCGGATCGTCTGGCCTTCGGTCTGCGGGTTGAGGCCGAGCCCAGCCTCGCGGATCGCCTTGTCCACCGCCTTGACAACGCCGCGGTCCCAGACCTGCACCGTGATCAGGCGCGGCTCCGGCACGTTGACGCTGGCGACCTGATTGAGCGGCACCGTGCTGCCATAGGCCGGGACCTGGACCGGTTCGAGCAGACCGGCCGAGGCCCGCCCGGTGCGCAACCCGCCAAATTCCTTTCTCAGCACGTCGATCGCGCCGTCCATGCGACGCTGTACATCCTTCAGCAATTCGTCTTGCGCCATCACTGCCTCGTCCGCCCTAAGCAGAATCCGCGATGATTGTATAGCGCCCGTCGCCGCGCACGACCTGCGCAAAGCCGCCCGGCTCGATAATCGAGAATACCAGGATCGGTATGCGGTTCTCCCGTGCCAGCGAAATCGCCGAGGCGTCCATGACCTGCAGGTCGCGGGTCAACACCTCGTGATAGCCGAGCCGTTCAAAGCGGCGCGCCCCGGCGACGCGATACGGGTCGGCATCGTAGACGCCATCGACCTTGGTTGCCTTCAACAGCGCGTCGCAGCCCATCTCCGAAGCGCGCAAGGCTGCCGCCGTATCGGTCGAGAAGAACGGGTTGCCGGTGCCGGCGCCGAAGATGACGACGCGTCCCTTTTCCAGATGGCGCAGCGCGCGCCGCCGGATGTAGGGCTCGCACACGGCCTGCATCGTGATCGCCGACTGCACCCTGGTGGCAACCCCGCGGCGTTCCAATTCGTTCTGCATTGCCAGCGAATTGATCACCGTCGCCAGCATCCCCATGTAGTCGCCCGAGGCGCGCTCCATGCCGACGGCCGCGCCGGAGACGCCGCGGAAAATGTTGCCGCCGCCGATCACCAGGCACAATTCGACGCCGAGCGCGTGCACCCCGGTGATTTCGTCGGCGATGCGGGCAACCATGGCCGGATCGAGGCCGTAGTCGCGCTCGCCCATCAGGGCCTCGCCGGAAAGCTTCAGCAGGACGCGACGATACTTGAGATCGGCTGGCATTGCTCGTCAACCCGGCAAAGGGGCGCCGTCCCGCGCGAACGGGCGGCAACACTACACCAAACGCCCGCCGAGGCGCATGCGATTCGCTCAAAAATGCATCGCTCGCGCCTGGATCACATTGGGCAGCGCGCGCACCGTTTCGATCAGTCGCGGCGGCAGCTTCTGGTCGACCTCGATCAGCGCGATCGCATCCTCGCCCGGCCCGGTGCGTCCGAGGTGAAACGTCGCGATATTGATGTCGGCGGCCGCCAGCGCCTGGCCGAGCGCGCCGATGAAGCCCGGCTTGTCAAAATTGCGCACGAACAGCACGTGGCGGCCGAGTTCGGCTTCGAGCGGAATGCCTTCGACATCGACGAGGCGCGGCTTGTTGCCGGCAAACACGGTGCCGGCGACGCCGCGTTCGCCGGGCTCGCCGGCTGCGGCGGCCCGCAAAACACTGCCGTCATGACCCGCCGGCCGCGCACGCTTGCGGCGCTCGGCCGTGACGGTAACGCGCAGCAGGTTCTGGTAGTCGCCGGCTTCGGGGCGGCGCGTCTCGCTGACGCGAATGTCGCGCTGCCGGCAGACGAGCGGCGCGTTGACGATATTGATCGCCGCCAGCTGCGGCGCCAGCAGCGCCGCCAGGATCGTCGCCGTCAAGGGCTTTGTATTGAGTTCGGCGACGGCGCCTTCGTATTCGATCGCGACGGCGCGGATGCCGGTGTCGGTCAGCTGCCCGGCAAAGCTGCCGAGCTGCCCCGCCAACGTCATGTAGGGCTTCAGCCGCGCCGCCTCCTCGGCGGTCAGGGACGGCATGTTGACCGCATTCGACACCGCGCCCGTCAACAGGAAATCCGCCATCTGCTCGGCGATCTGCAACGCGACATTCTCTTGCGCCTCGCTGGTCGCCGCCCCCAGATGCGGCGTCGCGACCAGCGCGTCATGGCCGAACAGCGGGTTGCGGGTCGCCGGCTCCTCGACGAAGACGTCGATCGCGGCGCCGCCGATGCGGCCCTCCTCGAGTGCGGCAGCGAGATCGGCTTCGACGACGAGGCCGCCGCGGGCGCAATTGATCAGCCGCGCGTCGGGCTTCATTTTCGCGATCGCCGCCTTGTCGATGATGTTGCGCGTCGCCTCCGTCAGCGGCGTATGCAACGTAATGAAATCGGCGCGCCCCAGCAGTTCGTCGAGCGGCACCCGCTCGACGCCCAGTTCTAACGCCCGCTCCGGCGACAGGAACGGGTCATAGGCGATCACCTTCATCTTGAGCCCCAGCGCGCGGTCGGCGACGATCGCGCCGATGTTGCCGCAGCCGATGATGCCGAGCGTTTTGCCGAAAAGCTCGACGCCCATGAAGCGCGACTTCTCCCATCTGCCGGCCTGCGTCGAGCGGTCGGCCGCCGGGATCTGGCGAGCCAGCGCGAACATCATCGCGACCGTGTGCTCGGCGGCGGTAATCGAATTGCCGTAAGGCGTGTTCATGACGACGATGCCGCGCTCGCTCGCCGCATCGACATCGATATTGTCGACGCCGATGCCGGCGCGGCCGACCACCTTCAGCCCCTCGGCGGCCGCCAGCAATTCGGCAGTGACCTTGGTCGCCGAGCGCACGGCGAGGCCGTCGTAATTGGCGATGCGGTCTCGCAGTTCGTCGGGTTTGAGGCCGATCGCGACATCGGCCGCGACGCCGCGCGCCCGGAAAACTTCGACCGCGCGCGGGCTCAGCGCATCGGCAATCAACACTTTTGCCATGTCGGCCTCTGCTCAGAATTCAGGTGATGCAGTGTACGCAAAGGCCGCGCCATGAGCGATGAACGGCGTCATCCTCGGCGTCCGCGCCCGCATGCGTACTCCGCCTGGCTTTTATGCAGCTTTTTCGGCGTCGCGCTCCGCGGCCCAGGCCCAGTCGAGCCACGGCAGCAGCGCTTCGACATCACCGCGCTCGACCGTCGCGCCGGCCCAGATGCGGATGCCGGGCGGCGAGTCGCGATGGCTGGCGAGATCATAACCGGCGCCTTCGGCTTCGATCCGCGCCGTCATCGAGCGCACCGTTTTGAAGCGCAACTCGGGTGACAGGCCGACAAACCACGGGTCGGTGATCGCCAGTTGGACCGACGTGCACGAGCGTGTCGCCGGGTCTTCCGCGAGAAATTCGAGCCACGGCGTCCGTTCGACCCAGGCGGCCACGCATGCGAGATTGCCCTCGGCGCGGGCGATCAACGCATCGAGCCCGCCCACCGCCTCGGCCCACTTCAACGAATCGAGCGCATCCTCGACGCACAGCATCGACGGCGTATTGATCGTCTCGCCGCGGAAAATGCCTTCCATCAGCTTGCCGCCGGAGGTCATGCGAAAGATTTTCGGCAGCGGCCACGGCGGCGTGTAGGTTTCGAGCCGCGCGACCGCGCGCGGGCTGAGCGCCAGCATGCCGTGCGCCGCTTCGCCGCCCAGCGCCTTCTGCCACGACCAGGTGACGACGTCGAGCTTGTCCCACGGCAGGTCCATTGCAAACGCCGCCGAGGTCGCATCGCAGATCGTCAGGCCCTTGCGGTCGGACGCGATCCAATCGCCGTGCGGCAGTCGGACGCCGGCGGTCGTGCCGTTCCACACAAACACCGTGTCGCGGTCGGGATCGACCGCGGCGAGATCCGGGAGCTTGCCATAGGGCGCCTTGAGCAGCCGCAGATCGGCGAGTTTCAGCTGCCGGGTCAGGTCGGTGACCCAGCCTTCACCGAAACTTTCCCAGCTCAGCACATCGACGCCGCGCGCGCCGAGCAGCGACCACAGCGCCATCTCGACCGCGCCGGTATCGGACGCGGGCACGATGCCGAGGCGGAAATCCGCCGGCATCCGGAGGAGGGCGCGCGAGCGTTCAATGATCTCGACGAGCTTCGCAAGACCGGGGCGCGAGCGGTGCGAGCGGCCGTTCAGCGCGCCGTCCAATACGCCCGGCGACCACCCCGGCCGCTTGGCGCAAGGCCCGGACGAAAAACACGGATTGGCCGGACGCCGTGTCGGCTTCATATTCCCGTCCCCTCGTTGCGGCAACCGTATGCCGGCAGCCCGGCATCGGGACGCGAGCCTTAGCGCCACCGCCGGCGCGGGTCAATGCCGCGGCATGCCGAGTGCCGCTCGGGCGGACGGGAAAAAAGCGCGAGGGCTAGAACATTGCAAGGCCAATGGGGCCGGGGCGCCACGCCTTGCGGACCTGATCCTCGACCGCCAACCCGGTGGTTGTGAAGGCGGAATGCATCGTGCCGGCAACAGCTTTCGGCGAGACGTCGACGATGCGGGCGACATGGTCGATCGTCGCCTTTTCACGTCGGTGCCACAATCTGATAAGGTGCCGGGATGAGCGGAGTTGTTTCATCGATTCCTCCCGGTTCGGGCCGCGTCAACGCGTCGCGGTTTGTAAAACTGCGATACAGATAGGACATCGATTGCAACTCGGCAAGCATCTGTTTACGCGATTGCGAGCCTCGCGCGCGCAACTCTTACAAACGCAATAACTAGCGTGGGAGAAGGCGCAGATGCACTATGGATTGTTCACGATGCCTTCGCATCCGCCGGAGCGGCCGCTTTACGAGGGCCATCGCTGGGATCTCGACACGCTGCGCTGGGCCGATGAGCTGGGGTTTTCCGAAGCCTGGATCGGCGAGCATCACACCGCGCCGTGGGAGCCGCATCCGGCGCCCGATCTGTTGATCGCCCAGGCGCTGATGGAAACCCGTCGGATCCGCCTGGCGCCCGGCGGTTTCCTCCTGCCCTATCATCACCCGGCGGAACTCGCGCATCGCGTCGCGATGCTCGACCACATGGCGCAGGGGCGGCTCAATTTCGGCGTCGCGGCGAGCGGCCTGCCGAGCGATTGGGCGATGTTCAACGTCGACGGCAATGCCGGCCAGCACCGCGAGATGACGCGCGAGGCGCTCGCGATCATCCTGAAATTGTGGACCGCGGAAGAGCCGTTCGATTATGCCGGCAAGTACTGGCACGTCAGCCGCACGGGACGGATTTACGGCAGCTTGATCCCGCATATCCGGCCTTACCAGAAACCCTACCCGCCGATCGGCGTCGCCGGTGTCAGCAAGGGATCAGACACGCTGAAACTGGCAGGCGAACACGGCTTTCTGCCGATGAGCCTGAACCTCAACCAGACCTATGTCGCAAGCCACTGGGAATCGGTCGAGGAAGGGGCGCGCCGCAGCGGCAGGACGCCGAGCCGCGCCGACTGGCGCCTGGTGCGCGAAATCTTTGTCGCCGACAGCGACGAAGAGGCATGGCGGCTGTCGGTCGGCGCCCAGATGGGGCGCATGATGCGCGAATATTTCCTGCCGCTTCTGAAGGATGTCGGCGTCATCCAGTTTTTGAAACACGACGACAGCATCGCCGACAGCGACGTGACGCCGGAATATTGCGCCAGGCAAAACTGGCTGATCGGATCGCCCGCAACGGTCGTGGAGAAGATCGAGCGGATGTACGAGGAGGTCGGCGGCTTCGGCCACCTGCTGCTGTTCTGCTTTGATTACAGCGACAACCCGGCGCCATGGCGGCATTCGATGGAATTGCTGGCGAGCGAGGTCATGCCGAAGGTCGCACACCTGTCGCCGCTGCGCCCCGCCTCCTGAGCGCGCCGCTCAGCGCTTCGGGCCTTCGAGCAACCGCGCGCCGCGCGTCTTGATGCGGCCTGCGACCGTCCTGGCAACGAGGTGCAGGAGCCGCGGCAGCATAAATTCGATGCGGACGCAGTCGTCGCAGACGTCGAGCCGTCCGGCGATCGTCTGCATCAGCACGACGGCACGAAAGTCGAGGCGGTAACCCTCCCAGCGATAGTCGAGCGACTTCACGTACCGCATGACTTCGGCACGGATCGCATCGAGAGCGCGCTCGATGCGGCGCCTGGCCTCGTCGCGGCCGAGGCGGTGGGCAATCGTCACGGAAACGGGTTCGCCGGCGCCGATCATCGCCAAACAAACACCGGCCCGGCCGCCTCGCTCCGCCCCCCGTCAGGCGCCGCCGTAAACCGGGATGACGGCGCCGCGGGTGACCTTGTTGTCGGGCGAGGCGAGGAACGTGATGACCTCGGCGACCGCGCTTGGCGCCACCCAGCTGGCATAGTCGGCCTCGGGCATCGCCTTGCGGTTGGCCGGCGTGTCAAGCACCGACGGCGCCACCGCGTTGACCCAGATTTCTTCGCCCGCGGTCTCCTGCGCCAGCGCCTGCGTCATCGCCGCGACGGCGGCCTTGGCCGTCGCGTATGCCACCATGCCCGAGCCGAGCCGCGGCTCGATGCCGGGGCGGGCGGCAACATTGACGATGCGGCCGCCCTTGGCGCCGCCCGGCCCCGGCGCGCTGCGGGCGCGGATCGCCCTGACCGCCGCGGCCGAGCACAGGAAGGCCGACATCGCATTCATCTGAAACTGATCGGCAAAGGCGGCCGCCGAAGTCTCGGCCGCCGGCGCCATCGCAAATCCGCCGGCGAGGTGGATCGATGCCCACAGCGGCGGCAGCCCTGCGTAGAACCGGCGCACCGCGGCCTCGCCGGCAAGATCGACGCCGGTCGTCACATGCACGGCCGGATCGTCGCGGTGCGGCCACGTCGCCAGTTCGGCGGCGACGATGTTCGTGACGTGACACACCGCACCGGCGGCGCGCAGGGCGGTGACAACCGCGGTGCCGAGAGCGCCGGTGCCGCCGGTGACGACAACGTTGGCGCCGAGAAATGCGACCATGCCATGCCTCCCAGCTTGAGGCGCCGCGCAAGCGGCGTACCGCAAGCGGTCATATCACGCCCGGGCGGGCAGCCGCATCAGCCGAGCGCGCCCGGCGCCGCGATGTCACCGCCGCGGAAGGCCGCCACCGTCGAGGACGATCATATCGACGCCGCGAACAACAGGGCGGAGGAAGGCCACCGCCGCGTCGAAGGGGACCCGCGCGGCGCCGTTTGCGACGGCGGATCGGCGGGTCGCCGGCAGGCCGGCCGGACTTTCCCAGCGGCTATCCCGGATTGCTGCTGCCGACACCGCCGCCGACCGACAGGCCGACGAACTCGTTGACCCCCTTGCGATTGAGCAGCAGCAGGATGTTGCCCTTCGCGGACGCCTGCTGCAGCTCCTTGGCGGCCTGTTGCGGCGTCGTCGTCGGCGCCTGGTCGATCGACTGGATCACGTCGCCGGGCTGCATGCCGAGCGCGCCGGCCGGGCTGGCGGTGGCGACGCGGGTCACGACGACGCCCTCAACCTGCTTCGGGATGCTGAATTGGCTGCGTAGTTGCGGTGTCAGCGCCGACAATTCGAGGCCGAGGCTGCTGACCGTCTGCGGCCCCTCGGCGAGCGCGACCTGCGGGTTGCGCGGCATCTCGCCGACCGTCGCGGTGAGCTGCTCCTGCTTGCCGCTGCGCAGCACCGTCAAAGGAAGCTTGTGGCCGGGCGCGGTGTTGGCGACGACCAGCGGCAGGTCGTGCACGCTTTTGATCGGATGCCCGCCGGCGTCGAGGATCACATCGCCCTGCTTGATGCCGGCCTTGGCCGCGGGGCTGCCCGGGTTGACTGAGGCGACGAGCGCGCCGTGCGGATGCTCGGGGTTGACGCCGAGGCTCTTGGCGATCGCCGGTGTGACACCCTGGATCGCGACGCCGAGCCAGCCGCGGGTAACATAGCCCTTTGTCTTCAGCTGCTCGATGACGTCTTTCGCCGTGTTCGACGGGATCGCAAAGCCGATGCCGACCGAACCGCCCGACGGGGAGTAGATCGCGGTGTTGATGCCGATCACCTGGCCGTGCAGGTTGAAGGTCGGGCCGCCGGAGTTGCCGCGGTTGATCGGCGCATCGATCTGGATGAAATCGTCGTAGGGGCCTTCATCGATGTCGCGGCCGAGCGCGGAGACGATGCCGGCGGTCACCGTGCCGCCAAGGCCGAACGGGTTGCCGACCGCAACGACCCAATCGCCCACTTCCGCCTTGTTGCTGTCGCCCCAGCTGACAAACGGCAGCTTGTGCCCGACATCGATCTTCAACAGAGCAAGGTCGGTCTTGGCGTCGCGGCCGATCACTTTCGCCGGGTGGCGGCTGCCGTCCTGAAGGATCACCGTGATCTTATGGGCGCCCTTCACGACGTGGTTGTTGGTCACGACGTAGCCGGACGGGTCGATGATGAAGCCGGAGCCGAGCGCCATCACCTCCTGATGCAGCTGCGGCAACCCGCGGTTCTGGAAAAAGCGCCGCAGGAACTGGTCGAACGGTGA
>DATJSO010000084.1:0-21866 GCA_035504075.1 Allostellaceae bacterium | reverse complement strand
GGCGCCTTTGGCCCGCATGTCGACCAGCATGTTCGAATAATCCATTTTATAGATATGATCGCCGGCCAGCACGACGAAGTATTCCGGACGCGCCGCCTGCAGGACGTCAAAGTTCTGGTAGACCGCGTCGGCGGTGCCGCGATACCACGTTGCTTCGTCCAGCCGCTGCTGCGCCGGCAACAGGTCGAGAAATTCGTTAAGTTCCGGGCGCAGGAAAGACCAGCCCATCTGCAAGTGGCGCAGCAGGCTGTGCGCCTTGTATTGCGTCAAAACGGCGATGCGACGGATGTTTGAGTTGAGGCAATTGGATAGCGCGAAATCGACGATGCGGAACTTGCCGCCGAAAAAAACCGCCGGCTTGGCGCGCCGGTCGGTCAACTGTTTCAGCCGGCTGCCGCGGCCGCCGGCCAGCACCAGCGCGATCGAGCGGCGCGCCAGCCGCTCCTGCATGCGGGCCGAGGACAGCATGGCTCCCTCCTCTCTGTCGCCGGCGGCGCTGAAGCCGCGCCGGCACAGCCCTACAAACGGTTAAGCGACGACGTCCGGCCGCGTCCGACCGAGCATCCCCGCGATGTCGGCGAGGTTCGCCGCGATCTCCGCCAGCCCCGCCAGCGCGGCGCCGGTCGCCTGTCCGTGCCGCGCCGGGTCCGCCTCGAACCGCTCGAGATAGACCCGCAACGTCGCACCTTCGGTGCCGGTGCCGGAGAGCCGATAGACAATGCGGGCGCCGCCGGCGAGTTCGATGCGGATGCCCTGATGCATCGCCGTGCTGCCGTCGACCGGATCAGTATAGGCGAAATCGTCCGCCCCCTCGATGACGAGCGCGCCGGCGCGCTGGCCGGGCAGGGCGGGGATGCGGTCGCGCAGCCGGTCGAGCAGCGCTTCGGCACGGTCGGCCGGCAGGTATTCATAATCATGGCGGGCATAGAAATGCCGGCCAAAGCGGCGCCAATGCCCGGCGACGATCTCGGCGGCCGGCTCGTGGCGCACCGCGAGGATGCTGAGCCAGAACAGCACGGCCCAGATGCCGTCCTTCTCGCGCAGGTGATTGGAGCCGGTGCCGGCGCTTTCTTCGCCGCACAGCGCGATCTGGCCGGCGTCGAGCAGCGAGCCGAAGAATTTCCACCCCGTCGGCGTCTCGTAGTGCGGGATGCCGAGCGCCGCCGCGACACGATCGACCGCTCGGCTTGTCGGCATCGAGCGAGCGACGCCGGAAAGCCCCTCCTTGAACCACGGCACGAGCCGCGCATTGGCGGCGAGGATCGCCAGGCTGTCGCTCGGGGCGATCGGTCCTGCACGGCTGACCACCATGTTGCGGTCGCCGTCGCCGTCCGAGGCGGCGCCGAAATCGGGTGCGTCCGGCGCCGCGAGCGCAGCGATCAGGCCGGCCGCGTAGGTCGGGTTCGGGTCGGGATGGCCACCGGCGAAATCCGGCAGCGGTTCGGCGTTGGCCGCGGTGCCGACGGGGGCCCCGAGGCGGCGCTCGAAGATTTCGCGCGCATAAGGGCCGGTCACGGCGTGCAGCGCATCGAAGCAAAGCCGAAAACCGCCGCGGAACAGATCGCGCAGCCGGTCGAAATCGAAGATCCGTTCCATCAGCTCGGCATAGTCGGCAACCGGGTCGATGATCTCGACCGCCATGTCGCCGAGGCGCAGACGGCAGAGCCGGTCGAGCGGCACGGGCGCCGCATCGATCGTACGGTAGGCCGCGATCTGCCGGGAACAGTGATAGATTGCCTCGGTAACCCGCTCCGGCGCCGGCCCGCCGTTCGCGACGTCGTATTTGATCCCGAAATCGCCGTGCGGCCCGCCCGGATTGTGGCTCGCCGACAGCACGATGCCGCCGAATGCCCGGCGGCTGCGGATGACGGCGCTGGCCGCCGGGGTCGAGAGCAGGCAATTGCGTCCGACGAGCACGCGGCCGACGCCGTTTGCTGCCATCAGCCGCAGAATGATCTGCGCCGCGTCGTCGTTAAAAAAGCGTCCGTCGCCGCCGAGCACGAGCGTTTTGCCGGCGACGGCGTCGCCGACCGCCTCGGGCAGCGCGTCGAACAGCGACTGCACAAAGGCTTCGACGTAACCGGGCCGCTGAAAGACCGCAACTTTCTTGCGCAACCCGGAGGTGCCCGGCCGCTGGTCGGGAAACGGCGTCAATGCAATGGTGCGGATGTCCATCGGCCCTCCTTCGCGGCGACACTATCGCAATCACCGGATTTGCGCGAGGAGGTGCCTTGGCGGAGGCCAGCTCCGCCACGGCCTGACCGGGGAAGAAATCGACGCAGTACGCGGTGTTCGCGTCCGACAAGGCGCCTGTTCACAAGATGAAGCGCGACAGGTCGGCATTCTGCGCCAGCGCGCCGACCCGCTCGCGAACATAAGCCGCGTCGATCGCCACTGTCGAACCGGCCGGTCGGTCGGACGCGGTGAAGCTGATCTCTTCCAATAAGCGCTCGAGGATCGTGTGCAGGCGGCGCGCCCCGATATTTTCCACGGTCGCGTTGATCTGTTCCGCCAACAGCGCGATTTCGTCCACCGCATCCGGCCGGAAATCGAGTTCGACGCCCTCGGTCCCTAGCAGTGCCTTGTACTGCTTGACGAGGCTCGCCTCCGGCTCAACGAGGATGCGGCGCAGATCGTTGCGGTCGAGCGCCTTCAGCTCGACGCGGATCGGCAGCCGGCCCTGCAGCTCCGGCAAAAGGTCAGACGGCTTCGCCATATGAAACGCGCCGGAAGCGACGAACAGGATGTGGTCGGTCTTGATCGCGCCGTGCTTCGTCGCGACGGTCGTCCCTTCGATCAGCGGCAGCAGATCGCGCTGCACCCCCTCGCGGCTGACGTCGGCGCCGGTATAACCGCCGCCGCGCTCGGTTCGGCCGCAGATCTTGTCGATCTCGTCGAGAAACACGATGCCGTTCTGCTCGGCCGCCTGGATCGCTTCGCGCACGACCCGCTCCTGATCCAGGAGTTTGTCGCTCTCCTCGGCAATCAGCACCTGGTGGCTGTCGGCGACGGTCATCTTTTTCGGCCGCTGCCGGCCGCCGAAGGCCTTGCCGAAAATGTCGCCGAGATTGAGCATGCCCATCTGCGCACCCGGCATGCCCGGGATCTCGAATGTCGGGAGGCTGGCGGCCGCGTTCTCCGTTACGCTGACCTCGATTTCGCGGTCGTCGAGCGCGCCCTCGCGCAGCATCTTGCGGAATTTCTGGCGGGTTTCGGCACTCGCATTGGTGCCGACCAGCGCGTCGAGCACGCGGTCCTCGGCCGCCAGCTCGGCCCTCGCCTCGACCTGCCTGCGCAGACGCTCGCGCGTCATCGCAATCGAGATCTCGACGAGGTCGCGAGCGATCTGCTCGACATCGCGGCCGACATAACCGACCTCGGTGAACTTCGTCGCCTCAACCTTCAGAAACGGTGCCTCGGCGAGCCGTGCCAGACGGCGAGCGATCTCGGTCTTGCCGCAGCCCGTGGGGCCGATCATCAGGATGTTTTTCGGCAATACCTCCTCGCGCAGTTCCGGCGGCAGCTGCTGGCGACGCCAGCGGTTTCTGAGTGCGATCGCGACGGCGCGCTTGGCTTCGTCCTGGCCGACGATATAGCGGTCGAGTTCGGTGACGATCTCGCGCGGGCTGAACGAGGTCATTGCCCACCTCCGTCGTTCCCGCGCAACCGGGAACCCGGCAGTGAACATCTCGGCGGCGATCTTCGGTCCTCTTTCCGGCGCGGGCGACGACGCATTTTCGAAGCATGGTTCTGCATCAGGCAGCGAGCTTTTCCAGGATGACCTTGTCATTCGTATAGATGCAGATGCCCGAGGCGATCGCCATCGCCCGGCGCGCGATCGTCTCGGCATCGAGGCCGTCTATCTCGATCAGCGCGCGCGCTGCGGCCAGCGCATAGCCGCCGCCCGAGCCAATGCCGATGATCTCGTCTTCGGGTTCGAGCACGTCGCCGGTGCCCGTCAGGATCAGCGACACCTGTTTGTCGGCAACCGCCATCATCGCCTCAAGACGCCGCAGATAGCGGTCGGTGCGCCAGTCTTTCGCGAGTTCGACACAGGCGCGGGTCAGCTGCCCGGAATATTGTTCGAGCTTGGCTTCAAGGCGCTCGAACAGCGTGATCGCATCGGCCGTCGCACCGGCAAAGCCGGCGATGACGCTGCCGCCGGCGAGTCGCCGAACTTTTCGGGCGTTGGATTTGACGATCGTGTTGCCGAGCGACACCTGCCCGTCGCCGGCGACGACAACCTCGCCGCCTTTGCGCAGCGATAGGATCGTCGTGCCGTGCCACTGCGCCAGCGGATCGGGAGATGCACTCATCCGCTGCATGTAAGAACGGCGCCCGCGCGGTCAAGCGTAAGCGCCGCTCCGGCCGGCCGCTATTGCCCGGCGGCGAGCCCGGGGCGCCGCGCCGCGCTGCGCGCTCCCGCGTCGAGAGCGATTGGCTGGCCGTGAGTCTCGGCGCCGAGGAACAGGAAGGCGAGAGCCACTGCCACCATCGTCGCGGCGATGAAGAGGAAGGCCGGGAATATTGCCGCTTCCGTCGCCTTCGGCGCGATCAGGTTGTTGCTGCCGGCCAGCAATGCCAGGACAAGCGGTCCAAGGATCTTGCCGACGCCATTGGCCGCCTGGCCCAGCCCCGACGAACGCGAGCCGAGCCGGACGCCGTATTGCTCGACCGTATACGGCGCGAGGTTCGAGAAGCCGCCCTCGACAAAGAAAGCCGAGAAAGCCACCAGGATCACGAACAGCGGGAAGCCGCCGCTGAGCAGGACAGCGTTGAAGTACCCCGCAGCGGCGATGCCGATCGCGCCGACAAACCCGAACAGTATACCGAGGGCGCGCCGTCCCAGCGCCGGGGCAATCCCGGACACGATGATCTTGCCGACGACGCCGGTCGCCGAGACATAGACGAAATACTTCGCCGCCTGTACCGGATTGGCATGCAGCACCTCGGCAACGATCGTCGGACCCCAGAGATAATAGCCGTATGCCGCGGTCGACGACCCGCCCCAGATCAGCACCGTCTGCCAGAACAGCTTCGGGTTGACCGAGAACAGTTCCCAAAGGCTGGCCCGCGGCGGCGCCGACGGCGGCACGCTCGGCAGCGGCACTTGAGCCGGCGGCAGGCCAAGCTGCGCCGCGACCTCGTCGCGCGCCTCGACAAAGCGGCCGCGGGCGGTGAGCCAGCGCGCCGATTCCGGCACGAAGGCCCAAACCAACAGGCCGACGAGGATGGCGATGAACCCGGTCGCGGCAACCCCGCGCCAGCCGAAACTGTGCAGCAGGACCGCGGCGACCGAGGATGCCAGCAATGTCCCGGCGCTGGCGGAAACGATGAACAGGCTCGTCAGGCCGGTGCGCCAGCGAGTCGGCGTTTGTTCGACCAGTAGCGTCAAGCACGGGGTGACGCCGGCAGCCAGCCCGAACCCGACAAGAAACCGCAGAGCCGCGAGGGTGATCCAGGCGCCGGCGGGCACGAAAGCGATCGACCCCGAGCAGATGCCGCAGATCAGCGTGCCGAAGGCAGTCTGTCTCTTGCGTCCGAAGACGTCCCCGAGCGCCCCGAACACCAGCGAGCCGATGATCGCACCGACGCCGGCGCCATAAAGGATCAACGCGCCATGCGCATAGGTCAGGTGCCATTCCGGCCCGATGACCGACATGACAAATGCGATCAGAAAAAAGTCGAAGAAATCGAGCAGGCCGACCCCGCACAGGATCACAAAGCTCGTCCAGTAGCGGGCATTGAGCGGCGCATTGTCGTACAGTGCCAAAAGATCTTCGGAACTCGCTGCGGCGGCCATCGCCATCTCCTTCCCTCGCAGCCGCGGTTCGCATCGCCGCAGCCTGGTTTTCGCGCGGCCGCAGTATTTGTCGTGGAATATAGCGCAGTCAATGCCTTACGAGGACGCACTCCGCTTCGATCCGGACCTCATAAGTCGGTACGTCGGCCGAGATCGGGCCGTCGATCAACTTGCCCGTGCGCACGTCGAACCGGGCGAAATGCAGCGGGCATTCGACGCCGTAGCCGGAGAGCCTGCCGCGCGACAAGGGCGCATTGCGATGGCCGCATGTGTCTCGCAAAGCGTAGAATTCCCCCCCAACGCGCGCCAGCAAAACGCGCTCGCGATTGATCGCGACGCATTTCATCGCGCCGTCGGGTATGTCGTCGATCTGCGCGACCGCGACAAAGCCGTCGTCTCGTGTCGTCATTGCAAACGCGGCGGCACAACCCGGTCGAGAGAAAAGGGCAAAGATCGCGTCGTCGCCGCGCTCCCCGCAATGACAGGCAAGTCGTCGGCTCAGTTCAATTCAAAGCCGAACAGCCTGGCGGCGTTTTCGCAGGTGATCTTGCGTATGTCCGCCTGGGGCACGCCGTCGAACATGCGCCCCAGAAACTGCTGCGAGCGTGGGAACGTCGCCTCCGCGTGCGGGTAGTCGCTGCCCCACAACATGTTCTCGACGCCGATGCGGTCGCGCAACTGTACGCCAAGATCATCTTCCATAAACTCGACGAACATGTTGCGCTGCCAGTAATCGCTCGGCATCAGCCCTTCGGCCGACTTCCAACCCTTCGTGAAGACCGGCCGCTCGACATAGGTGAAATCCATCTGCTTCAGCCAATGCGGGATCCACGCCGCCTCGTGCTCGACCGAGCCGATCTTGAGGCCGGGGAACTTGTCGAACACGCCGGCGAACAGCATCGAACCGAGCGAATAGCGCACCCAGTAATCGGTCGTCGAGCGCCCGGCGCCGGTGAGTTCCGTCACGTCCATCGTGAACTCGTTGGCCGGGACACCGTCGCGTGGCGTGCCGATATGCAGCAGCAGCGGATGCCTATATTCCTGCGCCGCCGCCCAGAAGCGATCGTAGACCGGGCTGCTGTACGGTTTGTCCGGCCGCGGCGCGACCGGAATGAACGAGCCGACAAGGCCCAGCTTCGCGACCCGCTCCAGTTCCTTCGCGCCGGCATCGGGGTCATCGACATTGAGCATCGCGATGCCTTTGAGGCGCCGTGGATCAGCCTTGCAGAAATCGGCGATCCAGTCGTTGTAACAGCGGCAGATTTCGCTCAGCAGTTCGCTGTCCGGGATGCGATACCAGAACAGACCCTGGCTCGGCTGCAACACCGAACCCCAGACACCGTCCTCCTCGTTTTCGGCGATCATCGCAGCCGCGTCATACGCGCCCTTGCGGACATCTTCCCAGATGCCGAGAAAATCGATCTGCGAGGGGTCTTCGAAGCGCTGCCCGGCTTGCATTACGGCGCCGAGCGTGCCGACCTGCTGGCCGCCCAGCATCCAGGCATCGTATTCGCGCCCGCCCGGCGTCTTGCGCCGCTCCATTTTCGGCGCGCGGTCGCGCAGATGCGGCGCGATGCGGCTCGTGTACATGTCCGGCGGCTCGACGATGTGCGAGTCGGCCGAGATGATCGGGTAGTCTGCCATCGTTCACCTCCCACGGTCGCCCGGCTGCTGCCGGTTCGCCCGGAGCAACAATGTCATTGCGGGCGACGCGAGGCAATGCCGTCGGGCTTCCCGTCGCCGGCGCCCGTTCGCTGCTACTCCGCTGCTGCCCGCGCCGGCGCGGCGTCGCGCAACACCGCCGCCGCCGCCTCGGCGACCCGGGTGCCGGCGAAAAAGCGCGGGTTCTGCCGTCCGAACAGGCGGACGACGTTGGCGAACGTAAAATCGCGGAAATCGGCCGGCGTCGCGAGTTCGTCCTCCACCATCTCGTAGGCTTCCGGCACGACTTCGGTCATGTCCGGCACATCGAAGTGCCCTATATCGGACGAGAAGATCGCGTTGAGCCGGGCGCCCAACGGGTTTGCGTGCGCATTGAAGGCCCAGACGTTTGACGGGTCGTCCGCCTCGCAGCCGAAATAGAACGGCGTGACGAACAGGTCCTTCCAGTCGTCCTTGCGGCTGATCTTGCAGGCGCTGTAGTCGTCGAGATCCGCTATGCCGCCGGTCAAGCGCTCTTCGCCCGGGAAGAACTGGCCGCCCTGCCTGCGCAGTACGGAGGCAAAGGCGTCGCCGCCGTATTCTACGGCGAGCTCCATTAGCAGGGCGCGATCGATATTGCGGGGATCGACTTCCTCAAGGCCTTTGCGGCTGCGCTTTTCCCAATGGCCGAGCAGGTCGCCGTAGAGCAGGCAGGCCCAACCGGCGCCGCCTTCGAGGAAGGCCATGTTGAGGTCCGGGAAGCGCCGCGTGACGCCGCCGAGGAACATGGCCTTGCACGCGGCGTGGTTGGCGGCGGCGAAATGGCCGATGTGGTTGTAAACGAAATTGGACGGCGACAGCCGGAGGCCCGACCGGCGCGCCCCCGAATGAAAAGACGGCGCGATCTTCAGTTCCAGACATTTCCGCCACACCGGGTCGTAATCGTACTCGCTGTCGAGGCCGATCACGTCCTTCCACACCGCAAAGCGTCTCGCCTCGCCCGCGATCTCGCCGGCCGCGACGACCGGCCGGTCCATCAGGCTGCCGAGCATCGCGACCTTGTAGCCTAGCTGTTTGACGGCAAATTCGAGTTCCTCGATCGCCTCCTCCGGTGTGTGCATCGGGATGATCGCGGCCGGCGTCATGCGGTCGGCATATGGGCGGAAATACTCGGCTGTGACGATGTTGTAGGCACGCGCGGCGGCGCGACGCGCGGCGTCATTGCCGACCCGCGGCACGCGTAGGCCGCCGGTCGGATAGATGATGGCGAAATCGAGGCCGATTTCGTCGAGCCGCTCGGCCAGCAGGCGCGGGAACAGCGCGGTCGCCAGGTCTTTTGTGTTCCGCGACGGGTGGCCCCAGAACGCCTCCTGGCTGATCCGGCGCCGGCGCCGCTCTTCGACCGACATTGAGAGCGCGTTGCGTGTCCCGTTGCGCACCGCGTTCCAGCCCTCGACAGCCACCTCGCCGCCGACCTTGCGCAATGCTTCGGCAAATACCGGCCCGTATTCGATCCAGTGCCCGTCGGCGTCGATGATCGGGTGATCGAGCCGCGACTTGATCTGCGCGGACGAAAGATGGGCGCTCACGCGGGCCTCCGTATTCGGCTGTGCGGTCGGCCGACGCGACCGCCCCCCGTGCGCCGGCGCAAGCCATACCGAACGCTGTTCAGGATAGCCCGGAAAGACGATCGCCGTCCTGGATCGATGCTGTTGACGACCCGCACCGGCCTGTGCTGGCCTTCGCATCATGGACAGCGAACCGCACGTCAATCATCTGGGCCAACCGGTCGGCGCGCCGGTGCCGGGCTGGTCGCCACGGCCGCGGCCGCCGCGCACAGCATTGGCCGGCCGCTTGTGCGCCGTCGAACCGCTCGATCCTGAGCGGCACGCCGCACAACTGTTCGAGGCGAACGCCGACGACCGCGAGGGGCGGCTCTGGACCTATTACAATTTCGGCCCGTTCGCGACACTCGGCGAATATCGCGACTGGCTCGACGGCGCGCTCGCCGATACGAACCGGCTTTATCACGCGATCTGCGACCGCGCCGCGGATGGCAGGGCCGTCGGCGTCGCGGTCTACAGCAATTGCATGCCGGCGATGGGTACGATCGAGATCGGCGGCCTAGTGTTCAGCCCGCGGCTGCAGCGCCGGCCGGCAGCAACCGAAGCGATGTACCTGATGATGCGCCGAGTGTTCGACGAACTCGGCTATCGGCGCTGCGAATGGAAATGCGATTCGCACAACCTGCCGTCGCGCGCCGCCGCGGCGCGCCTCGGTTTCCAGTACGAGGGACTGTTCCGGCAGGCGATGATCACGCGGGGGCGGAATCGCGACACCGCTTGGTTCTCGGTCATCGACCGCCAATGGCCGCCGCTTCGCGTCGCCTTAGAGGCGTGGCTCGACCCCGTCAATTTTGCCGCCGACGGCAGCCAGAAGCGCCCGCTGGCGAGCTTTCGTCCCGCCGCCTGAAAGCGGTGTGTCATTGTCGGGCGGCCCGAGCGTGCGCAGCGGCCGCTCCGCGGTTTATCGGAGGGGGTTCAGCATGATCGACGAGACCCATGACGCCGCTCGCCGCAGCTGGGTGGCTTCGGCCGACGGCCATCGCGAATTTCCGCTGCAGAACCTGCCGTTCGGCGTGTTCAGCCCGCCGGGAAATGCGGTCGGCGGCGGCGGGCCGCGCGGCGGCGTCGCCATCGGCGACATGATTTTCGACCTGCGCGCCGCCGCGGATGCCGGGTTGTTTTCCGGTGAGGCCGAGCGGGCCGCGCAGGCGGCTTCGGGGCCCGTACTCAATCCGTTGATGGCATTGGGCGCCGGGCCGCGGCGCGCCCTCAGGCGGCAATTGTTCGCGTTGCTCGCCGCCGATGGCGACGGCCGCGCCCGCGACGCGGCGCTCGCCGCGCGGCTGCTTCACCCGGCGGGTGCGTGCTCGCTGCACTTGCCGGCGCAGATCGGCAATTTCACCGATTTTTTTGCCGGCATTCACCACGCGCGCAATGGCGGGCGCCGCCGCGATCCAAACAATCCGCTGAGCCCGAATTACAAATACGTACCGGTCGCCTATCACAGCCGAGCCTCGTCGGTGCGCGCAGCGGGCGTGCCGGTGCGGCGGCCGAACGGCCAGCGTAAACAGCCGGACGAGGCGGCGCCGACGTTCGGGCCGTGCCGCAAGCTCGATTACGAGCTGGAACTGGCGGTGTGGATCGGCCCCGGCAACCGGCAGGGTGAGCCGATCCCGATCGGCCGCGCCGCCGAGCACATATTCGGCATCGGTCTCGTCAACGACTGGTCGGCGCGCGACATCCAGCAGTGGGAGTCGCAGCCCTTGGGGCCATTCCTCGGCAAGAGTTTTCAATCGACCGTATCGCCGTGGATCGTCACGCCCGAGGCGTTGGAGCCGTTCCGCGTCGGGCAGCCGCCGCGCCCTGCCGGCGATCCGGCGCCGCTGCCCTACCTGACGGACCCGCAGGACCAGCAGAACGGCGCATTCGACATCGCGCTCGAGGCGTTCATACTGACGCCGCAGATGCGCGAGCGCGCCGCGCTGCCGTCGCGCATCTCGCACAGCAACACGACCGACCTGTATTGGACGCTGGCGCAGCTTGTCGCCCACCACACCTGCAACGGCTGCAATCTAGAGGCAGGCGACCTGTTCGGCACCGGCACGATTTCCGGGCCGGGCGAAGAAGGCTGGGGCAGCCTCAGCGAGCAGAGCATGGACGGCACGCGCAGGCTGACGCTGTCGCCGAGCGAGACGCGCACGTTTCTCGAAGACGGCGACGAGGCGATCTTCCGCGCGTATTGCCGGCGCGATGGTTTTGCCCCGATCGGCCTCGGCGAATGCCGCGCCCGCGTCGTTCCGGCGGCCGCCTGATCTAGCCGGCGCCCCACAGCCGCCGCCAGCTCGGGAAGCCGCCGAGCGGCTCGGCAGCGATGACCGCGCACATAATGGCGCGCGCCAGACATGCCGCTGCGGCATGCCCGAGCCGTGCCAGCCGCAGCGGGTCGGTGTCGGCCGCCTCCGGCGCGGTCGATAGCGCGAATACGGTATCGCCGTCGAACGGGGTATGGGCCGGGCGGATCGCCTGCGCCAGCCCGTCCTGCGCCATGATCGCGAGGCGTCGGCAGGCGCTCTTGTCGAGGGCCGCGTCGGTCGCGACGACGGCGATCGTCGTGTTGGCGCCGGCGGCGGCCGGCGCGCAGGCCGAGAAATCCTCGGGGTCGAGCGGCCGCTCGGGCGGCTCCGGCTGCGGCGGGATCTCGCCGGCCGCTGCCGATTCGGCCGCCCACAGACGGCCGCAATCGGGCCGCACGACCGATCCCCAGCTGTTCACCGCGACGAGTGCGCCGACCGTGGCGCCAGCGGTGAGGAGCACCGAGGCGCTGCCGACGCCGCCCTTCAGCCGGCCGGCCTTGGCGCCGAGCCCGGCGCCGGCATTGCCGAGCGCGAATTCCCGTCCGGCGCGCGCCAGCGCCGCGCGGCCGAGCCGACGATAGGGCGGCTCACCCGACCACGGCCGGCGGCCGGGAAATGCGAGGTCGAACAGGATCGCCGCCGGCACGATCGGCACCAGCACATCGCGCACGGCAAAGCCGCGCCCCGTTGCGGCCAAACCCTCCATCACACCGCCGGCCGCCTCCAGCCCGAAGGCCGAGCCGCCCGAAAGCACGATGGCATCGACCCGTTGGACCAGCGCGGCCGGGTCGAGCAGCTCGGTCTCGCGGCTGCCCGGCGCGCCGCCGCGCACATCGACAGCGGCGATGGCCGGCTTCTCGGCCAGCACGATCGTCGTGCCGGTCACGCCGTCAGGGTCCTCGGCCTGGCCGACGAGGATGCCCGGCACGTCGGTAATCAGGTTGCGCAGGTCCACGCTCATCTCTCGTCTTCCTGGAGGCCGACAGGCGTCATGTTGTGCCGGTGCCGCGATCGGCCGATGTTCGGGCCAGACGCCGTGATTAGAACATTGATTGCATTGATGGTTATTCTGATCGCGCTGCCCGCTGCCGCACAGCAGATCGAGCGGCCGAAAAGTATGGCGCAATATCAATGGACCACCCTTGAGACTGTGCAAAAAGGTCTGGCATCCCATCAAAGCCAAATCGAGATCACCGTCCTGCGAAGCGACCCGTCGGAGCTTCTGGTCGCGGTGAAGGAAGTCGGCTCGAACATGCCGGCCGTCGAGCGTTCGACCGACCCCGATTGGAGCCGGGCCAGGAACCTCGATGGAAAGCAGGTCGTGGTCAATCCGCCGCTCGCTTTTCCGCTTACCGTCGGGAAACGCCGGGTCATCGATTACACCGACCATCATCCGCGTAATCGGGCGCACGCCAGCGAACAATTTCACGAAGATTATGTAGTCACCGGTTGGCGTAACGTAACGGTGCCGGCGGGAACGTTCCGGGCGCTGAAGATCGAAGCGAACGGTGAGTGGACAGCGGATTTGGCGCCGGGCGTTGCTGTCGCCTTTCGCGTTCAAAGCGATGAGCAGGGTTCGACGCTTTTAATGCAGAGCGGTAGAACCACCAAGCAGGCCGTCAGCGGCCAGTTATACAAGGCCTTCTGGTATGTTCCGACGAACTGGAAAGCTAGAACGTCAGCCCCTGAGCCCCCGCCGCGGCGCCGACCGCCGCCCTTGTTTCAATGGGCGATGCCGCCCGGCTCCGGCGCGCCGGCGCGGCGCTCCGCGAGCACGCTTTCGCCGGCGACCATGCGCTGGCCGAGCGCGACCAGCGGCACGAACTGCGGCGGGCAATACACGTCGATCCGCGAGCCGAAGCGAATGAGGCCGATGCGCTCGCCGGCGGCGAGACGCTGACCGGCATAGAGCGGACAGACGATGCGCCGCGCCACCAGTCCGGCGATCAGCACAAACGCGACGTCGCCGCCGGCGCCCTCTTCGGCCGGTGCGAGGCGGACCGCAAGCCGCTCGTTATCGGTGCTGGCCTTGTCGAGGCTGGCGTTGACGAAGCGGCCCTTTGTGTAATGCCGCGCGATGACGCGGCCACCGGTTGGCGCCCGCGCGACATGGACATCGAGCAGGTTCAGGAAGATGCCGATCCGCGTCATCGCGGCAGCCTCCATCTGCAACTCGGGCGGCGGGGCGGCGGGACCGAGCGCGACGACCATGCCGTCGGCCGGGCTGACGATGAGGCCCAGACGGGTCGGCGTGACCCGCCACGGGTCGCGGAAGAAGTAGGCGACCCACGATGTCACGATCAGCGCCGGCCAGCCGGCGAGCGGCACGAACGCGAACAACAGGGCCGTGACTGCCGCCGCTGTCGCAATGAACTTCCAGCCGTCGGGGTGGATCGGCGCGCATACCTGCCGCAGCATGATTGCCGAGGGTCAGCCTGTTTTCACAAGTTTTTGCAGGCTCCTGAGGCCGGGTGGCAACGCTTCGCCGCGGGCACGCACGCGGCGGCCCCAGTTCGTATAGGAGACTTCGCCGACATAGATGTCGCCGCGCGAGTCGACCGCCAGGCCGTGCGGCGAAATGAACTGCCCCGGATCGAGGCCGGCATGCGCGTGGCCGAGGCGCGCCAGGAGTTCGCCGGTGTGGCTGTAGATGCTGACGCGCGGCCCGCAATTCGGGATATCGATATTAACCGCCATGTCCGGGCCGATCTCGCCGATGAAAAAGCGCGGCGTCTGCGTCCCGCTTTCCATGTAGAGGCCGGAGGGGCGGTGCATGTTGTTCCACTGCGTCTCGTATTTGCCGTTCCGATCGAACACCTGGACGCGGTGGTTCTCGCGGTCGGCGACATAGATCCAGCCATCGGGATCGCAGCAGATGTTGTGCGCGATGTTGAACTGACCCGGGTCGGTGCCGGGTTCACCCCACGAGAATAGCAGCTTGCCGTCGGGCGTGTATTTGTGGACGCGGGAATTGCCGTAGCCGTCCGAAACGTAGATATCGCCCTCGGGCGACATCGCGGTGTGGGTGCAGCGGTGAAACGGCTCGCCTGACATATAGCGCGCCGCCTTGCCGGGGACGCCGATCGTCAGCAGCACCTTGCCATCGAGCGTGCACTGGCGGACCGTGTGGTCGCCGTCGTCGGTCAGCCAGATCGTGTCGTCGGGCGCGATGAACACGCCGTGCGGCCGGGTGAACACGCCTTCGCCCCACGAGCGCAGGAAGTTGCCGTTGCGATCGAATACGCATATCGGGTGGCGGCCGCGGTTGAAGGCGTAGACATTGTCGTGGCGATCAACGCCCACGGCCGCGACATCGGCGTTGAATTCCATGCCCGGCGGCAACTTTGCCCAGTTATCGTTGACCTCGTATCGGTAGCCGTCGGTTCCGAGCACGACCGCGGGCATGGCGCTTTCCTCCGGGGTTGAACATTTGCCGATTATAAAGGCCGAACCGGCAGACTCAAACGCGGGGCAGTGCGGTTGACGGCGGCAGGGCGGCGGTTCAGATTGCTGTCGTGAGGCGGCTGACGCATCGCGCCCTTGCGCGGCGAATTAGCGGCCCGGGCCCCGTGCGGGCTCGGGCACTGCCGATTCGCCATGATTGCACCGAGGAATTTCGCGATGTCGTCTCCACTGCTGCTTGCGGGCACGTTCCGCTCTGATTGCGCCGCGCGCCCTGTCACGACCTGTTATGCCATCGATGCGCGGGCGGAACCGGGGGTCATGCCGCGCGTTCTGGAACTGTTTGCGAAACGCGGCCTCATCCCGCACAAATGGCGCAGCACGGCGTCGCCGGAGACGCTGGCGATCGAGGTACAGGTCGCCGGCCTCGACCGCGACGCGGCCGAGTATATCGGCCGCCTGATGCGCCATATCGTCGGTGTCGAGAGCGTGCTGAGCAGCGAGATCCACACCGCCGGCTGAAACCGATGTCGTTCGCCGATCATATCCGCCGCTGCAACAGTTTCGAACGTGGGCAGGTCGTCCCGCTCGTCGCCGGTGGCCAACGGATCGGCTGGTTGCGTCACGACAACGCCGCTGCGCTGGCACCTTTCCGGCACGTCTTCGCGGTCGAGCACGACGAGGTGCGCCTCGTCGCCGCGGGCGATGCCGATGCCGTCAGCGCCGCCGTCGATGGCGTCGTCGAGGCGCTGGTCGCACAGAACCGCGTGCCGAAATGGCGCAACGAAACGTTCGCCGTGATGGCGCGCTGGGGCGAGCCGCCGATCTTTCGCCTCGATCGCGGCGCCGTGCCGTTCTTCGGAACGCGGGCTTACGGCGTGCACCTCAACGGGTTCCGCCGCAATTCGCGCGGCCTTGAATTGTGGATCGGCCGGCGTGCGCCCGACAAGCGGGTGTCGCCGAACAAGCTCGATAACATCGTTGCCGGCGGCATCGGCAACGGCCACGGCATCGTCGCAACGCTTTACAAGGAAGCCGAGGAGGAAGCGGGGATCCCGCCGCATCTTGTGGATCGCGCCGTGCCGGCGGGTGTCGTCAGCTATTGCATGGAGACCGAACTCGGCATCCGTGACGACGTGCTGTTCATCTACGATGTCGAGCTGCCGGTGGATTTCACGCCGCAAAACGGGGACGGCGAGATCGTTGATTTCGCGTTGATGCCGGCCGCCGAGGTCATCGGGCGGGTGCGCGACGGCGATGATTTCAAGTTCAACGTCAACCTCGTCATCCTCGATTTCGCGATCCGCCACGGGCTGATCGGGGTTGACGATCCGGAATACCTCGCCGCCGCCACCGGCCTCCACCGGCCGCTCGATTAGCTTGGTTTGATGCCGCTGCCGGCGGCGCGAGGCGTCATTTGTTGCAGCCGAACACCCGCACCGTACATATCCCGGTCTTCGTATGAATCTGGCAGTGTGCGACGGCGGCATGCTCGGCGGCGGCGAGCGTCACCCGGTCGGCGCCGCCCCACGCCTTGTCCCTGTTGCTCAATGCAAGCGCCCCGCAGCCTCTCGGCTCGACAACGTGCACGCGGCAGCCGGCGCTGCTGCACTGCTTCAGCGCCTTTTCGAACGCCTGCGTCTCGCTCGGCTGATTGAAGCTGGCGCCGTACCGGCCGTTGGTGTCGTCGTACGCGACGGCGCCGAAGCCGGCCCAGGCCGGTGCCGCCGCAGCGATCGGCAACAGCAGCAGCACAGCACCGGCAGCCGCCCGCACCATGTTCGTCGTGCTCATTGCAGGCTCATCCCCCACCCTCTTCGCGCTGTGCGGCGAACACCCGAAGCGGCTAACGGTTGCACCCGACCGCGCGCAGCTTGCACTGGCCGGCGGTATGCTTCTGACAATCCTCGATCGCATTGAGCTGGGCGGCATCGCGGCTCGGCTTGACCGCGCCGCCCCAAGCCGTCCCGGCGATTTGGCTGGTCGCCAAGGCGCCGCATAGGCGTGGTCCGACCGGGAAGACCACTTTGCAATTGTTTGAGTTGCAATGCCGCAGCGCCAATTGGTTGGCGTGCTGCTGGTCCGGCTGGTTCAGGCTGTAGCCGAATTTGTGTCCGGCGGCATCAAATGCGAAGGCACCGTAGCCGGCAAAAGCCGGCACGGCGGCCGAGACCGCCAGTACAGCCGAGATCCCCGCGGCGATCATCGTCATCCGGCGCATCGCTGGTCCTCCTCAAGGTTTTTCGGGGGCAGGGGAGCGGCCCGACCTTAGGTATGATCGACCGGCGCCGGCCGCAACCGAACGCGGGCGCGACGATCAGCCGACGGTGATCGAAAACCGGCAGGGCTGCGGCGCCGATTGGCCGCACATCAGCGGCCGGCCGTCAGGATAGGTCAGCGATACCGTCCATTGACCGGCACTGAGCGAATCCTTGCGCGCCCAGCTGTGCCATTCGAAGTGCCCCTGCCGCGCGACCTCGCCGGCAAAAACCGGTGCGAGGCCGGATCGGCCGATCCGCAGCTGCGTCGTCAAGGCGGGGGCGCCGGGACCGGCACCGGCGCGCGCCCAGTGCACCTCGATCGCGATCGGCCCATTCGCACGCAGCCGATCGACGGCGGCCTCGCCGCCCTCGATCGTCATCCACAAATAAAGCGGCCGACCGGGCTCAGCGGCAGCGGCCGCCGCGCCGATGCGCGGGCCGATGCCCCAGCGCGCAATATCGATCCCATGCGGTCCCGCGATCTCGCCGCCAGCCGATTGCGGCAGCGCGGCACTCGCCGGTTCAGTGCTGCCCGATCGCGCCGCTTCTGTCGGCCGGCGCGGCTGCGCGGCTTCGGCGCGCTCCCATGGCGCGCGCGCCGCCGGCGCGAGCTGCGATGCGGCCGGGGCGGGCGGCATGCCAGGCAATGTCGCCGAACCGGCTGCCGGTTCGATCGTCGCATAACCGGCGGCGGCCGGCGCCGCGCCGGGCATCAGAACGCCGGCGGCGAGCAGCGCGGCGGCAGCAGAGCCGAACGTGATTTGCGGGCGGCGCAGCCGCCCTGACGCGAGGAAACCGCTCATCGGCAGGACCTTCGATTGGGCCAATATCTGTCCCCGAGAACGTCGCCGCGATCGTTTTGTCGGCGCATCAAATCGTCACCGGCCGATATCGAACGCATAAATCCGGCCGTCGGCGCCGACATAAAGCCGGTTGTCGGCAGCGATCAGCGTCTGGAAATGGCGCAAACCGGCGAGCGGCGGGCTCGTATAGAGCGGTTTGCCGCTATCGCCCTCAAAGCCGTGCAACCGATTGTCCCCCTCCGCACCGAGGATCCACACGACCGGGTCGGAGTGGCCGTCGGTCGTCGTCACGATCGGCGAGCCGCGGCCCCGCATTGCGCCGCACCATGCGGTGGCAAGGCCGGGCGACCGGCCCGCCGTCACCCGCAGCACGGTCAGATCGCCGCGCTGCCCCGCCGGGCAATCGGCCCCCGGCCCCTGGAAGGCGATGAAGGCCGCCTCGCCCCGCGGATAAACCGCCGGCGAGGTGCGGATCGGGCCGGTCGACACGCGCCTCGTCAGCAGTGCGCCGCCGATGCCGCCAAGGTCGAGCGGATTGATCAGGTACGCGTCGCCGTCCTTGCCGAGCGCCAGCAGCAGCTGCTGCGCCCCCATCGCGCCGCCCACCGCAAAGGGCAGCGGGTTCGTGCCGCCAAGGTCGAGATCGCGATCGTCGAGCGTGCGCCAATTGGCCGGCGCGAAATACGATGCCGGCCCGTCCCCGCGCAGATCGGGCGACGCGCGGAACACCGCCTCGCCGCCGGCCCAACGCGGCGCCTCTTTCGTGTTGCCGGTCGCGAAATAGAGAAACTGCCCATCGCTTGCGATACCGCCCGGCGCCCAGACCGCGCCGCCGGGCGCGCCGGAGCGCCACGCGACGACGTGGCCGGGATCGTTTTCGCCGATGCCGACGACCCAGCCGTGGTAATCGCCGCAATCGCCGAAAAACCCGCCGTAGCCGGCGTAGACGTTACCGCCAAGCAGGACGAGCGCCGCCCGTTGGTTCTGCAGATGCGGATCAAAATCCTGCCCGAGCCGGCGCAGGGCGGCGGCGACATCGACCGGCCAGCCTGGCCGCACGCTGCCGTCGGCGAGCGACAATGCGAAGATCCGGTGGCTCGGCCCGGCGACGCCCCGCACCATCGCATCGAGGTAAAGGGTGCCGGTGGCGGGGTCGATGACCGGCGTGCCGGTGACGCCGAGCGGGTCGATGTTGCCGCACGGAAAAGCGGAGAGCGGCTCTGGCGTGCCGAGCGTACGGCTCCACAAAGTCCGCCCGGTCGCGGCATCGATCGCGGTGACAACATCGTTTTCGCTGGCAACGACCAGCGTGCCCGACGCCGATCCCGGCGGCCGCCAGTAGAGCGGCTGGGCGTAGAGATGGCCCGGAAAGCGCGGCGCAAAGCCGCCGTCAAGCCGCAACGCACCGGCATTGGCCCAGGTAAGGCCGGGCATGAAGAAATTGCCGCTGCGGTCGGCCCGACCGTGATACGTCGCAACCGTCTGCGCTGCCGCCGGCGTCGCCGCCAGCAACAAGGCGGCGAGCAAGCACCACCACGCGCGCCATACACCCTGCCGGATCACGATCGCTCCCTCTCCGCCGAGAGCCGCTTCTTGGCCGCCCGGCGAACGTCTTGCCGGCGATCGCGATCCCAACCCCTCGCGCAATTGCGCGAAATGGCTCCCTGCCGGCTATTCCGCGGCGGCGCGGGCCGGCACCGGCGCCGCGGGCTGGCGCAGCACCTCGGCCGCCTGTTTGGCGATGACGGTGCCGTCGAAGAAGCGCGGGTTTTGCGTGCCCCAGAGCTTCACGGCGTTGGCGAAGGTGAAGTCGCGGAAATCGTCCCGCGTGATTAGCCCGTCTTCGACCAGCTCCCACGCTTCGGGCAGCACCTGCCGCATATCGGGCACATCGAAATGCCCGATATCGGAACTGTAGATCGCCTGGATCCGGGCGTCGAACGGGTTGAATTTCGAAAACGCCACCGCATTCATCCGGTCGTCGGCCTCGCAACCGAAGAAATACGGCGTTACGAAGAGATCGATCCAGTCGCGCTTCTGCGTGATGTTGCAGGCGGCATAGTCGTCGTGCACCGGGACGTTGCCGTCGAGCTCGTCCTCTTCTTTCGCCGGGAAGCCGTCGCGACGCTTCAGTTCGGCCGCGATCTCCTCATAGCCGTATTTATCGACGAGTTCGGCCAAAAGTTTGCGATCGAGCTTTGACGGGTGCATGTATTCGAGGCCCTTCTTGCCGCGCCGCTCCCAGTGCTCGATCAGGTCGGCGAAGAGCTGGCAGCCCCAGCCGACGCCGCCCTCCAGAAAGCCGAAGCGCAGATCGGGGAAGCGCCGCGTCACGCCGCCGAGGAACAGGCCCTTCGCGACGGCGTGGCCGGCGGCGGCGAAATGGCCGATATGGTTGAACGTGAAGTTGGACGGGTTGTTGCGCAGGCCGAAGCTGCGGCCGCCGGTATGGAAGGTCGGCGCGATGTTCAGCTCGCGGCACTTCTGCCAGAGGGCGTCGTAGTCATAGTCGCCGTCGAGGCCGAGTTGGTCGTAGAACACGGCATGACGCGCGATGGCTGGTTCAAGCCCCTTGGCGACCGCCTCCTTCGTGATCTGCAATGGCCGGGCATTGCCGCTGCCGAACATGCCGACCTTCAGGCCGAGCTGTGTGGTGACGAATTCGAGTTCCTCGATCGCTTCGTCGGGGGTGTAGGTCGGGATGACAGCGGCCGGGGTCAGCCGGTCGCTGCGCTTTGCGAAATAATCGGCCGTGACGATGTTGAAGCCGCGGCAGACGGCGCGCCGCGTCTCGTCGTCGGCGATGCGGGCGATACCGAGGCCGGCCGTCGGATAGATGATGCCGAAATCGATGCCGAGTTCGTCAAGCCGGTCATACAGCATGCGCGGCAGCATCGCGGTGGCGCGGTCGCGCGTATTGGTCGTCTGGCGGCCCCAATAACCTTCCATTGCGACGCCGCGACGCTTGCGCTCGTCGATCGTCAATTTGAGCGAATCGGGAATACGCCGCGTGTGCGCGAGGAAACCCGCGGCGCCCTTGTCGCCGACCGCCTGCCTGATCTTCTCGGCAAAAACCGGGCCGTATTCGATCCAGTGGCCGTCGCCGTCGATGACCGGATGCGACAGATGTTGGCGGATCTGCTCAGGGCTGGCGTGGGCGCTCATGCTCTTCTCCCGATAGGCAGCGTTACCGGCGGGAAGCCTAAGATCGCCGCGGCCCCAAGTCAAACGGGCGGCGCGCGATGCCTCCCGATCAAGCCACCGGCAGCATGCGATAGCATTGCGGCAATTTTCCTGCCGTTCATCCCCGGGTGCGCCAGCCGCGATTGCCGCGGCCGCCGACAAACCCGGCCTTGACCCGCTGCTTCAACAAGGCCGGCGGACGAAAGCGCTCGCCATAAGCGTCAAACAGGATTTCCGACACCTGCAGGCACAGCTTCGAGCTCACCGCGTCCATCAGCTCGAACGGCCCCATCGGGTGGCCGAGGCCGAGCTTGCACGCGGTGTCGATGTCTGCCGGCGTCGCCACCCCATCCTCGACGAGCCGCACCGCCTCCTGCAGAAATATCAGAAACATGCGGTTGACCGCAAAGCCGGCCACATCCTTGACCGGGATCGCCGTTTTGCCGGCTTCGGTGACGAGCCGCATCGCGCTCTCGACCGTTGCGGGCGCGGTATCGAAGGCGGGAATGATCTCGACCAGCTTCATGCGCGAGGCGGGCGAGAAATAATGCGTGCCGATGAAATTGGCCCGGCGCGCCTCAGCGACATGGGAGGCCAGCGCCGAGATCGGGATTGTCGAAGTGTTGCTGGCGAGGATCGCACCCGGCCGGCAGACCCGATCGAGTGTGCGGTAAACCTCGGCCTTGACGTCTTCCGCCTCGAACACGGCTTCGGTGATGAAATCGCGGTCGGCGAACTGGCCGAGATCGGCTGTCGTGCGGATGCGGCCGAGCGCCGGCTCCCTGTCCTCGACCTTGAAGAAGCCGCGCGGGATGCCGCGGTCGAGCAATGTCGCGAGCCGCGCTTTTGCCGCC
>DATJSO010000083.1:0-2464 GCA_035504075.1 Allostellaceae bacterium | reverse complement strand
GCCCTGCGGCGAATTCGACCTCGGCGGCCTCGGCCTGCAGCAGGCCCGCGGCGACGGCGCGGCCCTTGGCGACGACCATCTCGGCCGCGCGGTGCAGCGCAAACCCGCCCTGATGCATCGAGCGCGCGCCGCCATGTCCGTTGCCGCGCGCCACCTCGGCGGTGTCGGCCTGGACAAAGCGGAACGTCTCGATCGGCAGCCCGAGCAGATCGGCGGCGATCTGCGGATAGCTGGTTTCGTGCCCCTGACCGTTCGATTGCGTGCCGAGCAGGAGCGACACCGCGCCGTCCGCCTCGAAGCGGATTTCGGCGCCCTCGTTGGGCGCGCCGCGCGCGGTTTCGAGAAAGCAGGCGATGCCGAGCCCGCGCAGCTTCCCCGGCGGCGCCGGGCGGCGTTTCGCGCGCGCCGCCGCGGTGTCGAGATTGGCGGCAAACCGGCCGCTGTCGACCGTCGTACCGAGCGCCTTCTGGTAGGGAAAGCGGCTGATCAGGTTGCGCCGCCGCAGCTCGACCGGATCGATGCCGAGCCGGCGCGCCGCCAACTCGACAAGCCGCTCGGTCAGGTAATTCGCCTCGGGCTTGCCGGCGCCGCGATAAGCGTCGATCGGCACGGTGTTGGTGAAGACGCCGCGCACGCTCATGAAGATCGCCGAGATGTCGTAGCCGCCACCCATTGCGGTCGACGGCGCGTTGGTCGAGCTGCCAGGGCCGCTGGTCGACAGATAAGCGCCGAGATTGGCGATCGTCTCGGCTTCGAGCGCGAGAAACTTACCATCGCCATCAAGCGCCAGCCGGCCTTTTGTATGGTTGTCGCGGCCTTGCGCCGACGAGAGAAAATCCTCGCCGCGCTCGCCGACCCATTTGACCGGCCGCCCGAGCTTTCGCGCCGCGAACAGCGCGAGCACGTATTCGGGATAGAGAAAATTCTTCATCCCGAACCCGCCGCCAACATCGGGCACGCGAACCCGGATACGCTCGGCCGGCATGCGGAAGACCGAATCGGCGAGCTGTCCGCGCAGGCTCTGCACCCCCATCCCGCTCAGCAGCAGATCGAAACTGTCGCTCGCCACATCGTATTGGCCGATCGCGGCGCGCGTCTCGACCGGGGCCACAACCAGCCGGTTGTTGACCAGCTCGATCTCGACGACATGGGCGGCCGACGCCGTCGCCGCATCGACCGCCGCCTTATCGCCTTTCTCGAAACGATAGGAGAGATTGCCCGGCGCCTCATCCCACAACAGTGGCGCGTCGGGGAGCAGCGCCGCCGGCCCGTCGACGACTGCCGGCAGGTTGCGGTAATCGACCGCGACCAATTCGGCGGCGTCGCGCGCAATCTCGCGCGAGTCGGCGACGATGAACGCCACCGAGTCTCCGACATGGCGCACCCGGCCGCCGGCCAGGGCGTGGCGCGGCGGCACGATCATCGGGCCGACCGTCGCGACCTGGGCAATGCAGGGCAGCGGGCCGATTTTCTCGGCCGCGAGATCGGCCGCGGTGAAGACGGCGTGGACGCCGGGAAGCGCCTGCGCGGCGGCCGTGTCTATGCCGGCAATCTCCGCGTGACCATGCGGCGAGCGCAGCACGATCGCGTGCAGCTGCCCGGGCATGTCGATGTCCTCGACGTAGCGCCCGCGGCCGCGCAGAAAGCGCGCATCCTCCAACCGGCGCACCGAGCGCCCGATCTGTCGATCAACTCTTGGCATTTGTCGATTTAATCGCTTTGTCGGCCCCGCGGCGACGGCTAAACTTTCGCCCGCCCAAAGAAACCTCCGCGTTGGTCTCATGACGGTGCGCCGTTTTGTCGTCGAGCTGATCAAGCCGTCGCATTACGACGACGACGGCTATGTGATTCAGTGGGCGAAATCCTGGGTGCCGTCCAACTCGCTCGCCTGTCTTTACGCCATCGCGCAGGACGCGGCCGCGCAGAAAGTGCTCGGTCCGGATGTCACGATCGAGATCAACGCCTATGACGAATGCCACACCGTCATCCCGATAAAAAAGATCGCGCGGCGAATCAAGGCGGCGGGGGGCGGGCTTGTCTGCCTGGTCGGCGTGCAATCGAACCAGTTTCCGCGCGCGATGGCCATCGCGCAGCAATTCCGCGCGCAGGGCGTCGCGGTCGCCGCCGGCGGGTTCCACATTTCGGGCTGTCTGTCGATGCTGGCCGAGCTGCCCGCCGACATCCGCGCGATGCGCGATATCGGCGTCGCGCTGTTCGCCGGCGAGGCCGAGGGCCGGCTTGGCGATCTGTTCCACGACGCGTTCACCGGCACACTCAAGCCTATCTACAATTTCATGAACGACCTGCCCGGCCTGCAAGGCCAGGTGACGCCGTTCCTGCCGGTCGAGATTTTGAAGCGCTACAGCCAGACCTTGGGCGCGTTCGACGCCGGGCGGGGCTGCCCGTTCCAGTGCAGTTTTTGCACGATCATCAATGTGCAGGGCCGCAAGTCGCGCTGGCGCGA
>DATJSO010000082.1:0-3304 GCA_035504075.1 Allostellaceae bacterium | reverse complement strand
TTGAACCGCACCCAGGAGGACTGCCATGAAGCTGTTGCGCTACGGCCCCGCCGGCCATGAAAAGCCGGGCATCGTCGACAAGGACGGCCACCTTCGCGATCTGTCTGGCGCCGTCAAGGACATCACCGGCGATGTGCTGTCGCCGTCGGCGCTCGACCAGCTGCGCCGGCTCGACCTGGCGACGCTGCCACTTGTGTCCGGCTCGCCCCGGATCGGGCCCTGCATTGGCAGCGTCGGCAAGGTCGTCGCGATCGGGCTCAACTACCGCAAGCATGCCGAGGAAGCCGGCATGCCGATCCCGTCGGAGCCGATCTTCTTCATGAAGGCGACGAGCAGCATTTGCGGCCCGAACGACGACGTGATCATTCCCCGGGGCTCGCAAAAAACCGATTACGAGGTCGAGCTCGCGATCGTCATCGGCAGCAAGGCCAGCTATATCGACGCCAAGGACGCGAAGAAGCACATCGCCGGCTATTGCATCGTCAACGATGTCTCCGAACGCGAATACCAGCTCGAACGCCTCGGGCAATGGACCAAGGGCAAGAGCTGCGACACGTTCTGTCCGATCGGGCCGTGGCTGGTGACTGCCGACGAGGTCGGCGACGCCGGCAGGCTGCAGGTGTCGACCGATGTCAATGGCGAGCGGCGGCAGAACAGCAACACCGCCGACCTGATCTTCGGCATCGAGCACATCGTCAGCTATGTCAGCCACTTCATGACGCTCTACCCGGGCGACGTGATCCCGACCGGCACACCGGAAGGCGTCGCGATGGGCTTCAAGCCGCCGAAATTCCTGCGGGCGGGCGACCGCATGCGGGTGGCGATCGAGGGGCTCGGCGAGCAGAACAGCCGGCTCGTCAACCATCCCGGCTGAGCCTGCGATGGCGCCGCCCGCCGCAATCGCCGAGCCCGTTGAAGCCGGCCGGCCGCGCCCGCCCGGCGGGCACCCGGCGACCGCGGCGCCGGCGACGCTCATCCTCCTGGTCGTGCTGTCGGTGTTCGGCGCGATCATCGGCACGCAACTGATCCTGATACTGGGGATCACCCCCAACACCTCGATCATCGGCGCGCTGGTGGCGATGCTGCTGGCGCGCGTGCCGCTCGCCTTCTTCAATCGCTATCGTTCGATCCACGTCCAGAACCTGGCGCAGAGCGCGATTTCGGCGGCGACCTTTGGCGCCGCCAACAGCCTCTTGCTGCCGATCGGCGTGCCGTTTCTGCTCGGCCGGCCCGATCTGATCCTGCCGATGCTGATCGGTGCGGCGCTGTCGATGCTGCTCGACGGCTACATGCTGTACCGGATGTTCGACACGCGGATATTTCCGGCGACGGGGACCTGGCCGCCCGGCATCGCCGCGGCCGAGGCGATCCGCGCCGGCGATGCCGGCGGCAAGCGCGGGCTGTTACTGGTGGTTGGTCTGCTGGTCGGCATCGCCGGCAGCTGGATGAAGGTGCCGATGTCGGCGTTCGGCGTTGCCTTTATCGGCAATGTCTGGGCGTTGACGATGTTCGGCATCGGCCTGTTGATCCGGGGTTATGCACTGCCCCTCGCGGGGTTCGACGTCGCCAAGGCCTATGTGCCGCACGGCATGATGGTCGGCGCCGGCCTCGTTGCGCTGGTGCAGGTCGCATTGCTGATCGCACGGCGCGGTGAGCCGGCGGGCGGTCACGCCTCTGACGCGACGCTGCGCCGCGCCCTGGGGCTTGGGGCCGGAGGTTTTGCGCTAATCGCGATCGCCATCGCGCTGCTTGGCGGGCTCGCCGGCCAGCTATCGGCCGGGATGCTGATCGCGTTTGTGCTTTACGCCGCTTTCGCCGCATTCGTTCACGAGCTGATTGTCGGCATCTCGGCGATGCATGCCGGCTGGTTTCCGGCCTTCGCGGTGGCGCTGATTACGCTGATCATCGGCATCCTGTTCGGCTTTCCGCCGGTGGCACTAGGGCTGCTCGTCGGGTTTGCCGCCTCGACCGGCCCGGCCTTCGCCGATATGGGCTACGATTTGCGCGCGGGCTTTCTGTTGCGCGGTGAGGGGGCCGACCCGGATTTCGAGATCGCCGGCCGCAAGCAGCAGCTTTTCGCAGCGATGCTCGCGTTCCTGATCGCGATCCCGACGGTCTATTTCGCGCATCCCGGATATTTCGCGCAGAACCTCGTGCCGCCGGTCGACAAGGTCTACGTCGCGACGATCCAGGCCGGCGCGACCGCCGAAGTCGCCAAGGCGATGCTGATCTGGGCGATTCCCGGCGCGCTGATCCAGCTGCTCGGCGGGCCGGCGCGTCAGCTCGGCATCCTGCTCGCCACCGGGCTTCTGATCCCGAACCCGATGGCAGGCTGGGCGGTGCTGGCGGGGATCGCAATTCGCGTCGCCGTGCTCCAAATCCGGGGACGCAGCGCAAGCGGCAACATGGAGGTGCTGGCCGCCGGCTTCATCGGCGGCGATGCGCTTTACGGTTTCGGCGACTCGGTCAGTCGCGCTCTACCCAAGGCGAAATAACCCGAGGCGAAACAAACGTGCACAAGCGAATTCTGGGAACCGTGACGATCGGCCAGGCGCCGCGCGATGATGTCGCGCCGATCATCGAACGCCATGTGCCGCCGGGCACGCGCCTCATCCATCGCGGCGCGCTCGACGGCTACACGCGCGCCGAGATCGCCGCTGAGTTCGCGCCCGATCCCGGCGAGGCAGCGCTGATCACACGGCTGCATGACGGCGGCAGCATCCATCTGTCGCGGCGGCGGATGCGCGAAGCGGTGCAGCAGACGATCCATCATCTCGAGGCCGACGGCTGCGACGTGATCCTGGTGCTTTGCACCGGCACGTTTATCGGTCTCGAAACCCGCCGGGCCTGGCTCGTCGAGCCCGATCACATCATCCCGGCGGTCGCAGCCGGTCTGATCGAGCACCGCCAACTCGGGATCATCGTGCCGATCGCGGGACAGATCGTCTCCGAGGCGGAGAAATGGCAGCACCTCGCCCATCCGCCGCTGTTCGCGACGGCAAGCCCCTATGCCGCGGACGGCGAACAGCTGAGCGACGCGGGACAAACGCTGCATGCCAGAGGCGCCCAGGCGATCCTCTTGGACTGCATCGGCTTTACCGAGCGGCACCGCGCCGAGCTGACCCCGCTCGGGGTGCCGGTCATCCTGTCCAATGCCGTGGTGGCCAAAGCCGTCGGCGAGCTGCTCGAGGGGTGAGGATTGCCTGACGATTTTGGCGCCTTCGTGCCTGGCGAGCGGTTCCGTCTCGAAGGGAAATCCGGCGGCCCGCTTGCTGGGCTGACGTTCGCCGCGAAGGATTTGTTC
>DATJSO010000081.1:0-25709 GCA_035504075.1 Allostellaceae bacterium | reverse complement strand
GCACGGTTCGCCGAAACGCCTGACCCAAGGCTCCGGCAGATCATGCTGAGCCTGATCGGCCACCTGCACGCCTTCGTCAAAGACGTGCAGTTGACCGAGGCTGAATGGTTTCAGGCGATCGAAATCCTGACGGAAGCGGGCAAGATGTGCAGCGACAAGCGGCAGGAATTCATCCTGTTTTCCGATACGCTCGGCGTGTCGATGGTGGTCGATCTGCTGGATCACCGCAAGCCCGCGGGCGCCACCGAATCGACCGTGTTCGGTCCGTTCCATCGCCTCGGCGCACCGGACATGCCGGCCGGCGGCAACATCGCGCATCGCGATCGCACGGGCATCCCGGCGCTGGTCGGCGGCCGGGTGCTCGATCTCGACGGAAAGCCGATCGCCGGCGCCGTGCTCGACGTGTGGCAGGCGCAGACCAACGGCCTTTATGATTCGCAGGACAGCCATCCCGACGAACTGCATATGCGCGGCAAGTTTCGCACCGACGGCACGGGCAGCTATCTGATTCGCACCGTACAGCCGGTGCATTACCCGATCCCGTCGGACGGCCCGGTCGGCCGCATGCTGAAGGCGGCAGGGCGGCACCCATGGCGGCCGGCGCACATTCATTTTGTCGTATCGGCCGCGGGTTACGAGCCGGTCACGACCCACATTTTCGACCGCGCAGACCCGTATCTGGCGAGCGATGCGGTCTTTGCGGTCAAGGATTCGCTGATCTGCGATTTCGTGCGGCACGATTCGCCGACGGCGACAGCGCGCCGCCTCGGCGTCGCTCCGCCGTTCCTTGCTGCCGAGTTCGATTTCCATCTGGCGCCGGCCGCTGCGGCGTCGGCGACCGGCATCGACGCGCAGCAGCGCCTCGCCGCGCTCGGCGGCCGCGCCTAGCGAGGGCACGAATGCGCGCGCCGCCACGCCCCGCCCCGCCGGTTTCCGCAGCGGCGCCTCGCCCCGCGACGGTCGGCCGCGACCGCCGCGAAGGCGAACGCCTGATCGCCTACTGGGACGGCAAATTGCAGGAGTTCGGCGACGGCATCACGATCGCCTCGCTCGACATCACCGCGATCGGCAGCAGCCGCGACTGGTCGAACCGCTTCTTGATTTCGGTCGATCCGGTCATCGAGCGCTCGGCGCTGATCATGTACGGCGTGAAATTCGCCGGCCTGCTCGGCCTGCCCGAACAACCCAGGACCGACCAGCCGCTGCTGCGCCAATTGCCGCGCCGCTATGGCGAGGTGTTTCTGCGCGGCTGCGAGCAGGCGCAGAAGGAATGGGCGCCGGTGCGCCTCGAAGGCGAAGTGGCGCGCGACAATGGACAGATCGAGCAGTATCGCGTCGTGTTCATTCCCGTCGGCGTGCGACCGAATGCGCTGACTTGCTTTGCATTCGGCGCGTTCAGCCGCCGGCTCATCGATCAGTCGGCGACGGAGGGCTGAGGAAAGGGTCGCCGGCGGGCGGGCGCATCGCTTCACCGGGTGACGCCGCGTCGCCTTTGTTACAGAATATGCTTTTTGGGAGAGCTTTGTGCCGGTCGCCACGCCCGAAGAATTCTACCGCATCAAGCGCCTGCCGCCCTATGTCTTCGCCGAGGTCAATGCGCTGAAGGCGCAGGCTCGCGGCGAGGGACGCGATGTCATCGATCTCGGCATGGGCAACCCCGACGGCCCGACGCCGCCGCATATTGTCGCAAAGCTGGTCGAGGCAGTGCAGAACCCGAAGACGCACGGCTACTCGACCTCGCGCGGCATCGCCGGGCTGCGCCGCGCCCAGGCCGCCTACTACGCCCGCCGTTTCGGCGTCGAACTCGATCCCGAGCGCGAGGTCATCGTGACCCTCGGCTCGAAGGAAGGCCTCGCCAATCTCGCGCAGGCGATCACCGCGCCGGGCGACACGATCCTCGTGCCGAACCCGTGCTATCCGATCCACGCCTTCGGTTTCATCATGGCGGGCGCCGCGGTGCGCCACGTGCCGATCGGCCCCGAGCACGATTTTCTCGCTGAATTGAAAAAGGCCGTGCAGCATTCGATCCCGGCGCCGCTGGCGATCGTGCTCAATTTCCCGGCTAACCCGACGGCGCAGACCGTCGATCTCGATTTTTACGGCGAGATCGTCGAGTTCTGCCGGCACCACAACATTATCGTGCTGTCGGACCTGGCATATGCCGAAATCTATTTCGACGGCCGGCCGCCGCCGTCGATCCTCGAAGTGCCCGGGGCACGCGACATCGCCGTCGAATTTACCTCGCTCAGCAAGAGCTATTCGATGGCCGGCTGGCGCATCGGCTTCGCGGTCGGCAATGCGCGGCTCATCGCGGCGCTTTCGCGGGTCAAGTCGTATCTCGACTACGGCGCCTTCACGCCGATCCAGGTGGCGGCGACGGCGGCCTTGAATGGCCCGCAGGATTGCGTCGCCGCGATCCGCGAGCGCTACAAGGCGCGCCGCGACGTGTTGGTCGATGCGCTGAGGCAAGCCGGCTGGCAGATCCCGGCGCCGTCGGCCTCGATGTTTGCCTGGGCGCCGATCCCGGAGGACTATCGCAGCCTCGGCACGCTCGCTTTCTCGAAGCTGCTGCTGGAGCGCGCCAATGTCGCGGTCGCGCCGGGTGTGGGTTTTGGCGAGTACGGCGAGGGGTTCGTGCGCATCGCGCTCGTTGAAAACCGCCAGCGGCTGCGCCAGGCCGCCCGCAACATCAAGGCTTTCCTTGCCGGCCGCAACGACCTGCCGGAATTGCACCGCGCCGCCCGCATTGCCGCCGCCGCGAAGTAGCAGCCGGCTCGCGTTGACTTCCGTCCGCTCGCTCCCTATGTTCCGCGCCTCGCCCGAGGACCACGCATGAAAATCGCCAATTCGCTGAAGACATTGAAAAAGCGCGACAAGAACTGTCGCGTCGTGCGGCGCAAAGGGCGGGTCTACGTCATCAACAAGGCCAACCCGCGCTACAAGGCACGCCAGGGCTGACCGACTGTCGCCCCGGGCGCGTGGCGATGCAGATGCCCGAACCCGATGCCGCCGTCATCGCGCGGCGGAGTGAAATTGCCGCGGCGCTGCGGCGCATCGTGCCCGGCGAGGGCGTCGTCGTTGCCGAACCCGAGCGCCGCGCCTACGAAGCGGACGGGCTGACTGCGTATCGCCAGCCGCCGCTCGTCGTCGTGTTGCCGTCGACGACCGCGCAGGTCGCGGCCGTGCTCCGCTGCTGCCGCGCCCAGGGCATCAAGGTCGTGCCGCGCGGCGCCGGAACGTCGTTGTCGGGCGGCGCACTGCCGTTGGCCGACGGCGTGCTGCTCGGCATGGCCAAATTCAACCGCATCCTTGATATCGACTACCCGAACCGCTGCGTCACGGCGCAGCCCGGCGTCACCAATCTCGGCATCAGCCACGCCGTCGCGGGCGCCGGTTTTTATTACGCGCCCGACCCGTCGAGCCAGATCGCCTGCACGATCGGCGGCAATGTCGCCGAGAATTCGGGCGGCGTACATTGCCTCAAATACGGCCTGACGACCAACAACCTCCTGGGCCTCGAAATCGTCCTGATCGACGGCGAGATCGTGCGGCTGGGCGGCAAGCATCTCGATGCCGGCGGCTATGATCTGATGGGTGTGATGACCGGCTCCGAGGGGCTGCTCGGCGTCGTCACCGAGGTCACCGTGCGCATCCTGCCAAAGCCGCCCACCGCCCGCGCGCTGCTGGTCGGCTTTGCCGCGACCGAGGATGCGGGCCAGTGCGTCGCCGCGATCATCGGCGCTGGCATCATCCCCGGCGGCATGGAGATGATGGACCGGCCGGCGATCCATGCCGCCGAGGATTTTGTCGGCGCCGGCTATCCGCGCGACGCCGAGGCGCTGCTGATCGTTGAATTGGACGGGCCAGAAGCCGAGGTCGATCATCTGATCGACGTGGTTGCGGCCCTGGCGCGCGCCAGCCGCGCGCGTTCGATCCGCATCAGCCGGAGCGAAGCCGAGCGCCTCCTTTTTTGGGCCGGGCGCAAGGCGGCGTTTCCCGCAGTCGGCCGCATCTCGCCCGATTATTACTGCATGGACGGCACGATCCCGCGCGCCCGTCTGGCCGAAGTGCTCGTGCGCATCCGCGAACTGTCCGAGTATTACGGCCTCGGCGTCGCCAATGTCTTCCATGCCGGCGACGGCAATCTGCACCCGCTCATCCTCTACGACGCCAACAAGCCGGGCGAGGTCGAGCGAGCGGAAGCCTTCGGCGCCGATATCCTCAAGCTCTGCGTCAAGCTGGGCGGCGTCTTGACCGGCGAGCACGGCGTCGGCGTCGAAAAGCGGGACCTGATGGGGGCGATGTTCGATGAAACCGATCTGGCGCAGCAGCAGCGCCTGAAATGCGCCTTCGACCCCGATGGGCTGCTCAATCCCGGAAAGGTCTTTCCGACCTTGCACCGCTGTGCCGAATTGGGGCGGCTGCACGTCCATGCCGGCCGCCTGCCGCACCCGGAATTGCCGCGCTTCTGAGGCTTGCTCGCATCCGCCGGCAATGACAGCCTGCCGGCACAAGCGACCAGCAAGCAGGATCGGGAGGATTGCCGATGCACCGGCTGCATCTGCTGCGCCATGCCAAAGCCGGCCGCGACGCGGCTGTCGAAGATCGCGATCGACCGCTGAGCAAACGCGGCCGCGACGACGCGCACCGGCTGGCCGCACGCCTGCCCGCAGCGCTCGACACGGTCGACCTCGTGCTGTGCTCGCCGGCGCGGCGGACGCGCGACACCGCCGACCTCGCGCTCGCCGGCTTTGCCCCGCGGCCGCCCATCGTGTTTGACGAGGCGCTCTATCTTGCCGGCGCGCCGGTGCTGATGCGACGGCTTCGGCAACTCGACGAGGCGGAGGGCGCGGTCCTCGTTATCGGCCACAATCCCGGCCTGCACGAGTTGGCGCTGCTGCTCGCCGATCCCGCGTCACCGCGCCATGCCGCGCTCGCCGCCGGCAAGTTTCCGACGCTGGCATGCGCGAGCTTTGCGATCGAGGGCGACTGGGCCGCGCTCGACCACGGCCGCCACGCGCTGACCGGGTACGCGACGCCGAAATCGGCGCGCAGCTGACGGTCTGTGCCGTCGCGAGGCGGCGGATGGGCCGCATCACAGCCCGACCATGCCCATCCAGAACAGCTGCCGATCGCCGACCTCGACATCGTATCTGCGCACAAAATCGAGCCGGCCGTCATCGCCGATCCGGAACACGGCGAGACCGGCAGGCAGGTAGCGGCTTTCGCCGTGTGGGTCCTGCACGTCGCCGCCCATGATGTGCGCGGCGACGAGCAGGCGGCCGCTCGGGTCGATATGAAACGTGCGGCAGTGGACGCCGTGCGTGTCGGCATGCTGCAGCGGCACCGGTTCGCCTTTCGCCGGGTCGATGCCGAACACCGCGATCGTGTTGTCGCCGCCGGTCGGCAGGCCCTGGCCGCGGATGCTGGTTGTCGTCGAGGCGCGGTTGGCGACATAAACCACCCGACCGTTCGGGTGCACATGCACGGTGCTGGCTGCCTGCCGGCCGCGAACATTTGCGGGATCGGCCAGCGTCGTGTGCCGCGCGATCGGTGCCGCGAGCAGCATGCCGTCGTGAAATGCAAACGTTTCGAGCCGGTTCTGCCGTTCCAGCGCGACATAGACCCACGGGTGCGTCGGGTGGAAGTCGAGGTGGCGCGGCCCGAAACCGAAGCCGCCATTCGGCGCGACGATCGCCTCGTTGGTCAGTTGCCCGTCGGCATAGTCGAACACCAGCAGGCCACCCGGCTCCTCCCGGCGGTCCCCCGCCGGGTCGTGGCCGCGGGCGACAAGGATGACCGTGCGGTTGTCCGGCCGGACGCGCACCTGATGCGCAAAGATGCCCGGGTGTACGGCCTCGTTTTGTCCGACCTCCGCCCCCGGCGTGCCGTCCCGATTGACCCGGTAGACCCTGAGCGCGCTCGGATTGTTGAACGCGACCAGGATGTGAGCGGAGGGAATGTCGGTCGTCATGTGAATGGGCCGGGTCGGCAGCGCGATCGGGGCGCCGTGCGGCGACAGCGCGCCCGACGCCGGGTCGATGTGGAGTGCGCTGACATGGTGCGTGTTGCCGACATGGCCGCCGACGCCGCTGGCGCTGTCGCTCGAGGCGACATAAAGAAATCGGCGCGAGGCATGCGGCCAGGCATATTGCACGTTAGCCGGCAGGCGGATCGTGCCGCGCCGGGTCAGCGCCGCGCCGCCGACATCGACCTCGTAATGCGCCAATTCTGGTCCAACGGCGGCATAAAGTGCGACACGGTTCGCTGTATCGGCCATCGGCATTCTCCTCGCCCCGATACGGCAGATTGCGTCGCGCGGCGGCGGCACGCAAGCGCGCGGCGAACAGGCAATTTGACTTGAATGACGGCCGACGCGATAGTTGCGTGGGTCCCATCGCGGCATCGCCAAGGAGCCCCGGGCCCGCGTTGGCGGCGTGCTGATGCGGCTGCGCACCGGGGGTGACGCCGGCCCGCGGCACGTTGGGCCGCTTCTTGCATCGCTGCGAGCGCCAACGGGAACCGGAACGCTTGCGGCATTACCGCACCTTCCGCCCCAGGGAGGCCACCATCGGCATCGAAATCGAACTGAAGTTGGCCGCCCGTGCCCGCGACCTGCCGCTGTTGGCGCGCAAATTGAGGGCGCACGCCCGGTCCCCTGCGGACGGCGCGCGTTTCGTCAGCACCTATTTCGATACGCCGGATCATGCGCTGGCACGCCGCGGGATGGCACTGCGCGTGCGCGAGAGCGGCGGCCGTTTCGTGCAGACGATCAAGGCCGACGGGCGTGGCACGGCGACGCCGCTGGCGCGCGGCGAATGGGAGGATGCGATCACCGGCCCGGGACCCGACCCGCAAGCGCCGGAAACCGGCCGCTTTTTGGGTCCCGAGACCGAGGGACGGCTGGTGGCATTGTTCCGCACCGAAGTGGCGCGGCAAACGATCGCGCTGGCGACGGCGCCCGAAACCCGCATCGAGGCGGCGATCGACCGCGGCCGCATCCACGCCTCCGTCGATCTCAGCGAGCCGATCAGCGAAGTCGAGCTTGAATTGAAGAGCGGTCGGCCGGCGGCCCTCTACGATGTCGCCATCGATCTGCTCGGGGTGGCGCCGCTGCGCCTCGAACGCCGCAGTAAGGCCGAACGCGGCTATCGCTTGGCGGCGCCCGAGGCGGCGCCGCTCGCCGCCGTGCATGGCGGGGCGATCGAGTTCGCGCCTGACATGAGCGGCAGCGATGTGCTGCAATACATCGGCCTCGCCTGCCTCGATCACGTCATGCGCAACGAGGCCGCAGCGCTGGCGGGCCTTGCCGAAGCCATTCACCAGATGCGCGTCGGCGTGCGGCGGCTGCGCGCTCTGTTGACCGCGTTCGGCAAAATGCTGCCGGCCGACCAGCGGCGCTGGGCATCCGAGGAATTGCGCTGGCTGGCAGATGCGCTGGGCAGGGCGCGCAATCTCGACGTCTTCGAAAGCGCGCTGATCGGGCCGGCACAGAAGGCGCTCGGCGATGTCGCCGGGCTGCCGGCGCTGCGCGCCGCCGCCGAGCGCCGGCGCAAGGCGGCCTATATCGCGGCCGCCAAGGCGATCCGCTCGACCCACTATACCGCTTCCCTGTTGCATATCCTGCGATGGTTTGAAACCAGGGGATGGAAAGAGGGCGGCGGGATGCAGCCGCTCGACGCGCCGATGACCGAGATAGCGGCAAGGATCCTCGGCCGCCGCCGCAGGGTCGCCAAGCGGCGCGGCAAGGGGTTTGCCGAGCAGCCGCCGGCGGAACGGCATCGGCTGCGGATCGCCTTGAAAAAACTGCGTTATGCCGCGGAGATGCTCGGTTGCCTCTACGAGCCTGAAAAGGTCGCGGGTTTCACAAAGCGGCTGAAGCGCTTGCAGGACGATCTCGGCGACGCCAACGATGTCCGGGTCGGCCGCGACATCCTCGCACAACTGACGCTAAACGCCGACGCCGGTGCGGCCGGCCGCGTCGTGCTCGATTGGCACGAGCGCCGCTTGGCGCGGCGTGAACCGAAACTTCGCCGCCGTCTGTCGGCGTTGTTCGCAAGCGAGCCGTTCTGGCCCGGCTGAGCGGCGCGGTCGCGATGCGGCTGCGGCTCTACTGGGTCGCCGCGCGCGCCTTCGAGTACGGATAGATCAGGTTGCCGGTCTTGTATTCCGCCGGCGACAGGATCGTCACCGTCTGCGGCCCCTTGAACTGCTCGACGCCGTGCCCCTTGATGCCATGGTATTGCGCCCAGATCGGCCGCGCCTTTGTCCATTCGCCGTTCGGGCCGAACGAGATCGTGCCCATGATCGTGTGAAACGCATGCGTGTGCATGTACTGCGCGAGCTTGTCGTCATCGAGGCTTTTGGTGGCGGTGACGGCCTCGCCCAGCACCTGCAGTTCGCTGTAGGCGAAGGGCGGCAGAAAGTAGCCCAGCAGGTCCACCCCGGCGGCCGGCGCTCTCGCCTGGTATTCCTTCAGAAAATTCTCGACGCCGGGGAACATCATCGTCGGCACCGGCTCCCAGAGGTCGACGTTGACGACGCCGTTGGCCGCCGCGCCGAGCTGCATCTTGATCGCCGCCGCCGCCAGCCCGGCAAAGCCGCCGCCAATCATCTTTGCGTTCAACCCGAGTTCGCCGACGGTGCGCAGGATGCCGACCGTATCGGAGGGGTAGGCCGCGAAATAGACAAGGTCCGGTTGCGCCGCCTGCACGGCGCGAATGATCGGTGAGAAATCCACCGTATTGGGCGGGTAGGCCTCGTTGTAGACCACCTTGATGCCAACGCGCTCGGCGTTCTCGCGCGCACTCTCGGCCGCCTTGTGCTGGAATTCGGCGTCGGCGTTGACGATCGCCACCGTCTTCGGCTTCGGCGTCTGCGCCGCCGCAAGGTCGAACCAGCCGGCGGCGAACGTCTTTATCGGATCGGGGCCGAAGGGCAGCATCGAGAAATATTTCGCGTAATGGAAGTTGTTGTTCGCCGCCAGTGCGAACAAGCCGAAAAACAACCGGTTATGCGAGATCGCGACCGGCATTGCCGGCACGACGAGATTTGTGCCGTAGCTCGACACCAGCAAATCGACCTTGTCGATGTCGATGAGCTTGGTGTAGATGCCCGGCACGTTTGCCGGGTTGCTCTGGTCGTCGTAATAAACCAGCTGCACCGGCCGGCCCAACAGCCCGCCGTGCTTGTTGATGTTGTCGCGCCAGATCTGGAAGGCCAGCAGCCCGGTCTTGCCGACGACGGCGAACGGGCCGGTCAGTTCCATGCTGAAGCCGATCTTGATCGGCTCGACGGCGCACGCCGGCCCCGCGCCGCTCAACAGCAGTGCCGCCGCAGCGATCGCCGCGGCAAGGGCGGTCTTGGCATGGTTCATCGGCTCCCCCCCTGTCGGCCGCTTGTCGTCGCGGGCCGGTGGCCTAACAGTAGCCGCCCTGCGCCGCGCCGGTAAACAGAAGAACTCGCCGATGCGCCGCGTCGCCGCCGACCTCAGCATGATGGTTCAGGAAATCGGCTTTCTCGACCGCTTCGATGCGGCGGCGCGCACCGGGTTGAACGGCGTCGAGTTCCCGTTTCCGTACGGTCATCCGCGGGAAGCGATCGCCGAGCGGCTGGAACAGAACGACCTCGGCTGGGCCGACAAATACCGCATCGGCTGACGCCGCGCGGCGGCGGGCGGCGGCAGCCTCTGACTCAGCACGCTCGGCTCACCCCATCGTCGCGTTGAAGGCGCCTCCGTCCAATAGCAGGTTCTGGCCGACAATAAATCCCGAGGGGGCGGCGCACAGAAAGGCACAGGCAAAGCCGAACTCCGCCGGATCGCCGACCCGCCCCGTCGGATTGGCCGCCGAGCGTTTGGCGAGAATCTCGTCGAACGAAGTGTTTTCGCGCCGCGCCTCGAATTGCATGTTGGAGCGCAGCCGGTCCGTCAGGAAGGGGCCGGGCAGCAGGTTGTTGATCGTCACGTTGTGCCGCGCCACCTGGCGCGCGAGACCCGCGACAAACCCGGTCAACCCGGCGCGGGCGCCGTTCGACATGCCGAGGATCGCGATCGGCGATTTGACCGATGACGACGTGATGTTGACGATGCGGCCGAATTTGCGCTGGCACATGCCGTCGACGGTCGCCTTGATCAGCATGATCGGCGTCAGCATGTTGGCGTTGACCGCTTTTCCCCAGTCCTCGAGGCCCCATTCGCGGAAGTCGCCGGCCGGCGGGCCGCCCGCGTTGTTAATGAGGATGTCGGGTTCGGGGCAGGCGGCAAGTGTCGCCTGGCGGCCGGCCTCGGTCGTGATGTCGCCGGCAACGGCGGTGATCTTGGCGCCGGTCTCGCGGCGGATCTCGTCTGCCGTCTGTTCCAGTGTCTCGGCGGTACGCGCGGTGATCACGACATCGACGCCGGCCTTCGCCAGCGACATCGCGCAGGCGCGCCCCAACCCCTTGCTCGCGGCACAAACGATCGCCTTCCGGCCCTTGATGCCCAGGTCCAGCATCTCTCCTCCTGTCGGTTCGCGTTGTTCCATCCCACTCGTTATAGCGGAGTTGGCACGGCGCGCCACGCTTCCCGGCGCCGACGCCGCAACCCGAGATGCGACGATTTGGCAGACCTGCCCAGCGTCGGGTTGCATTGCCGAACAGCGTTCGACAAGCTAGTTTGCGAGCGATTATTAATTGCATGGTGACGCCAGCGATGACTCGGATTGCCGCCGTTTTTCTGCTGCTGGCGGTCGCTTCGCCCGCCTGGGCACAGACGCCGCAGATCGCGATCGCCTTGCGCGACCACCATTTCGTCCCGGCGAACGTGCCGGCGCCGGCGGGAACCAAGATCGAATTGCGCGTGCGCAACGAACAGAAGACGCCGGCCGAGTTCGAAAGCAGCTCCCTGCATCGCGAGCAGGTCGTGACGCCCGGCGCGACGATCAGCGTCTATGTCGGGCCGCTCGATCCGGGGCGCTACGAGTTCTTCGACGATTTCCATCCCGCGACGCGCGGGCATCTGGTGGTGAAGTAGGAGCGCGCGCCGATGTTGCCGACTGCGATTATCGTATTCCGCGAGGTGCTCGAAGCGGCGCTGATCGTCGGCATCGTCATGGCCGCTGCCCGCGGCGCGCCGCGGCGCGGGCTGTGGGTCGCGGGCGGCATCGCCGCCGGCGTGCTCGGCGCGATCGGGGTTGCCGGGTTCGCCGCCGAAATCGCCGAGGCGGCGGCCGGGATGGGGCAGTCTCTGTTCGATGCCGCGATCCTGTTTGCCGCGGTCGGCATGCTCGGCTGGCACAATGTGTGGATGAGCAGCCACGGGCGCGAACTGGCGGCGCACGCGGCGCAGCTCGGCCGCGACGTGCGTTCGGGCGCCCGGCCGCTGTGGGCGATCGCGATCGTCGTCGCGCTGGCGGTATTGCGCGAGGGTTCGGAGATCGTGCTGTTTCTGTACGGCATCGCGCTGGCGGGCCAGGGCGGCGGCGTGCTGGCGATGATCGTCGGCGGCGCGCTGGGGCTGGCGCTTGGCGTCGCGGCCGGGACGGCGATCTATGGCGGCCTGGTGGCCATCCCGATGCGCCATCTGTTTCGCGTCACCAGCTGGCTCGTGCTGCTGCTGGCCGCCGGGCTGGCCTCGCAAGGTGCGGCATTCCTGATGCAGGCCAACCTGCTGCCGCCGCTCGGCGACACGCTGTGGAACACGTCCTTCCTGCTGTCCGACCAATCTCTGCCGGGGCGCGTATTGCACACGCTCATCGGCTACACGGCACAACCGGCCGGCATCCAGGTGGTCTTCTATATCGCGACGCTTTTTGTGATCGGCGGGCTGATGCGACTGGTCGGTCATGCCGCGCCGGGCCGCAGCGACGGAACGGCGGCGCCCCGCATCGCCTGACCAAACAAAAGCGAGCAATACGATGCGGCCGAACTGGGCAGAAAATTTGCGAGTGCGTCGTAGTCGCGCTCGGCAGCGCATCGCCGGGCTGGCGGCGGGCGTCGCCGCGGCGACGGTCTATGCCGCCGCCTTCGGTCAATCGGCGCCGATCGCACCGCCGGGTTCCTCCCCGGAGCAGCCGGCATCGGCCGACGACGCCCAGCCGCCGCAACTGGTCTCCGGGATTTCCGATCAAGCCCCGCCTGCGCTTGATTTGTGGTCGGCCATCGCGCGGCGCTCCAATCTGCTGGGCACGATGGGGGGGTTGCGCACGGCGCTCGGGCAGTACGGCATGACCTTGAGCCTGACCGAGACGAGCGAGGTGCTCGGCAACCTGACCGGCGGCATCCGCCAGGGCTTTGAGTACGACGGCTTGACCACGGCGACGCTGCAGCTCGACACGCAGCGCGCCTTCAACTGGTACGGCGGCACCTTCAATGTCAGCGCATTGCAGATCCACGGCCGCAACCTGAGCGCCGACAATCTCGACACGCTGCAGACCGCCAGCGGCATCGAAGCTGACCGCGCCACGCGTTTGTGGGAATTGTGGTATCAGCAGAAATTCGCCAGTGGCGCGGCCGACGTGAAGCTCGGCCAGCAGAGCCTCGACCAGGAATTCATCGTCAGCCAGAACGCGCTGCTGTTCGTCAACACGATGTTCGGCTGGCCGATGGTGCCATCGGCCGACCTGCCGGGCGGGGGCCCCGCCTACCCGCTGTCTGCGCTCGGGGTACGGTTGCGGACGCAGCCGACCCCGGGCGTGACCGTGCTCGCCGGCGTGTTCAACGGCAGCCCGTCGCCCGACAACAGCATCCCCGATGCGCAGCAGGCCGACCCGTCGGGCACCAGCTTTCCGCTGAACGGCGGCGCGCTGGCGATCACCGAATTGCAGATCACCTCGCCGGCCGTCGGCGGCATGGTGCCGGCCAGCGAAACACGGCCGCTGTCCGGCACCTACAAGATCGGCTTCTGGTATGACACCGAGCAGTTCGCCGATCTGCGCTACGACAATACCGGCCTGCCGCTGGCCGACCCGGCGAGCACCGGCATGCCGCTGCAACACCATGGCGACTACAGCATTTACGGCGTTATCGACCAGATGGTGTGGCAGTCGACCGTGGACGACAGCCGCATCCTCAGCGTTTTCGGCCGCGCGATGGGGACCCCGGAGAGTGATCGCAACCTCGTCGATTTCAGCCTCAACGCCGGGCTGACCTTGAAGGATCCGCTGCCCGATCGCCCGGACGACACCTTCGGCGCTGGGTTGGGTTTCGCCCACGTCAGCGCCCGCCGGGCCGGCTACGACACCGACGTTGCCTATTTCAATCCGGGCGTCTATTCGCCGGCGCAAGGCAGCGAGACGTTCATCGAACTCACCTATCAATACCAGGTGACGCCATGGTGGCAGTTGCAGCCCGATTTTCAATACGTCTTCAATCCGAGTGGCGGCATACCGAACCCGAACAACCCGACCCGCAAGATCGGCGACGAAGCGGTGATCGGGCTGCGCACGAACATCACCTTTTGAGTGGTGCGGCCTTGCCCGGTGGCCGTCTGCAGAATGGCGAATGCGATGCATTCGCAACATTTCGACTGTTCTATGAAGGGATCCGGACCATGGTGGCTTTGAGTCGTCGGGGTTCAGTCATCGCCGCGCTGGCGGGCGTGGTGGCCGCTTGTCTGCTGACGGCGCCGCCCGGCATGGCCGCCCAGGGGTTCCTCGAAACCATCCATCGCCACACGACGCTGACCTCGACGGTGCCGGGCGACGGTGATCTGAACCCTTACGCCGTCATCGTCGCGCCGGTGTCCGTCGGCAAGATCCATCGCGATGACGTGCTGGTCGACAATTTCAACAACATCTCCAATCTCCAGGGGACCGGTACGACGATCCTCGACTTCAACCCGGTGAGCCGGACGGCGGCGCTGTTTGCCAAGCTGCCGCGGCAGTTGGCCGGCTGTCCGGGCGGCGTCGGACTGACGACGGCGATGACGATGCTGAAGAGCGGCTGGGTCATCGTCGGCAGCACCCCCAGCACCGACGGCACCACGAAAACGAGGGGTCCCGGCTGCCTTATCGTGCTCAACGCCGATGGCGACGTGGCGGGCACGATCGCCGGCCCCGACATCAACGGGCCGTGGGGCAACATGGCGGTCATCGACAACGGCGCGACGGCAACTCTGTTCGTCAGCATGACGGGAACCCTGCCCGGCCCCGATGTCACCGACCCCGCTACCGGCGCGCCGCCGGTCATCGACAAGGCGACCGTGCTGCGGCTCGATCTGGCAGTCGCGCCGGGCCGACCGCCGACCGTCACCTCGCAGACGGTGATCGGCAGCGGCTTTGGCGCGCAGGCCGACAAGGACGCCTTTCTGATCGGGCCGACCGGTCTTGTGCTCGCCCCGGACGGCCAAACGCTTTACGTCTCGGACGCGGTCGGCAACCGTGTCGTCGCGATCGCCGACGCCACGACCCGCACCGCCAGCGCCGGCACCGGCCGCGAGATTTCCAAGGACGGGTTGTTGAAACGACCGCTCGCGATGGTCATGGCGCCGGACGGCCACCTGCTGGTGTGCAACGCGAAGAACGGCCAGGTCGTCGAGATCGACCCGACGACCGGCAAGCAGCTTTATGCGCAGTGGATCGACGCCGACCAGGCGCAGTCGCCGCCGGGTAACGGCGACCTGTTCGGCATCGCGATGAAGCCGGACGGCAACGGCTTCTATTACGTCGAGGACGACGTCAACACGTTGATGGAGGCGTCGCGATGAGGGGGCCTGCGAAGCCGTCGCGCCGCGGCTTTCTCGCCGCGACAATCGCGACGGCGGCGGGGTCGGCCTTGGCGGCGCAGCGTGCCGCCGCCGATACCGCCATGCTTCCGGCGCCGGCGGGCGGCGGGGTTGAGCCGTTCTGGGGGGCGCATCAGGGCGGCATCGCGACGGCGCCGCAGCGCCACGCCGTCTTTGCCGCGTTCGACCTCGCCGCGCCGACGCGCGCGGATGTCGCTGCGCTGCTGCGGGCGTGGAGCGCCGCGGCGGCGCGCATGGCCGCCGGCAAGACGGCGCAACCGCTGGCCGATCCGCTGCAGGCCGCCGTCGCGCCGGATCATCACGCCGCAAAAGGCGGCGATGCGTACGACGCGCCGACGCCGGCGATGGCGGCCGATACCGGCGAAGCGCTGGGCCTGCCGGCGGCGCGGCTGACCGTCACGTTCGGCTTTGGCGCCGGCCTTTTCACGAAGTCCGGCCAGGACCGCTACGGGCTGGCGGCGCAACGGCCGGCGGCGCTGGTCGAGCTGCCCAAATTCGTCGGCGACGAACTCGTCGACGGGCATACCGGCGGCGACCTCGCGGTGCAGGCCTGCGCCGATGATCCGCAGGTCGCCTTCCACGCCGTCCGCCAGTTGGCGCGCATCGCTGCCGGCGCGGCGACGATGCGCTGGGCGCAGACCGGGTTTCTGCCCGACCGGGTCGGCGACGCGACGCCGCGCAACCTGATGGGCTTCAAGGACGGCACGATCAATCCGTCGATCGGCGATCCGAAGGTCATGGAACAGGTCGTCTGGGTCGGCAGCGAAGGCCCGGCCTGGATGCGCGGCGGCAGCTATGTCGTCGTTCGCCGCATCCGCTTTGCGATCGAACATTGGGACCGCATGAAGATCGCGTTCCAGGAACAGACCTTCGGCCGACACAAATATTCCGGCGCGCCGCTCGGCGGCAAGAACGAGTTCGACCCGCCGAACCTGCAGGCGACAGACAAGGACGGCAATCCGGTCATCGCCGAGAACGCACATATCCGGCTCGCCGCGGCGGCGACGAACGGCGGCGCGCAGATCCTGCGCCGGCCGTATTCCTACAATAACGGCGTCAATTTCACCGCCGAGCGCTGGCCGCCCTGGCGGCAAGGCCTCGAATACGACGCCGGGCTGCTGTTCATCTGCTACCAGCGCGACCCGCGCACCGGCTTCATCAAGATTTTCGACCGCCTGTCGAAGTTCGACCTGTTGAACCAGTTCGTGACACACGTCGGCAGCGGCCTGTTCGCCTGTCCGGGCGGCGCGGCCGCGGGCGAATTCGTCGGCCAGCGCTTGTTCGAAAAGGCATAAGCGCGGGACGACATGGCTGCGCGGGCCGTCTGGGGCTTGCTCGGCGCGATGCTCGGCGCGCTGGTCGGCGCGCCGCCGGCCGCAGCCGCGATCGTCGCGACGGCGGCGACGCTGCGCGATTTCATGATCCAGAACTTGTGTCTCGATGCCGCCGGTGCCGTGCTGATCGGCAGGAGCCCGATCGACGGCGATCTGGCGTGCACCGCCCAGCGCGATCTGCGGCCGGGCGAAAGGCTGCCCTACCACAAGGACGACCACCCCTCCCCTGCCGACCGCGCCGCGGCGCCGGAAGGCTATCAGCGGCATGATTCGTTCCCGGTCGCAACCGCCGCTCTCGGCACCGTTGTCGAAGACTCGTTCGATTTCGGCGCCGGTGATCGACGCCGCTTCGGCGCCTTTGATCCAGACAGCGACGGCGCCGATATCGTCGTCCTGTCGCCCGGGGCGGCAGCAATCGGCGCGACCCGCGACGCCGGCGGGTTCAAGCTGTGGGTCGGCCCGTGCGATGGTCCCGTCACCGCCGCCGCGTTGCGGCATTCCTGGCTGGTGGCGGAATTCGACCCGCGTCGGCCGGCGCCGCTGGCGGGGCACGCGACCGCCCGCCTCGCCGGGCTGCCGGCCGCGCGCTCGGCCTGCCCGCCGCGTTTCAGTTCCGCCTACACAATTTGGCGCATCGCGCCGTTCCGCTATCGCGCCGCGCCCGGCCAGGGCATGCCGGTCGTGCTGACGACGCTGATCTCCGAGCATTACGGCGGCGCCGACCCGGCCACGGCCGACCACGTCGAGCGCTTCTATTTCACCCGCGAACTCGGCGGCACGCGCTGGGAGCGCTGGCAGAACGCCGCCGGTGACAAGCAGGTCAGCGCCGCCTGGGTCGCACGGCGGGCCGCCTGGTTTGCCGCGACCGGGCGATGCAGCAAGGCGCCGCCACCGGCCGGCGCGCCGATGGCGCTGATCGATTGCCGCGAGTGGACCCGCATCGAGCCGCCCGCCGATCCCGCCGGCGACCCGCCCGGCTTTTTCATCCGGCGGCTGCGCCGGCTGGGCGAAGCCGCGGCGTTTTTCGCCGCGCCGGGCATACCGCACCGCGATTGACTTGTGCTGCCGAGCGACCATCACAAATTCTGTGGTCGCGACGCGGGCGCGGCGTGACGGGATGCCCAGACGGGGACGCTACGGCAATGCGGCTGAATGACGAGCAACTTCTGTTGCGCGACACGGCGCGGGCGTTTGCGGCGCGCGAATTGGCGCCGCACGCCGCAGAGTGGGACCACGCGGCGCAGTTTCCGCGCGCGGCGCTGAGCGAACTCGGGCGGCTCGGTTTTATGGGCATGCTGGTGCCGCCGGAATATGGCGGGGCGGGCGCCGATCACGTCGGCTATGCGCTGGCGATCGAGGAAATCGCGGCCGGCGACGGCGCGATCTCGACGATCCTCGGCGTCAACGCATTGTGCTGCGGCGCCGTGCTGCAATACGGCAGCGAGGAGCAGAAGCATCGGTTTCTCGCGCCGATGGCGCGCGGCGAGACGCTCGCCGCCTTTTGCCTGACCGAGCCGCAGGCCGGCTCCGACGCCGCGGCGATAACGACCCGCGCCCGCCGCCACGGCAACCGCTGGGTGCTGTCCGGCACCAAGCAGTTCATCACGTCGGGTTCGACCGCCGAGCTGGCGCTGGTCTTTGCGGTGACCGACCCCGCCGCCGGGCGGCGCGGCATCAGCGCCTTTATCGTGCCGACCGACGCGTCCGGCTATCGCGTCGCGCGGCTCGAAAAAAAGCTCGGGCAGCGCGCCTCGGACACGGCGCAGGTGGTGTTCGAGGACATCGAATTATCTCCCGACCAGATGCTCGGCAGCGAAGGGGAAGGTTATCGGATCGCGCTCGCCAACCTCGAAGCGGGGCGCATCTCGATCGCCGCGCAGGCGGTCGGCATGGCGCGGGCCGCCTATGATGCGGCCGTCTCATATGCCAAGGAGCGGCAATCGTTCGGGCAGAAACTGATCGCGCACCAGGCCGTCGCCTTTCGCCTCGCCGACATGGCGACGCAGCTCGCCGCGGCGCGCGGACTGGTGCTCGACGCCGCCGAGCGGCGCGACGCCGGTGAGCCCGCCGTGCAGGCGGCTGCGATGGCGAAGCTGTTCGCTTCGGAAATGGCCGAGCGGGTCGCCTCCGACGCAATACAGATCCACGGCGGCTACGGCTATGTCGAAGGCTTTCCGGTCGAGCGCATCTGGCGCGATGTGCGCGTCTGCCAGATTTACGAGGGCGCCAGCGATATCCAGCGCATGCTGATTGCCCGCGAAATCGCGCGATAGGGGGACCGCTGCTACTGCAGGTCCGGGTCGGCCTCCGCCAGCACTCCAGAAAACAGCGCCCGGTCGATATTGCCGCCCGACAGCACGACCGCGACCCGTTTGCCGGCGAGGCGCGCCTTCTCCTGCAATGCGCCGGCGAGGGCGGCGGCGCCGGCTCCCTCGGCAACGTTGTGGGTATCGGCATAGAGGACGCGCATCGCATGCCGGATCTCGCTTTCCGACACGGTGAGGATGCGGTCGGCATGCGCCCGGATCAGCGCCAACGCCGCCTCGTCCGGCACTCGCACGGCCAGCCCGTCGGCCAGCGTGTCGGCCGAGTTGGTCGCGACTGCTCGGCCGGCGGCAACGGACAGCGCATAGGTGGGCGCATTGGCGGCGACGACGCCGACGATCACCGCGGTCTCGCCGAGCGCCTCGCGTGCGGCGATGACGCCGCAGATGCCGCTGCCCTGCCCGATCGGCACATAGACCGTGTCAAGCCCCGGTACGGCGTGGAACAGCTCAAGGCCATAGCTCGCGACGCCGCGCATCAGCGCCGGCGCGAAGGTGCGGACGAGATGCAGGCGCTCGGCCGCAGCCCGCTCGGCGGCATACTCATAGGCCGCTTGGAAATCGTGGCCGACCTCGACCAGCTCGCCGCCGAACGCGGCCATCGCACGGTTTTTCTCGATGCTGTTGTTGTGCGGCACGACGATCGTTGCGGCAAGCCCGAGGCGGGCGGCGGCATAGGCGATGCTCTGCCCGTGATTGCCGCGCGTCGCGGTGATGACGCCGCGCAACCCGGGCTGGGTGCGGCGCAGTTCGTCGAGATAGACGAGGCCGCCGCGCAGCTTGAAGGCGCCGATCGGCGTATGGTTCTCATGCTTGATCCAGAGTTCGGCGCCGAGCCGGCGCGACACCAGCGGCCAGCGGTATTGCGCGGTGGGCGGCATCACCGCGTGCACCAGGCGCGCGGCCTCTTCGAGAGCGACGAGGGGAGGCAGCGGGATCATGCCGCCATTTGCGCGGACCGGGCGCTTCAGGTCAATAACCTGGGGCAATCGGCCGGGAACGGCAGCCGTCCGCCGCCGTTCGAGGAGCGCTTACGGACGGGGGAATTCGATGGCGGAGGGTTCGACTTTGTGCACGCCGGGGTTGTCAGACGCCATCGCGCTCTCCTGTCAATAGAATATTAACCATGATCCCAATGAAATTCACTACAAATGTCATCGATCCGCCGCATTGTTCAGGTTACAATCCAGACATCGACTGTTAACGAAACGTTATGCGGGAGGGGGCCATATTACGGCCCGCCTCCGATTGGCCGTTCAGGTTGTTTCGCTTGCTGCCGGGTGCGTTTAAAACAGACGTGAGGTTGAAGATGAACGATCATCTTGCCTTTATGGAGTTGGTTACAGAGCCGGTGCAGCGCCGCTGCTGGCTTCTTTATCGGGCGCTGGAAAACTTGCCGCTCGATCAGGCCATCGATTGGGCGCAGCGCGCCGATGATTTCATCCTCGGCGAGCGTCCCGATGCCCGCGCCGTTGCCGTCGCGACGCAGCCGCGGACCGCCCTCTCGCCGGCGCCGCGCTGCGAGCCGCCGCCCGCGATCGTCCCCAAGCTCGACGAGCTGGACGCGGCGGCTCCGGCCGCGCCGCTACCCGCGCGACCGGCGATTTCCGCCGAGCAGCGACAACGGTTGATCGACCGGCTGGCGACGGGCGCCAGGAACGCCGACCTTGCGACGGAATTCGGCCTCAGCGCGAAACAGGTGCAGGGTGTCAGGATCGGCTGCGCGCGGGAAATCGCCGCGCGCCGCGCCCCGGCTGCCGGACCCGGCCAGGAGCGCTCGGTCGATGCGCCGCCGGTGCTGCCTGCCTCAGTTGAAGAAATAGTCCGCTTTCTGCGCCAGCAGGACGATGTCGTCGTGCCGCAGGCGAGCGGCGAATTCCTCGTCAACGCCCGTTTCCGCCTGCAGCTGGGCGAACTGGTCAGCCGCGCCAATCGCATCCGGGCGCGCCAGGGCAAACCTGAATTCGCCGTCGCCAACGGCCTCAACGGCCATGCGACGGACGGCCACGTGGCGGCGCAGGGCATCGCCTCGGCCAATGGCCACGCACACGCGTGAGGTGAAGAGACTTCGGACGCGCGCCTCGCAGCGGGCGCCGGTCGTTCGCTGCCGTGCCAAACCCGCCTCGGTAAAATTGAACATCGGCTGGAGTAATCGACCGGGAACTGCATTGTTGGGGGGCTGTTTTCATCCAGGTTGTAGTTGCTGGAGAAAACAGATGAAGCTCACACTTGCGATAGCCGGCGTTGCGCTGATCGGCTTCGTGCTGCCGGCGGCGGCGCAAACCGAATACTGGGTCGTGCAGAATACTCACACGCGGCATTGCCGCATCGTCAGCCAGCGGCCGGCGGGCACCGAGATGACCGTCATCGGCGGCAACGGCGTCATCTACCACACGCATATGGAAGCCGAAAACGCGATGCGGACCGTCAAGGTCTGCCACAGCGACTGAGCCTTGCTGACTTGGCGACGCGGGGCGGACGGCGCGGCGTCGATCCGCCTTGCGCCGGCGATCCGAGCGTTCCGCCATTCCGCTTGCTCCGGGCCGGTGGGGCGGTAAGGTGCGGGCGCGATGCCCGCGATTGCCACCGCGCTTGACCGACACTCCGAGGCGTTCCGTGCCGGCGATGTGGCGATGCGTGCGCTCGTCGCCGACCTGCGCGCAAACACTGCCGAAATTGCCAAAGGCGGCGACGAAGCCGCGCGCCGCCGTCACGAGCGCCGCGGCAAACTCCTGCCGCGCGAGCGCATCCGCCTGCTGCTCGACCCCGGATCGCCGTTCCTCGAATTCTCGGCCTTTGCGGCGTGGGGCATGTATGACGGTGCGGTGCCCGCCGCCGGCATCGTCACCGGCATCGGCCGCATCGCCGGCCGCGAATGCGTCCTCGTCGCCAACGACGCGACGGTAAAAGGCGGCACCTATTTCCCGCTGACCGTCAAAAAGCACCTGCGCGCCCAGGAGATCGCCCGCGACAACCGGCTGCCCTGCCTCTACCTCGTCGATTCCGGCGGCGCGTTTCTACCGGCGCAGGACGAGGTCTTCCCCGACCGCGACCATTTCGGCCGCATCTTCTACAACCAGGCCATGCTGTCGTCGCTCGGCGTGCCGCAGATCGCGATCGTCATGGGTTCGTGCACGGCGGGCGGCGCCTATGTGCCGGCGATGAGCGACGAGAGCATCATCGTGAAGGACACCGGCACGATTTTTCTCGGCGGCCCGCCGCTGGTCAAGGCCGCGACCGGCGAGATTGTCAGCGCCGAGGATCTGGGCGGCGCCGACGTGCACACCCGCATTTCCGGTGTCGCCGACCATTTCGCCGTCGACGACCGCCACGCGCTCGGCATCGCCCGGCGCATCGTCGCCGACCTCAACCGCACGAAGCTGGCACCGCTTGACCTCGCGCCGCCGCGCGAGCCGCTGTACCCGCCGGAGGACATCTACGGCGTGATTCCGGCCGATCTGCGCCGGCCCTATGACGTGCGCGAGATCATCGCCCGGCTCGTCGACGGCAGCGAATTCGATGAGTTCAAAGCGCGCTACGGCGCGACGCTCGTCTGCGGCTTCGCGCGGATCTGGGGCTATCCCGTCGGCATCCTCGCCAATAACGGCATCCTGTTTTCGGAAAGCGCGCTCAAAGGCGCGCATTTCATCGAGTTGTGCGCGCAACGCGGCATCCCCTTGGTGTTCCTGCAGAACATCACCGGCTTCATGGTCGGCCGGCGCTATGAGAACCAGGGCATCGCCAAGGACGGCGCCAAGATGGTGACGGCCGTCGCCACGGCAAACGTGCCGAAATTCACCGTCATCATTGGCGGCAGCTTCGGCGCCGGCAATTACGGCATGTGCGGCCGCGCCTACGGCCCGCGCTTTCTGTGGATGTGGCCGAATGCGCGCATCTCGGTGATGGGCGGCGAGCAGGCGGCCTCGGTCTTGGCAACGGTGCGGCGCGACGGCATCGAGGCGCGCGGGCAGGAATGGACGCGGGAGGAGGAGGAGGCATTCAAGGCACCGATCCGCGCCCAATACGAAGAGCAGGGCCATCCCTATTATGCCAGCGCGCGGCTGTGGGACGACGGCATCATCGACCCGGCCGAAACCCGCCTCGTGCTGGCATTGTCGATTTCCGCCGCGCTCAACGCGCCGATCGAGCCGTGGCGCGCCGGCGGCGGCGGACGCTTCGGCATCTTCCGGATGTAGGGGCGCGGCGTGGTCGCCAGCGACAGCTTTACCGAATTCCTGAAGGAGCAACTGGCGCCGCTTGGCCAGACCACGCTGCGGCGGATGTTCGGCAAGACTGGCGTGTTCTGCGACGGGTTCATGTTGGGGATGGTCACCGACAACACGCTCTATTTGCGGGTCGATGCGGGCAATCGCGCCGCCTTCGCCGAAGCGGCGTCGGCGCCGCCGCTCAACTACCGGAAAAAGGGCGAACTGATCGATTTGTCGTTCTGGCGCGCGCCGGAGCGGCTGTTCGACGAGCCCGACGAATTTGTCGAATGGGCGCGACTAGCGCTGGCGGCGGCGCGCCGCGTCGCGGCAGAGCGGCGGCCTGCCTCGCGGCGGCGACCCTAGTCGTGTTCGCTAAAATCCTCATCGCCAATCGCGGCGAGATCGCCTGCCGGGTCGTGCGCACGGCGCGACGGCTGGGCATCGCGACGGTCGCGGTCTATTCCGCGGCCGATGCGCAGGCGCTGCATGTCGCGATGGCCGACGAAGCCTGGCCGATCGGCCCGCCCGAGCCGCGGCATTCCTACCTCGATATCGAGAAGATCATTACCGCGGCGCGGGGCAGCGGCGCGCAGGCGATCCACCCCGGCTACGGTTTTCTGTCGGAGAACGCCGAGTTCGCCGAAGCCTGCGCCGCGGCCGGCATCGTCTTTATCGGCCCCTCGCCGGCGGCGATCCGGGCGATGGGGTCGAAGGCGGCGGCCAAGGCGCTGATGCAGCAGCACGGCGTGCCGGTCGTGCCGGGCTACCACGGCGCCGAACAGGACGACGCCCGCCTTCTCGCCGAGGCCGAGCAGATCGGCTACCCGGTCATGCTGAAGGCGTCTGCCGGCGGCGGCGGCCGCGGCATGCGCATCGTCCGCGCGGCGTCCGAGTTCGCCCGCGCGCTCGACGGCGCCCGCCGCGAAGCCAAGGGCGGGTTCGGCGACGACCGCATGCTGATCGAGCGCTACCTCGAACGGCCGCGCCACATCGAGGTACAGGTGTTCGGCGACCACCACGGCAATATCGTCCATCTTTACGAGCGCGACTGCTCGATCCAGCGGCGTCACCAGAAGATCGTCGAGGAGGCGCCGGCGCCTGGCCTCGACGCGGCGCGGCGCGGCGCGCTCGGCAAAGCGGCGGTTGCCGCGGCGCATGCGGTCCACTATGTCGGCGCCGGCACGGTCGAATTCATCGCGCCGACGGAGCCGGGCGACGACGCGTTCTACTTCATGGAGATGAACACGCGGCTGCAGGTCGAGCACCCGGTGACCGAGATGGTCACCGGCGTGGACCTCGTCGAATGGCAGTTGCGTGTCGCGGCGGGCGAGAAATTCACCCGCCAACAGGCGCAGATCGGCTGTCAGGGCCATGCGATCGAGGTGCGGCTCTATGCCGAAAACCCGGCACGCAATTTTCTGCCGTCCACCGGCACGCTGCACGCGCTGCGCCTGCCCGAGGGCGCCGGCATCCGGGTCGAAACCGGGGTGCGCCAGGGCGACACGGTGACGCCTTATTACGACCCGATGATCGCCAAGATCATCGCCGGGGGCCGCGATCGCGAAACCGCCCGCACGCGTCTCCAGCGCGCCCTTGCCGACACGGCGATCATCGGCGTTGCGACCAATCTCGGTTTTCTCTCGCGCGTCGTTGCCGACGGGGAATTCGCCGCGGCCGGCGTCGATACCGGCTTTATCGAGCGGCGGCGCGACACATTGCTGGCGCCGCCGGCCGCCTCGCCGCCGGTGTTCGCCCAGGCGGCCGCGGCGTTGCATCGGCTGGCGCCGCCGGCCGCTGCTCCGGCCGATCCGTGGGCGCGCCGCGACGGCTGGCGGGTCAACACCGCACCGGCCGGGCAGACGCTCATTTTCCGCTGCGGCAGCGGCGAGGCCACGGTGGCGGCGACGCGCGCCGCGGCGGGCTGGCGGCTCGAATTCGGCGATGCTGCCCGCCATGCCGTGGCCGAACGCGTCGCGGACGGCCGCCTGGCGGTTACGCTGGACGGCGTGCGCCGCACGCTGCTTGTCATCGACCGCCCCGGCGGGGTCACGGTGTTCGACAGCGGCGAAGGCTGGGATTTCGCCGATGTCGATCCGCTGGCGCCGCCGGCCGACGCCCTGTCAGACGCCGGCCGGCTCACGGCGCCGATGCCCGGTCGGGTCGTGCAGCTCCTCGTCGCGACGGGCGATGCGGTGCGGCGCGGCCAGCCGCTCGTCGTCATCGAGGCGATGAAGATGGAGCATACGATCGCCGCGCCGCGCGACGGCATCGTTGCCGCGGTGCATTACGCGCAGGGCGACCTTGTCGAGGAGGGCGCCGGGCTGCTCGCGTTGGCGGATGCCGATGATGCCGCCGGACGATAACGCCGCCGGTCTGCTGCACCTCCTGAAGATGGCGGTCGGCATCGCCGATCTCGACGAGTTGCGCCGGGTACGCGCCGAGCGCGTCGCGCAGATGGGCGGCAGTTTCGTCTATACCCGCAATCACCCGCGACGCGCGGCGCAGGTGCTCGCGGGCGGCTCGCTCTATTGGGTCATCCGCGGCCAGATCCGGGTGCGCCAGCGTGTCACCGGCTTCAATACCGCGCGCGACGACAAGGGGCGCGCCTATTGCCTGATCGGCGTCGAGCGCGAGCTGGTGCCGACCCGGTGGCGGCCGTGGCGGCCGTTCCAGGGCTGGCGCTATCTCTCGCCGGCCGATGCGCCGCCCGACGGCGACACGGCGCCGGCGGCGGCCGAGGCGGCAATGCCGCCACGGATGCTCGCGGAGCTGCGGGCGCTCGGGCTGTTGTGAAATCGCGGCGCGGCGGCTTTGCGGCAGGATAAATTTTTTGCGCACCCGTCACTGGACAGGGTCGGGAGGGGGCACTATGTTAGCCGCTCGCCTCGGCCGCCTGCGGTCGCGGCGACCCCGCTCCGGCGAGGACGTGGCAGCAGCCGCCGTTTGCGGCACGTCGCGCTGCGCTCTGAACGTGTGGGGTTGTTGATTGACATTGTTGGTGAGTAGGGAAGGGATGCGCGGGCGGCGGCGGTCTTGCAGTCGCGCGCGCGAGGGTGCGGTGGCGTGTCTCCGTTGGGGGCGCGGTTGCGGCATCCTGGGGATGGCGGCTCTGGTGGCGCTG
>DATJSO010000080.1:0-37813 GCA_035504075.1 Allostellaceae bacterium | reverse complement strand
TGGTGATTCTCGACGAGCTCGGAATTGCCGGCCTTTTTCGCGAGATGGTAGCGCAGCAGCGGATCGAGCACGCCCCACCCCGAGATCACGAACGCGACGCGCGCATCGACCCGCGGCGCGTCTTCGAGCGGCAGCGCGGCATAGCGCGCGTCGTCCGGCCGCATCGCCGCGAGCAGCGCCTGGTGGCCGCCGCTCGACGTGCCGAATAGACCAACCCAATCGGGACGGCTGCCGTAGGTGCGGGCGCGCGCCTTCAGCCAGCGCACGGCGAGGTTGATGTCGGCGAGCGAAGCCGGGTATCCCGCATCGGGCGGCATGCGGAAATCGATCGCCGCGACAACGATGCCGCTTTCCGCCAAGGCCTTGGCAATAAAGTCGTTGTCGGTGCGGTCCTTGCTGACCCAGGCGCCGCCGTGCACCTGGATGACGGCCGGAAACGGCCCGGTCGCAGCCGGCCGGTACAGCCGCGCCAGCAGCGGCCGGCCGGCTTGCCGCTGGTATTCCACGTCTTCCACGCGGATATCGGTGCGTGCATCGGCTTCGAGCGTCGTCGTCGTCATTGCGTCCTCCGGCAAGCGATGCCCCTCCAGATGCTCAAGTCTAGCAGCCGCCGGGGCCGTCGTCTGCCGCGATGGCGTCGCGCCCGGCCGTCGCGCCCGGCGCACATTGAATAGGCAGCCGCTTCGCCCCGGAGCCGCGCCCCGCTATAGTCTCGCGGTCATCGTTTGAATAATTTGCCGGCGGCGATTGGCTGAAGGATGCGCGGGTTGAGGACACAGGTGGGCCGGGTCGCGGCGAGGCTCGCGAACCCGGGCGAGGCGAACGACGGCGCCGCCGCGGCGGACGGATCCTTCGCCCGCTCGGCGACGCGGCTTGTCGCGCTGTTCGAGGCGCTCGCCAAATCGGCCGAGGGCGTCAGTCTCGCCGAGTTGAGCACGACGATCGCCGCGCCAAAGAGCAGCCTGCTCGGCATCCTGCGCTCGATGGTGGCGCTCGGCTATATGGAGCATGGCCACGGTCTCTATCGCCTCGGCCCGAAATCCTTTCGCCTCGCCGCCGACATCCTGGCGGTGCGCCGCTTTCCGGCGCTGGTCCGGCCGATCCTGCAGGACCTCGCGGTGAAATCCGGCGAGACCGTGTTTCTCGTCGTGCTCGACCGCGCGGCGCAGCGCATGACCTACGCCGACATCATCGACAGCCCCAACCCGGTTCGCTACACGGTGCCGACCGGCACGACGCGGCCGCTCTACGTTTCGGCCGGCGGCCAGATGCTGCTCGCCTACCAGGAGCCGGCGTGGATCGAGGCCTACATCCGCGCCACGCCCCTCGAACCGCTGACGGCGCGCACGATTACCGACCCCAAACGGTTGCGCGAGCGCCTCGCCGCGATCCGCCGCGACGGGTTTGCCGTCAGCCTCGGCGAGACGGTGCCGGGTGCCGCCGGCCTTGCCGCCCCGATCTTCAATGCCGATGGCAGCGTCGCCGCCGGCCTGCTGATCGGCGCGCCGATCGACCGCTTCGAGCAGGAACTGCCCGAATTGAACCGGCTGCTGCGCGAGGCGTCGGCCCGCGCCGCGGGCATCGCGCATGCGCTCGTCGACGAGTCCGGCGCGCCGCCGGCTTGATCCGAGCAAACAATAATGGAGGAATCATGATCAAACGCTTTCATGCGCTTTATGTCGGCCAGATCGACCTTGACAATATCGGTCTCGCCGGCACGCCGGCCAACGACCGGCGCTATTCCAATGAGCGGTTGTCGGAAGTGTTCGAGACTTCGCGCCGGGTGGCGCAGGTCATGGACGAGCTCGGCTATTACTGCTTCTGGGCGGCCGAGCACCATTTCCAGCACGAGGGCTATGAGTGCATCCCCAACCTGATCCAGTGGGGGCTGTGGCTCGCAACCCAGACGCGGCGGCTCAAATTCGGCTGCGGCTTCAATATCCTGCCGATGTGGCACCCGATTCGGCTGGCCGAGGACTACGCGATGGCCGATATCGTGACGGACGGCCGCGTCGTGATGGGGGTCGGGCGCGGCTATCACACCCGCGAGGTCGAGACGTTGGGCGGACCGCTGCTCGACACGGCCGCCAACCGGGAAATATTCGAAGAAGGGCTGCAACTCCTGCTGAAATGCTTCAATGAGGAGGCATTCCATTACAAGGGCAAATATTTCGAGTGTCCGCCGCCGGTGCCGTATCGCGGCTACGACCTCGCGGACATCACGATGGTGCCGCGGCCAAAGCACCTGCCGGTCGAAATCTGGATGCCGATCGCCAGCGGCCGCACGATCGACATGATGGCGCAATACGGTTTCAAGGCGATGGTGACGCTGAACGGCGAGAAGATCCTTGATGATGTCGTGCGCGCCTTCCACGATGCCTGCCATCGCCACAACCGGCCGGTCGCGCTCGGCCAGGACATGTGCTGGGGTGCGGGAGTGTATCTCGCCGACAGCCAGGAAGAGGCGATCCGGCGGTTGGCGCCGGCGCATGACGAGCGGTACAAATGGTTCGCGCCGTTCGGCTTTGTGCGCTACGCCGACGAGCAGGGGCGCACCTGGGGCACGCCCGGCGCGCCGACGTCGGTGCCGACATTGCGCGAAGGGGTGAAACAGAAAGCGTGGTTCTGTGGCCGGCCCGACGAGGTCATTGCCGGCATCAAGTCGGTCGAGGCCAAGTACCCCGGCCTCGAGGACTTCATGATCCATTGGGCCGAGGGCCTCTCGCCCGGCGAATTCATCGAGCAGCTGCGCCGGTTCGCCCGCGACGTGATGCCGGCCTTCAATCGCGGCTAGCGGTCGTCGGCAGATGACCGGATCAATTATCGCCGCCGCCATCGGCTATCTGCTCGGGTCGATCCCCTGGGGGCTGCTGCTGACCCGCGCAGCGGGGCTCGGCGATATCCGCCAGGTCGGCTCGGGCAATATCGGCGCGACGAATGTGCTGCGCACCGGCAGCAAGGGGCTGGCGGCGCTGACCCTCGCGCTCGACCTCGCGAAGGGCGTCGCGGCCGTGCTGATCGGCGCGATGTGGGGACCGGCGCCGGCGCTCGCCGCGGCCCTTGCCGTCGTCATCGGCCATATATTCCCCGTATGGCTCGGCTTTCGCGGCGGCAAGGGGGTGGCGACGGCATTGGGCGTGCTGCTGGCGCTCGCCTGGCCCGTAGCGCTGGCGGCCGCGGCCGTGTGGCTCGCCGTCGCCGCGCTGTCGCGCCTTGCCTCGCTGGCGGCGCTGGTCGGCGCGGTTGCCGCCGCGGCGCTCGCCGCTGCCTTTCTCGATCCGGCGCGCGCTGCCGTCATCGCCGGCATTGCGCTGCTCGTCATTCTCCGCCATCGCGACAATATCCGCCGTCTCGTCGCCGGCACCGAGAGCCGAATCTCATTCCGGAAAGGCTGAGACGCCCTGGCCGCGCGCACACTCGAACCGCAGGAACGTCTGGACTGGCTGCGCCTCGCGCGCAGCGAGACCGTCGGCCCGGTCACGTTCTACGCGCTGCTGCGCCGCTTTGGATCGGCCGCTGCGGCGCTCGATGCATTGCCGCGCCTGCCGTCGCGCCAGGCCGCCGCGACGACGACCCGCGGCGCGGCCGAGGCAGAGCTCGCGGCGGTTGATTGCCTTGGCGGCCGCATCGTCTGCTGGGGCGAGCCGCTCTACCCGGCGGCGCTGGCCGCCGTCGAGGACGCGCCGCCGGTTCTGACGGTGCTCGGACGCCCGGAAAACCTGAGCCGGCTGTTGGCGGCGCCGGTCGTCGCGGTGGTCGGCGCGCGCAACGCCTCGGCCAACGGTCGCCGCCTCGCCCGCGAACTGGCGGCGGGTCTTGGCGAGGCGTCCGTCGTCGTCGCTTCGGGCATGGCGCGCGGCATTGACGCAGCGGCGCATCTGGGCGCGCTCGACCAGGGCACGATCGCGGTTGTCGCCGGCGGCGCCGATGTCGTCTATCCGGAAGAGAACCGCGGGCTCTATGACGCGATCGTCGAAGGCGGCGCGGTCCTTGCCGAGCTGCCGCTTGGCAGCGAGCCGCAGGCGGCGGCATTTCCCGCGCCGCAACCGCATCATTTCCGGCATCTCGCTCGGCGTCGTCGTTGTCGAGGCGGCCGCGAAATCCGGTTCGCTGATCACCGCGCGCTACGCCCTGGAACAAGGCCGCGACGTCTTCGCGGTGCCGGGATCGCCGCTCGACCCGCGCTGCCGCGGCTGCAACGACCTGTTGCGCAACGGCGCGACGTTGACCGAGACGGCGGCCGATGTCATCGGCCAACTCGGCCCGATGCTGCAGGACCGAGCGCCGTCCGCCGTCGCGCCGCCTCGCCGGCCGTCAGGCCCACCGCTACGGCCGGCGCTCGCCGCCCCGGCGGCTTCCGTCGGTACCGGCGCCGCGCTCGATCTGATCGTCGAGCATCTCGGTCCCTCGCCGGTCGCGGTTGACGAACTGGTGCGGCAATGCCAGATGTCAGCCGCCGCGGTCGCCACGCTGCTGCTCGAGTTGGAACTGGCCGGCCGCATCGAGCGTCACCCCGGCAATCTCGTCTCGCTGCGTTGACCGTTCGCGGCGCTTGTCGTTTGCAGAAAGCAGGCATGAACGTCGTCATCGTCGAGTCGCCCGCCAAGGCGAAGACCATCAATAAATACCTCGGGCGCGACTACAAGGTCGTCGCCAGCTATGGCCATGTCCGCGATCTGCCGGCAAAGGACGGTTCGGTCCTGCCCGACGCCGATTTCGCGATGTCGTGGGAGGTCGACGGCCGCTCCGAGAAGCGCGTCAAGGAGATCGCCGCGGCGTTGAAGGGCGCCGACAAGCTTTTTCTCGCGACCGATCCCGACCGCGAAGGCGAGGCGATCTCGTGGCACGTCCGCGAGGTGCTGCGGGCGCGCCGTGCGCTGAAAGCGGACATCGATGTAAAGCGCGTCGTGTTTAACGAAGTGACGCGCAACGCGGTGCTCGACGCCTTTCGCCACCCGCGCGATATCGACCGCGAGCTGGTCGAAGCCTATCTCGCGCGCCGCGCCCTCGATTACCTCGTCGGCTTTACGCTGTCGCCGGTGCTGTGGCGCAAGTTGCCCGGCAGCCGCTCGGCTGGGCGGGTGCAATCGGTGGCGCTGCGCCTCGTCTGCGAGCGCGAAGCCGAGATCGAGGCATTCCGGCCGCGCGAATACTGGACGATCGAGGTCGAATTCGAGACCGCAGCGGGCGAGCGCTTCACGGCGCACCTGTCGCATCTCGACGGCAGGCGGCTCGACCGCTTTGATCTCGACAGCGAACAGAAGGCACACGCCGCCGCCGACGCGATCCTCAAGGCGGCCGGTTTCACGGTTGCGTCGGTCGAGCGCCGCGAGGTACGGCGCAACCCGTTCCCGCCGTTCACGACCTCGACGCTGCAACAGGAAGCCTCGCGCAAACTGGGCTTTGGCGCGAGCCGCACGATGTCGGTTGCGCAGCGCCTTTACGAAGGGATCGACCTCGACGGCGACACGGTCGGTCTCATCACCTATATGCGCACCGACGGCGTCGCGATCGCGGCCGAGGCGATCGCCGCCGCGCGGCTGCTGATCGGCCACGAATTCGGCGCCCGTTATCTTCCGGCGGAGCCGCGCATCTACCGCTCGCCGGCGAAAAACGCCCAGGAGGCGCATGAGGCGATCCGCCCGACCGACATGGCGCGCCACCCGACCACTGTCGCGCGCGATCTCGACAACGACCAGCGCCGCCTCTACGAACTGATCTGGAAACGCACGGTCGCGAGCCAGATGGCCTCGGCGCTATTCGATCAGGTCAGTGTCGATATCGCCGACCCGAGCGGCAAGATCCGCCTGCATGCGACCGGCTCGGTGCTGTTGTTCGACGGTTTCCTCAAGCTCTATCAGGAAGACCGTGACGATGCGGGCGACGACGAGGATGCGCGCCGCCTGCCCAACATGCGCGAGGACGAGGCGCTCCGGCGCGGCAGCGTCGCGCCGAACCAGCATTTCACGCAGCCGCCGCCGCGCTATACCGAGGCGAGCCTCGTCAAAAAGCTGGAGGAATTGGGCATCGGCCGACCCTCCACCTATGCCGCAATCCTGCAGGTATTGCAGGACCGCAACTATGTCCGCCTGGACAAGCGCCGTTTTGTCCCGGAAGACCGCGGGCGGTTGGTGACCGCTTTTCTGACCGGATTTTTCGAGCGTTACGTCGATTACAACTTCACCGCCGATCTGGAGAACCAGCTCGATGACGTGTCGGGCGGACGGGTCGACTGGAAGGAACTGTTGCGCAACTTCTGGCGCGAGTTCTCGCTGGCGGTGGACGGCACAAAGGATCTGACGGTCAAGGCGGTGCTCGAAGCGCTCGATGACGCGCTGGGGCCGCATTTCTTTCCGGATGACGGCTCGGACCGCGACCCGCGGGTCTGCCCGGTATGCGGCGCGGGCCGGCTGTCGTTGAAGCTCGGCCGCTTCGGCGCCTTCATTGGCTGCTCGAACTATCCCCAGTGCCGTTATACCCGCGCCTTCGCGGTGGATGGCGACGGCGAGGCCGGCGCCGCGGTTGCCGACAGCGCGCTCGGCAAAGACCCGGCGACCGGGTTGGCCGTGACGCTGAAGAAAGGCCCGTACGGGCATTACCTGCAGCTCGGCGAAGGCGACAACGGCGCGAAGCCGAAGCGGGTCGCATTGCCGCGCGGCATGAAGCCCGCCGATGTCGATCTCGAGACGGCATTACGCCTGCTGGCGCTGCCGCGCGAGATCGGCCGCCATCCGGAGAGCGGCGAGCCGATCACCGCCGGGATCGGCCGATTCGGCGCCTATCTGAAGCACGGTCAGCAATTTGCCTCGCTCGCCGGCGACGACGACGTGCTCTCGATCGGCTTGAACCGCGCCGTCACGCTGCTTGCCGAAGCGAAAAGCGGCGGCCGGCGCGGCCCGCAATTGCTGCGCGAATTGGGACCGCATCCCGATGGCGGCACGGTCGGGCTCTATCGCGGGCGCTACGGTCCCTATGTGAGCCACGACGGGAATATCGCCTCGCTGCCGAAAGGCGCCGACCCCGACGATTTTCCGCTCGAGCGGGCGATCGAGCTGTTGGCCGTGCAGCGCGCCAAGGGCAAGCCGAACCGCCGGGCCGGCAAGACAAAACCGGCCGGCAATGGGGCGGCGAAGCCGGGCCGCCGTACCGCCGCCAAGGCGGCATCCGGCCGCCCGGAGGCCAAACCGACGTCGACAGGCGCTGCGCCTAAAACCAAGGCGAAACGGCCGCCTGCCGCGAAGAGCGCCCGCCGCTCGTCGGCACAATGACCACACGAGTCCGGCCGCCGGCCGGGGTCGGTTGGTCGGCCAATCGATGGCTTGGCCCAGCCTTCACCTCGGCGCCGGTTTCTATGCATTCGGGTGAAAGCGTTGGCCCGACGCGGCAGCGCTGATGGCGATCGGCAAGGCAGGCTGCCGCCGTTCGCTGCGGTCGTCGAATTCGTCCGCGGCCATCCGGGACCGCTGAGCCCGCGCGAGATTGCTCGCGCCTTCGGCCTGGGGCCCGGTGAGCATCAGGCGCTGCGCGGTATGTTGCGCGCGATCGAACGCTCGGGTGAAGTGCAGCGCGGCGGCGGTCATAAATTTTTCGCCGGCGCCGCTCTGCCTGAGATCATTGCCGTCGTCGGCTGCGGCAGCGATCCAGACGGCACCCCGTTGGTCCGGCCTGCGGCGGCGGCGGAGGGGCCGAGGTTTCGGCTGACCGGCGCTGCGGGCGACGAATTGGCGCCGGGCGAGCGCGCGCTGGCGCGGCTTGTCCGCCACGATAGCGGCGACATCGACGCAGAGATCATCCGCCGGCTCGACGTGGCGGCCGGGCGCGTCGTCGGCGTCTACCATCCGACGCGCGACGGCGGCATCGTCGTTGCCGCCGATCGCCGCGACCGCAGCGAATATCACGTCCTCGGTGCCGATGCCGTCGGCCTCGGCGACAACGAACTGGTCGTCGGCGAAGAACTGCCGTCGCGGCGTTTTGGCAAACGGTTGCGGATCGTCGAGCGGCTTGGCGCAGCCGATGCGCCGGGCGCGGTCAGCCGCATGCTGATCGCGGCGTTCGACATCCCCGCCGCGTTTTCGCCGGCCGCGCTGGCCGAAGCCGCCGCCGCGCGGCCGATCGGCGATCCGGCCGGCCGCGCCGACCGGCGCGAACTGGCGCTCGTCACGATCGACGACAGCGACGCCCGCGATTTCGACGATGCGGTGTGGGCTGAACCCGATCCCGATCCGGCCAATCGCGGCGGCTGGCATATCGTCGTTGCGATTGCCGACGTGGCGCACTACGTGCGGCCCGGCAGCGCCCTCGATCGGGAGGCGGTAGAGCGGGGCAATTCGGTCTACTTTCCCGACCGCGTCGTGCCGATGCTGCCGGAAGCGCTGTCGAACGATTTGTGCTCGCTGCGGCCCGGACAAGACCGCGCATGCATCGCGGCCGATCTGTGGATCGATGGCAACGGCCGCAAGCGCCGGCATCGCTTCGAGCGGGCGGTCATGCGCTCGGCCGCGCGGCTGACCTATGCGGCGGTGCAGGCGGCATATGACGGAAACCGCGACGGTTTTCCGATCGGCGACGGCCCGCTCGACGCGCTCTACGGCGCCTTTGTCGCGCTCGAGCGGGCGCGGCGGGCGCGCGGCGCCTTGGATCTCGACCTGCCGGAACATCGCGTCGAACTCGGTCGCGACGGCACGCCCATTGCGATCGGGCCGCGCGTCCGGCTCGCCAGTCATCGGCTGATCGAGGAATTCATGATCCTCGCCAATGTCGCGGCCGCCGAGGAACTGGAAAGCCGGGGCCACGCCTGCATGTACCGCGTACATGACGCGCCCGCCCCGGAAAAGCTCGCGGCGTTGCGCGACTTTCTCACCGCGACGGGGGTTCCCGGCCTGGCGCTCGCCCAGGGCCAGGTGATCCGGCCGGCCTTGTTCAACCGCATCCTCGAACGGGCGGCGACACGGCCGCAAGCCGCGGTCATCAACGAACTGGTGCTGCGCACTCAGGCGCAGGCCGCCTACAGCCCGAACAATATCGGCCATTTCGGCCTCGCTCTGCCGCGCTATGCGCATTTCACCTCGCCGATCCGGCGCTACGCCGATCTCCTCGTGCATCGCGCGCTGCTCGGCGAAGCGTCGCCGGTGCGCGCGGCCGACGCCGAACTCGGCCCCGTTGCCGCGCACATCTCGGCAACCGAGCGGCGCGCCGCTGCGGCCGAGCGTGCCGCCCTCGACCGCTGCCGCGCAATGTTGCTGGGCGCTGCGGTCGGCACGGTATTCGATGCCCGCATTACCGGGGTTGCGCGCTTCGGCCTGTTCGCGACCCTGCCCGACAGCGGCGCCGACGGCCTGATCCCGATCTCGACCCTGCCCGCCGACTACTACGATCATGATTCGCGGCGGCACCGGCTGGCCGGCCGCCGTTTCGGGCGGGCATTCGCGCTCGGCGATCCGCTCCGCGTCATGCTCGTCGAGGCGGATGCAATCAGCGGCCGGCTGATTTTCCGCATCGCCGACGATGGCGTGCGCCTTGATTTGCCGGCCGGCCGGCCGCGCCGCGCGCCGCGCCGACGCTGAACTCCAGCGCCATGGTTTCGCCTGCCGGCCCCGTCATGTAAAATCCCTTAACATGAGCTGGTCGGGGCATGGCGACGGCGATCGCGACGGCAGGCGCGGCTATCATCACGGCAATCTGCGCGAGGCGCTGGTGCGCGCCGCGCTCGAGCTGATTGCGCAAAAGGGCCCCGCCGGCTTCACATTCGCCGATGCGGCGCGGTGGGCTGGCGTCAGTTCGGCGGCGCCGTATCGTCATTTCCGCGACCGCGACGCGCTGCTCGCCGATGTCGCGCGGCGCGGCTTCGAGCGCTTTGAGGCGACGCTCGCCCGTGCCTGGAACAAGGGCCGGCCCGACCCTTATCGCGCCTTCGAGAATGTCGGCCGCGCCTATCTGGCGTTTACCCGCAGCGAACCGGCTTATTACTCGGCGATGTTCGAGGCTGGCGTCGCGCTCGATGCCGACCCTGGCCTGCATGCCGCCGCCGACCGGGCATTTGAGATCCTGCGCCGCGCCTCGGAAGCGTTGTGTGCCGGCCTGCCGCCCGAGCGGCGGCCGCCCGCGCTGATGATGAGCCTGCATGTCTGGGCGTTATCGCACGGTATCGCGTCGCTGTTCGCGCGCGCCGATGCCGGCCGCCGCGCCCTGCCGATGGAACCCGAGGAACTGCTCGAAGCCGGCGTGCTCATCTATCTGCGCGGCCTCGGCCTGATCGCCGAGCCGCAGCGGTCGCCGGGGAACAGCGCCGACGAGCACCCTTGACAGCCGATCGCGTCGGGCCTATGTTAATGTAATAAACATTTACATGAGGCGGCCATGAACCCCATCCTGTGGTTGGACGACATCGGCAGGCCGGCCTGGATCGGGCTGATGATCGTCAGCTTTGTACTGTTTCCGCCGGCTGGCCTCGTGGTCCTCGGATATCTGATCGGGAGTGGACGACTGATGGGATGCTGGACGGAAGCGCGCGGCGAGCGGTGGCAGCGCCGTGTCGAACGCATGCAGCAACGCATGCAGGAGCGCGCGGCGCGCTGGTGCGGGCCGCGGCGCGGCGGCCCCTGGGGAAACAATGCGTGGACCGCCGCCGGCAGCGCGAGCGGCAACCGCGCGTTCGACGAATACCGCAACGAAACCCTGCGCCGCCTCGAAGAAGAGGAGCGGCAGTTCAAGGAGTTTCTCGACCGCCTGCGGCGGGCCAAGGACAAAGCGGAATTCGACGAGTTCATGGCCGAGATGCGCGGCCGCGGTCCGGAAGGCCCGATGCCGCAGCCGGAGGGCTGACAGCTTCGCGGCATGCCGCCGCACCCGGTATTCCGCCTCGGTAGACGGCGGGTATAGAGAGGCGTCGGCTGAGGCGACGGGGGATTGCGGGTGAGCAGGCGGCTCGGATGCGCGGCGGTGGCGGTTCTTGTTGCGACCGGCACCGCCGCCCTCGCGGCGGAGCAGCATGCCCCGCCGATCAATTCGGCCAACGAGAAATTGCTGGCGATGCGGCCGGCCGATCGTGCCGCCGAACTGGCGAAGGCGGTTGGGCATTGGTGCATCGGCACCGACGCGTTCCCGATGGGAATGACAAAAACCGGGCAGGCCGCCGGCTTCGCCTATTGGAGCCTGCGCTGCGCCGACGGCAGCGCTTGGGCGGTGCAGATCGATCCACTCGGCGAGGTCACCGCGATCGATTGCGCGCATTTCAATGCCGCCGCCGGCGGCAAGCAATGTTTCAAAAGGTTTTGACCGAGCTGTCCGTCTCCCGTTATTTGCGCAATTCGACGCGGGCGACGGCGCGTTTGTGGACCTCGTCGGGTCCGTCGACGATGCGCATGACGCGCGAGCGTGCCCAGGCATAGGCAAGACCGAAATCCTGGCTGACGCCGGCGCCGCCATGCGCCTGGATCGCACGATCGATCACGTTGAGCAGCATTTTCGGCGCGACGACCTTGATCATCGCGATCTCGGCTTGCGCCGCTTTGTTGCCGACCGTATCCATCATGTAGGCGGCTTTCAGCGTCAACAGGCGCGCCTGCTCGATCTCCATGCGCGATTCGGCAATCCATTCACGGATGACGCCCTGATCGGCGAGCGGCCGGCCGAACGCGACGCGGCCCTTGACGCGCGCGACCATCGCTTCGAGCGACCGTTCGGCGAGGCCGATCATGCGCATGCAATGGTGAATGCGGCCCGGGCCGAGGCGGCCCTGCGCGATCTCAAAGCCGCGCCCTTCGCCGAGCAATATGTTCTCCACCGGCACCCGCACGTCCCTGAACTCGACCTCTGCATGGCCGTGCGGCGCGTCGTCGTAGCCGAATACGGTCAGGGCACGCACAACGCGCACGCCGGGCGTATCGCGCGGCACCAGGATCATCGATTGCTGCTGGTGGCGCGGCGCCGCGGGGTCGGTTTTGCCCATCACGATGAAGATCTTGCAGCGCGGGTCCATCGCGCCCGATGTCCACCATTTGCGCGCGTTGATGACGTAACTGCTGTTGCCCTCGCGCTCGATGCGCGCTTCGATGTTGGTCGCGTCCGACGAGGCGACGGCCGGCTCGGTCATCGCGAAAGCCGAGCGGATCTCGCCGGCGAGCAGCGGCTTCAGCCAGCGCTCCTGCTGCTGTTTTGTTGCGTAGCGCACCAGCGTTTCCATGTTGCCGGTGTCGGGGGCCGAGCAGTTGAAGGCTTCCGGCGCGATCGGCGAGCGCCCCATGATCTCGCACAAGGGCGCGTATTCCAGGTTCGTCAGAGCGGCGCCCAATTCCGACTCCGGCAGAAACAGGTTCCACAGCCCCGCCGCCTTTGCCTTCGTTTTCAATTCCTCCATGACCGGCGGGATCTGCCAACGCGACGGCGCTTCGGCCAGTTGCCGCTCGAACACCGCCTCGGCCGGATAGACCTCGCGCTCCATGAAGTCGCCTACCTGCGCCGCAAGCCGCTTCACCTTGTCTGAAGGTTCGAAATTCATGGCGACCCCCGAGTGCGCGAGACGAGTGCGCGAGATCGGGCAGTGTAGCACCTGACGCCTGCGGGCGGCAGGGATCGGAACCGCGATCTGCCAGCCAAGCGCGCGCTCGATTACGTACCGGGTGGCCGGACTGATCCGGCCACCCGCGTCTTTCCGGGCGGCTTGTTCGGCAGTTCGAAGATGTGGACGGCCGGTCAGGCCCGGCGGCGGAAAAATAATGGGTCAAGCCCGGCCATGTCGAGGCTTGTGCAACCTGTCCGTTCAGACGAAATCGCTTCAGCGACGGGTGACATCGCATCAGATCTCGGGCAGAGAATAACGCAGGTAAACACGTTTGAATATGAAGGTCAAAAATTCGGCATTCCGCGGCAGCACGGAAACGAGTTCCCAACCCGACTTGGCGAATTCATCGTTGAATTGCTGCTGAAGCTGATCTGCTGAAACGCCATCGTACAACAGATCTTTGACGAGATACTCGACGGTGGGGGTGTGGAGGCTTGGCATCGATCAGTCCCCGTGGGCGGCGGTCTTGGTTTCGTTGGCCGTAGTATTGCTAAGCGATCCAGACGCCGCTCTCGGCGGGGCTGCGCGCCGCCGCCGCATCGACCGGCTGGCTCGCCGGCGCCGGATGATCCATCGCGCCATCGGGTTCGCCGTTGAGCGCCGCTGCCAGGACATTGCCGAATTTGGGCGCTGTCGTGCGCAATGCGCCGACCTCGCGCCGCGCCCGATCCAGCGCTCGTCTCAGAGCGGCGTTCTCGCGGTTGGCGCGCTCCAGGATGTTTGCCTGGGTGAGCCGGTATTCCGCGAATTGCCGGATGGTGTCGGCGGCTTCATCGCGCGCGGCGCGGCGCGCTTTCTCCAAATTCGCGATCTGCCCGACCGTTTCCTGCAAGTGTTCGGCGTGGCTCAGCGACGCTGCGTCCAGTGTTTCCTGCAATTGCCGCACCCGCTCTGTCAGCAGACGCAAGCGCTCGGCGTCGCGCATGCGGGCGCCCTGCTCGGCTTCAAGCTTTTCCGTGATGTCGCGGTTTTCTTGCCGCAGCCGGTCGAGCGTCCTTCGCCGCGCCGCTGCATCGAACGCCGGCTCGTGCGCGACGCCGGCGCCGAATGCGGCGCAAACCTCGCGCAGCGGCGTTCCGGCGGCGGTGCGCCGAAACCCGTTCACGGCGGCGATCACCTCGTCGTTGCCGGTATTGGGATGCAGCGCGACCTCCAGGCAGCGGATCGCGGTCTCCCATTTGTTGCGTTCGATCGGCTTCGCCACTGCCGGCATCGCTTCCGGGATGATCCAGAAACATCGATTATTCATGCATCGTTTTAATGAATGTTGAAGATGACGCGCGATCGGCGCGCCGCCTGCACGGCGCCGGTGGCCGAGACGCTGCGAGCCGGCACCGATTGCCGTTGACGTAGCGATTTTGGGGCGCCTGCGGTTGCCGGCCCGGTGAAATCGCGGTAAGACGCGCGCCGTCTCGCCCCAACCTGCAAGCCCGAGGAACACACGATGGCACGCAGCAAGATCGCACTGATCGGCGCCGGCCAGATCGGCGGCACGCTGGCCCTGTTGGCCGGGCTGAAGGAACTGGGCGATGTCGTGCTGTTCGATATCGTCGATGGCGTGCCGCAGGGAAAGGCACTCGACATCGTGCAGGGCTCGTCAATCGAAGGCTACGACGCCCAGATCGCCGGCGCCAACGACTACGGCGCGATCCGCGGTGCCGATGTCGTCATCGTCACCGCCGGCGTGCCGCGCAAACCCGGCATGAGCCGCGACGACCTGATCGGCATCAACACCAAAGTCGTCGGCGAGGTCGGTGCGGCGATCAGGCAGAACGCGCCCCAAGCCTTCGTCATCACGATCACCAACCCGCTCGATGCGATGGTCTGGGTCATGAAGGAGGCGACCGGCTTTCCGGCCAACCGTGTCGTCGGCATGGCCGGCGTTCTCGACAGCGCCCGCTTCCGCTATTTCCTCGCCCAGGAATTCGACATTTCGGTCGAGGACGTGACGGCATTCGTGCTCGGCGGCCACGGCGACACGATGGTGCCGCTCATCCGCTATTCGACCGTCGCCGGCATCCCGCTGCCCGACCTCGTCAAGATGGGCTGGACGACCAAGGAAAAGCTCGATGCGATCGTCGCACGCACACGCGACGGCGGCGCCGAGATCGTCAATTTCCTGAAGACGGGCTCGGCATTCTACGCGCCGGCCAGCGCGGCGATCGCGATGGCCGAATCCTATCTGCGCGACAAGAAGCGCGTATTGCCGTGCGCCGCGTGGCTGACCGGGCAGTACGGCGTCAAGGATCTCTATGTCGGCGTGCCGGTCGTGATCGGCAAAAGCGGCATCGAGCGCATCGTCGAGATCAACCTCGATCCGCAGGAGAAGGCGGCGTTCGACCAATCCTGCGCGGCCGTCAAGACGCTCGTCGATATCGCGAAAAAGATGCGCGAAACGGCTTCCGGCTGAGTTTCGCGCAGTCGTCGCGGCGCCTGCCTTGCGATGGAATGGCACGACACCGGGTTTGTGCTGGGCGCGCGGCGGCATGGCGAGAATGCGCTGATCGCCGAATTGCTGACCCGCGACCACGGGCGTCATGCCGGTCTCGTCCGCGGCGGGCAATCGCCGCGCCGCCGCGCGTTGCTGCAGCCGGGCAACGCAGTCTCCGCGACGTGGCGCGGCCGCCTCGCCGAGCATCTCGGCACGTTCGACTGCGAACTGGCCGAGGCCAACGCCGCCCGCCTGCTTGACGACGCCGACCGGCTCCTTGCGCTGAATGCCGCCGTCGCGCTGTTGCTCGCCGCCCTGCCGGAGCGCGAGCCGCATCCCGATATACATGCATCGTTCGCGGCGCTGCTCACCGCGCTCGATCCCGCCCCTCCGTCGGTGACGGGATTTCCGGCCGATTCGTCGCCCCCCTGGCAACAGGCCTATGTCCTCTGGGAATGCGCGCTCCTGGCGGCGCTCGGTTTCGGCCTCGATCTCGGCAGCTGCGCCGCGACCGGCACCAACCAGGATCTGGCGTATGTGTCGCCGCGTTCGGGGCGCGCGGTATCGCGTGAGGCGGGTCGGCCCTATCATGACAAGCTGTTGCCGCTGCCCGCATTTTTGTGGCGTGAGACGGCGGCAGAGGCGGCCGACATCGTATCCGGCCTCGGGCTGAGCCGGCATTTCCTGCTGCACCATCTGCTGGATGGGCGGCTGCCCGAAGCCCGCGAGATGTTCGCCGAACGGATGCGCCGGCATGCTGGCGCTGGTATGCTCCCGCGCCGCTGACAACGAAGTCTGGTGATTGGAATGTCCGACGCCGCACTCGCCGGCGAGATCCGCGATGTCGATTTCGGCGCCGCGCTCGGCGAGCGCTATCTGTCCTACGCGCTGTCGACGATCATGGCGCGGTCGCTGCCGGATGTACGCGACGGCCTCAAACCGGTGCATCGCCGCATCCTGCATGCGATGCGCGAGCTGCGCATGGACCCCGGCTCCGGCTACAAGAAGTGCGCCCGTGTCGTCGGCGACGTGATCGGCAAATTCCACCCGCACGGCGAACTCGCGGTCTACGACGCGCTGGTGCGCCTGGCGCAGGATTTTTCGCAGCGCTATCCGCTGGTCGACGGCCAGGGCAATTTCGGCAATGTCGACGGCGATAACGCCGCGGCGATGCGCTACACGGAGAGTCGCCTCTCAGACGTTGCGCAGGCGATGCTCGAGGGCCTCACCGAGGATGCCGTCGATTTCCGCGCCACCTATGACGGCGAGGACCGCGAGCCGGTCGTCCTGCCGGCGCGCTTCCCGAACCTGCTCGCCAACGGCGCCGCCGGCATCGCCGTCGGCATGGCCACATCGATCCCGCCGCACAATGCGGGTGAACTCTGCGCCGCATTGGTGCATTTGATCGACCACCCCGACTGCTCGACGGCGGAGCTCGTCGCCCACATCGCCGGCCCGGATTTCCCGACCGGCGGCGTGCTGGTCGAGCCGCCGGAGGCGATCGCCGAAGCCTATGCGACCGGCCGCGGCAGTTTTCGCCTGCGCGCCCGCTGGCGAAAGGACATGCTGTCGCACGGGCTTTATCGGATCATCGTCGATCAGATCCCCTACCAGGTACCGAAGAGCCGGCTTGTCGAAAAGATCGCGGCATTGCTCGAAGAGAGGAAACTGCCGCTGCTCGCCGACATGAACGACGAGTCGGCCGAGGATGTCCGGATCGTGCTGGAGCCGAAAAACCGCAACGTCGATGCCGATGTGCTGATGGAGCAGCTGTTCCGGCTGACCGAACTGGAAGTGAAGGTGCCGCTCAACCTCAACGTCATCGACCCGGCGGGCGTGCCGCGGGTGATGAATCTGAAGGAGGCATTGCAGGCGTTTCTCGACCACCGCCGCGAGGTGCTGCAGCGCCGCTCGCGCTACCGCCTTGCCGCCGTCGCGCGCCGCATGGAGGTGTTGCGCGGTTTTGTCATCGTCTATGTCAACCTCGATGAGGCCATTCGCATCATCCGGGAGGCGGAGGACCCGAAGGCCGAGATGATCGCGCGCTGGGGTCTTACCGACGCCCAGGTCGAGGCGATCCTGAACATGCGGCTGCGCGCGTTGCGCCGCCTGGAAGAATTGGCCCTCCGCAAGGAACTCGACGAACTGGCGGCCGAGGCTGCCGAACTCGATATGCTCCTCGCCGGCGACGAGCGGCAATGGCAGGCGCTCGCGAGGGAGATCGCTGCGACGGGACGAGAGTTCGGCGGCGACGGGGATTTGGGGCGGCGCCGCACGTTGATCGCGAGCGCACCGGAGCCGATCGAGATCCCGGTCGCCGCCCTTGTCGAGCGCGAACCGATCACCGTGCTGTTGTCGCTGAAGGGCTGGGTGCGCGCGGTCAAGGGACACGGCAGCAACGCCGCCGAGCAGAAATACAAGGAGGGTGACGGGCCGCTGTTCGCCGTACCGGCCGAGACGACCGACCGGCTCATCGTATTCGGCAGCAATGGCCGGTTCTATACCCTAGCCGCCGATCGGCTGCCCGGCGGGCGCGGTCAGGGCGAACCGTTGCGGCTGATGCTTGATTTGCCGAACGAGGCCGAGATCGTTGCAGTATTCCCTCATCGTTCGGGCGAGAAACTGCTCGTCGCCGCCGATGACGGGCGCGGCTTTCTCATCGCCGCGGACGAGGCCTTGGCGCAGACGCGCGCCGGCAAGCAGGTGCTGACTGCGGCCGAAGGCGCCCGCGCCGCCGTATGCACAGCGGTCTCTGCCGGCGACGACGCGGTCGCCTTTGTCGGCGACAATCGCCGCATGCTCGTCGTCGATCTCGCCGAGGTCCCGGAGATGGCGCGCGGCCGCGGCGTCATCCTGCAACGCTATCGCATGGGCGGGCTTGCCGACGTCAGATCCTTCCGCCTCGCCGACGGCCTCTCGTGGCGGCAGAGCGAGAGCCGCACCCGTACCGAACCCGACCTGACACCATGGCGCGGCCCCCGCGGCGGCGCCGGCCGCGCCGTGCCGCAAGGCTTCCCGCGCTCAGGTCGGTTTACATAGTGTGCCGGCAGCGCCGACGATCACCCGCCCGTCAGCGGGTGGTGGCAGGCGACCCGGCGGCCGGGCGCGATCTCGCGGAGTTCCGGCGCGACCTCGGCGCATTGCCGGTCGGCCCGCGTGCAGCGCGTACGGAAGCGGCAGCCGGAAGGCGGCGCCAGCGGCGATGGCGGCTCGCCGACCGGCACGCTTTCGGGCACCGCGGCGTTGGGATCGGGCACCGGGATCGCGGCGAAGAGGGTCGCGGTGTAGGGATGGGCGGGCGCGCGGTAAAGCGCTTCGGTCGGGCCGATTTCGCATAACCGGCCGAGATACATGACCGCGACCCGGTCGCTGACCGCCTTCACCGCCGCCAAATCGTGCGCGATGAACAGCAGGGTCAGCCGGTAGCGCGCCTTCATTGCTTCCAACAGGTTGAGGATCTGCGCCCGGATCGACACGTCGAGAGCCGAGACCGCCTCGTCGCAGATCAACAATTCGGGCTCGATCGCCAGCGCGCGGGCGATGCAGATCCGCTGACACTGGCCGCCGGAGAATTCATGCGGAAAGCGGCCCTGCACCTGGTCAGCATCAAGGCCGACCGCCGCCAGCACCTCGTGGACGCGGGCGGCGCGCCGTCGGCGATCGGCGATTCCGGCGATGCGCAGCGGCTCGGCGACGATGTCGCCGATGCGGCGGCGCGGGTTCAGCGACGCGATCGGGTCTTGAAAAATCAGCTGGATGCGCCGGCGCATGCGGCGCAGCGCGGCGCGGCCGAGCCGCGTCAGTTCGACGCCATCGAAGGTGACGCTGCCGGAATTCGGCATCGTCAGAAGTTGGATCGCCCGCCCGAGGCTCGATTTGCCGCAGCCGGACTCGCCGACGAGACCCAAGGTTTCGCCACGGGCAATGTCGAAGCTGACCCCCGAGACCGCCTGCACGGTTCGCCTGCCGGCCCGGTACTCGACGACGAGATTGCGCAGTTCGAGGAGCGGCGCGGGCATCACAAGCTGATTGCGGCATCGCCGACCGGATGCCAGCAGGCGTAGGAATGCCGGGCTGCAAAATCGTGGCGCAGCATCGGCGTCTCATCGTCGCAGCGTTTGCCGCGATAGCGGCAGCGGGCGGCGAAAGGGCAGCCGACAAGCGGCTGCACCGGGTCGGGCAGGCGGCCGGAAATCGTCAGCAGCGGCGTGTGCGGCGGCGCGTCGAGCTTCGGGATCGCCGCCAGCAGCGCCTCGGTGTACGGCATGCGCATTGCGCGAAACAGGCGCCCCGTCGGCGCCCGCTCGACGACGCGGCCGGCATACATGACGGCGACCTCGTCGGTGCGGCCAGCGACGATCCCCAGATCATGCGTGATCAGGATCATCGCCATGTTGCGGCGGCGCTGCTCGCGCGCAAGCAGGTCAAGGATCTGCGCCTGCACCGTCACGTCGAGCGCCGTTGTCGGCTCATCGGCGATCAACAGCCGCGGTTCGCACGACAGCGCGATGGCGATCGCGACCCGCTGCCGCATGCCGCCTGACAACTGGTGCGGATACTGCCTCAAGCGCTGTTCGGGCGCCGGGATGCCGGTTTCGGCGAGCAGTTCCACCGCGCGGCGCGCCGCCGCGCCGGCGTCGATCGCGAGATGCTCGCGCAGCGTCTCGATGATCTGGCGGCCGATCGTCAGCACGGGGTTCAGCGAAGTCATCGGGTTCTGGAAGACGATCGCGATCGAGCGGCCGCGCAGCCGGCGCAACCCTTCGGCACCGAGCGCGGCCAGTGGCTGGCCGTCGAACCATATCTGCCCGCCGAGCAGCGCGCCCGGCGGCAAAAGCTGCATGATAGCGCGCGACAGCATCGTCTTGCCGCAGCCGGACTCGCCGACGATGCCAAGCGTATTGCCGGCGTCCAATTCGAGATCGACGCCGTCCACCGCGCGCAACATGCCGCGCGGCGTCGCCAACAGGACCGACACCTGGCGCAATTGCAGCAGCGCCGGCCCGCTCACGAGGCGCCTGCGCGCGGATCGGTCAACGCCCGCAGCCGGTCGCCGACGATGTTGAACGACAGCACGGTGAGGAACATCGCACCGGCCGGCAGAAACGCGATCGACGGCGCGGTGTCGAGGCTTTCGCGCCCCTCGGCGATCATCGCGCCCCAGCTCGGCGTCGGCGGCGGCACCCCCAATCCGAGAAAACTCAGCGCCCCCTCGACAACGATGACGACGGCGACGCTGAGCAGGAAGAACGCGCCGAGAGGCAGCGCAACGTTGGGCAGCAATTCGCGCAGCAGAATGCGGGCGTGACCGGCCCCGAGCGAGCGCGCCGCCGTGACAAAGTCGCGCTCGGCTAGCGCCAGCGTCGCGGCGCGCGTCACCCGCGCAAAGGCCGGAATGCTGAGGATGCCGAGGGTGATCGTGATATTCAGCACCGAGGCTCCAAGATAGGTCGTCATCGCCAGCGCCAGCACGAGCGGCGGAAACGCCAGCAGCACGTCGATGCCGCCGACGACGAGCGATTCGAACCGGCCGCGGAAATAGCCTGCCAGCATGCCGCAGCAGCCGCCGATCGCGAGACCGATCAACGGGGCGATGAGGCCGACGCTGAGCGAGATGCGCGCGCCGAACACGAGCCGGCTCAACATGTCGCGGCCGAGATCGTCGGTGCCGAGCCAATGCGCCGCGCTGGGGCCGGCCCGCCGCGCCAGCAGATCCATCGCATCCGGGCTGCCGATCGGCAGCCAACCCGCACCGATCGCGGCCGCAGCGACAACAGCAAGCCAGCCAATCGCCAGCCAGAACAGCAAGCTGCGCCCCGCCTTGCGGCCGCCGGCCGGCGGCAAGCGGGTGTCGGTACCGGCGGCGGCCGGCGGAACGGCCTCCAGCCTGCCCTCGGCTGCGAGCTCCGGATCGCGCCCGGCGACGGGCGGATCGGCAAGGGAGCGGGTATCAAGCGCGGCCATGTCGGATCCGCGGATCGAGCACGCCGTAGAGGAGATCGACGACAAAATTGACGAGCACAAAGGCCGTCGCGACGAACAGCACAACGCCCTGCACGACGACAAAGTCGCGGGTATAGATCGCCCCGATCATCAGCCGGCCGATGCCGGGCAACGCAAAGATCGTCTCGACGACAACCGCGCCGCCGATCAGCCGCCCGATATTGATGCCCGCCACCGTCACCAGGGTCAGCGAGGACGGCTTCAGCGCATGCACGAGCAGGATGCGCCCGCGCCGCAGCCCCTTCGCCTTGGCCATCGTGATGTAATCCTCCTGCAGCGTCGCGATCATGTCGGATCGCAGCACGCGCATCAGCACCGGCCATTCGCCGATCGCCAGCGTCGCCGCCGGCAGCACGAACGAACGCAGGTTGCCGGCGATGCTGTCGCCGAGCGGCACATAGCCGGTCGCCGGCAGCAGCTTCAGCCTGACGGAGAAGATAAAGATCAACAGGATCGCCGCCATGAAGCCCGGCAATGACAGCTTGCCGAACGCGATCGAGGTCATCGCCCGATCGATGAAGCCGCCGGCGTGCACCGCACAGAGAATGCCGATCGGCACCGCAACCGCAAGCGCGATCGCCTCGGCGAGCGCCATCAGTTCGAGGGTGACCGGCAGCCGCTCGATGATCGCTCTCGTCACCGGCTCGCCGGTGTGAAACGAGCGGCCGAGATTGCCCTGCACAACGCCCCCGAGCCAGCGGGCGTATTGCAGCGCGAGCGGCTGGTCGAGCCCCATCTGATGGCGCAGCGCCGCGACCTTGGCCGGGGTCGCCTGGTCGCCAAGCATCGCAAGGGCGAGGTCGCCCGGCAACAGCGCGGCGATCAGAAACGTCAACAGCGTGACGGCCAGCAGGACCGGGATCAGATACAAGAGGCGACGGCCGGCAAACCCCAGCATTTTGCGTTCCCCGCGATCGCGGCGCGCCCTATTGCAACCAGGCCTGTGACAGATCGATCACATCGCTGTACAGCTTCGGCAGGCCCTTCAATTTGGGTTTGGCAATCGCGTAATAGGTATTCTGAAAGGTCCAGAACCAGGTCGCGTTCTGGTTGATGATCTTGGCTGCCTCGCAGTAATCCTTGATCCGCGTCGGCCGATCGGCGGTGGCGCGCGCCTCTTCCAGCACCTTGTCGAGCGCCGGGTTGGAATATTGCGCCAGGTTCACCGGGCTGCCGGAGTGGAAGTTCGCATACATTTGCGTGTCGGGGTCGGGGGCGTCGATGATGCGCCACGGCGTCAGCTGGAAGTCGCGCCGGAATGCTTTGGTCACGACTGTTGTCTGGTCAACCTGGTCGAGTTGCACGTCGGCCCCGACCGCCTTCCAGATCTGCTGGAAGATCTGGCCGTACATGCGGCCGCGCGGCGTCGCGGTGATGACCATCTTGAACGATACCGGTTTGCCGTATTCCTTGATCAGCTCTTTCGCCTTGGCCGGGTCGTACGGCAGCGCGCCGACATCCTTGCACTTGACCCAGGAGCCGGCGCCGTATGGATCCGTTGCCGGCTTCAACAGGCCGTACGATACCGCCTGCGAGATCGCCTTGCGGTCGATCGCCATGACCAGTGCCCGGCGCACCCGCACGTCGGTGAACGGCGCCACCTTGGTGTTGAATGCATAGACCGCCGCGCCCGAACCGGTGTACTCGTGCACAATCAGCGACTTGTCCTTTAGCGCCTTGGTGATGTCGTCGAAATTGTCGTCCCAGATGATGTCGGCCTCGCCGGATTCGAGGCTGGCGAAACGGGCCTGCGCGTCGGGCAGCGGCTTCAGCACGACCCGATCGAGGTACGGCAGTCCCGGGCGCCAGTAATGCGGGTTGCGCACCAGCACCAGCCGGTCGCCGGCAACCCATGATTTCAGGATGAACGGCCCGGTGCCGACCGGATGGCGGTTGTAGTCGTCACCCAGTTTTCGGATCGCCGTCGGCGAATGAAAGACGTTGGTGACAACCGGCGGCGACAGATCGGCCGGCAGATCGACCGACGGATCACGCAGCCGATAGATCACTGTCAGCGGGTCGGGCGCGTCGACTTCCTTGATGTTGGAGAGATAAAAGGCGCAGCGGCAGTGGTTTTTCGGGTCGAGCAGGCGGTCGTAATTGAACTTTGCCGCGGCGGCGTTGAACGGTGTGCCGTCGGAGAACTTGACGCCGGGATGCAGCTTGAACGTCCAAGTCCTGTAGTCGGGCGAATGGGTCCAGGAATCCGCCAGTCTCGGCTGCGGTTTACCGTCGGCGTCGAGCCGCGTCATCGTATCGAACAGCAGCGCGGCAGCCGATGTTGCGGCGGTATCGTAGACCCCGACCTTCAGCGGATCGAAGCCGGGAATGTCAAGCTCCGTCCCGAGCGTCACCGTGCCGCCCTGCTTCGCGGCCGCCGCGGGGCCAGCCGACGGCAGCGATGCCAATGCGGCAAAGAGCAACGCAGCGGCGACGCGACGCAACACCTTCTCGGCCGACAATCTCCCCTCCTCGATTGGCTTCTTTCGAACCCGCAGGCCGTGATGCTTTAGCAGAGTTTTCCGTCTCCGACGACCCGCAGCGTCGCCGCGCCGGCGACGCGAGGCTTCAGCCGCCGCCGGCCATTTCCTGCGCCAGAACGTCGCGCACCTCTTCGAGATCGAGCCGATGCGCCGCGATCAGATCCGCCGTGTCGGCGACGACGGCGTCGATATCGCCCATCAGGCGCAGCCGCTTGTAGAGATCGGGAACGTGAATGCCCATGCTGTCGCCGATCAACTCCATGAAATTGATCAACTCAAAGGCGACTTGCGGCTGGTATTGCACCAACTCGCGATGACAGGCGTGGAAGATCGAGGCAAAGGTCGTCACGCCCGCTTCGGCGGCGGCGCGAAACTCGCGCTCGCGCAGTTCCGCCTTGAACTGCGGCAACACCGACAGATGGTTGGCCTGCGTGCTGACGATCGGCACGTCCAGTTCGATCACTTCAAGGCCGGGAATGGCGCCCAGCACCTGCTTTACCGCCGTCATGACGCGGGGCAGCGCAGCGCGTTCCTGCAAGGCGACGCGCTTCTTGACTGGATGCACGAGGAATTTGCGCAGCTCATCGAGGCGTTCGAGGAAGAACTCGGCCATCGGGCTGATGTCGAATGGCGCGGTGCCGAACGATTCACGGTACGCCGGCAGCGCCACCTCACCGATCTGGATCTGGCAGCTCGGGCACCAAGCGACAACGCGCGAAGCGCCGGGCCGGGCGAGCCGCTCGATCGTATTGTAGGACACCCGGCCGGCGGTTTTGGCGTCACCCCGCTTGAACTGCTGGATGCCGCAGCACGCGGCGGTGCCGCCCATCACCCGGTAGGAGACGCCGAGCGCGTCAAGCACCTCCAGCACGAGCAGCGCGATATGCGGCGTCTTGATCACGTTGCAGCCCGTATAGAACACGATCTCCGGCGGTTCGCCGTATTCGCCCTCTGCGCGCAGCGGCGGGCTTACGCGCACCAGCACGTCGGGCGGCAGTTGCAGGCGCGAGATGACCCGGATGCCGCGCCCCATCTGCGTGAAATACTGCTGCCCGGCGCGCCGTACGGCAGCCTCGCCGCGCTTTGCCTTGGCCACGATGCGCGCCATGTTGACCATGAAGCGCGGGTTGATGCCGTATTCGCAGGCCGGGATGCAGCGGCCGCTGTTCGTGCAGACCTCAGCCCAGCGCTCGGCTTCGACGCTGCCCGGACCGCCGGCCAAAAGGTCGAGAACGCCCTCGACAACGGCTGGTGCGTGCCGCGCCTCCGCGCCCAGGTCGATCCCCGCCGGCGCGACCATCGGGCAGGCAGAGACGCATTTGCCGCAGCGCGTGCAGGCGTCGACGATCTCCGCCGCCTTGTCGTGTACGGCCTCAAGAAAGGATTTGCCGCCATCCGCCTGCGCCATCCCGCAGCCTCCGCACCCGAACACGACGATTGTATCCGGATTAGCACCGCGCCGCCCGAGAATATGGCCGCAGCACGGGTAGCCCCGGCGCGTCCAGTGCCGAGCGGGAATTGAAACGAAGGAGCGGCGCCGGCCGCCCGGATCGGCTGCGGGTTGCGCCAGATCTTCGCCGCGGGCAAGGTGAACGCTTGGCAGCCGACGGTTGGAGGCGACGATGCGGTTTCTCGTTCTCGGGGCCGGCGCGGTCGGCGGCTATTTCGGCGGCCGGCTGGCCGAGGCCGGGCGCGACGTGAGGTTTCTCGTGCGCGCTGCGCGGCTCGATCGGCTCGCGGCGCAAGGGCTCCGGGTCGCGAGCCCGCTGGGGGATTTCAAGGTGCCGGCCCAGGTCGCGACGGCCGACCGGCTCGGCGGCCCCTACGATGTCGTGTTGCTGACGGCGAAGCATTACGACCTAGACGGCGCGATCGCCGCGATCCGTCCGGCGGTCGGGCCGGAGACAGCCGTGCTGCCGCTGCTCAACGGCCTCGTCCATCTCGACACGCTCGATGCCGCCTTCGGCGCCGGCAATGTTCTCGGCGGCGTCGCCTATGTCGGCGCGGTATTGCTGCCTGACGGCTCGATCCGCCATGTCAACCGGCTCTCCGGCATCGCGTTCGGCGAGCGCGGCGGCGGCATCAGCGGGCGCGTGCGCCGGATCGCCGAGTCCTTTGCCGGCACGAAAATCGATGCCCCCGGCAGCGCCGACATTCTGCAGGAGATGTGGGAGAAGTTTTTCATGATGGGCGCGATGGCCGGCATGAACTGCCTGTTCCGCGGCACGATCGGCGAGATCGTCGCGACGGATGACGGCGCCGCGCTGATGCGCCAGGCGCTGGCCGAATGCCGTGCCGTCGCCGCGGCGGCCGGCCATCCGCCGCGGCCGCAGGCGATCGACCGGGTGACCGCGATGCTGACCGAGCCGGGCAGCGTCAACAGCGCCTCGATGCGCCAGGACCTCGAAGCCGGCCGCCGCACCGAGGCCGACGCGATCGTCGGCGACATGATCCGCCGGGGCGAGGGTTACGGTGTCGCGACGCCGCTCCTGCGCGCGGCGTATTGTGCGCTGCAGGTGCACGAACACCGCATCGCGGACCGTAGCCGCCAGATCGGCGATGGGGCCTGACGGGGCCTGACGGCGAGGCTGCGACCGTTCCGCTTGTCACGCCTCGCTGCGCGGTTGTTCAATACGACCTCGGCATGCCGAGGACATGCTGGCCGATATAGGCGAGGATCAAATTGGTCGAGATCGGCGCGGTCTGGTAGATGCGCACTTCCCGCCATTTGCGCTCGATATCGTATTCCTTGGCGAACGCGAACCCGCCATAGGTCTGGAATGTCGCATCGGCGGCGTGCCAGGTGGCCTCCGACGCCAAGAGCTTCGCCATGTTGGCGTCGGCGCCACAGTCGCGCCCGGCGTCGAACAGCGCGGCGGCGCGGCGACAGATCATGTCAGCGGCTTCCAACTCGGCCCAGGCGCGCGCCAGCGGAAACTGTACGCCCTGGTTCTGCCCGATCGGCCGGTCGAAAACGACGCGCTCCTTGGCGTATTCGATGCCCTTGCGCAAAAGCCAGCGGCCGTCGCCGATGCATTCCTGGGCGACGAGGATGCGCTCGGCGTTCATGCCGTCGAGGATGTAGCGGAACCCCCTGCCCTCCTCGCCGATCAGGTTTTCCGCTGGCACCTTCAAGTTGTCGAAGAACACTTCGTTGGTGTTGTGGTTGATCATCGCCGCGATCGGGCGGATTTCGCAGCCGTGGCCGAGGCTCTCGCGCAGGTCGACAATAAACACCGAAAGGCCGTCGGTGCGGCGTTTTACTTCTTCGACCGGCGTCGTGCGGGCCAATAACAGCATCAGATCGGAATGGCGGGCGCGCGAGGTCCACACCTTCTGGCCGCTGACGAGATAATGGTCGCCGTTGCCGGCGCGCACCGCGCGGGTCTTCAATCTGGTCGTGTCGGAACCGGTCGTCGGCTCGGTGACGCCGAACGCCTGGAGGCGCAACTCGCCCGAGGCGATGCCGGGCAGGTAGCGCTGCTTTTGTTCGGCGCTGCCGTGCCGCAGCAGCGTCCCCATGATGTACATCTGGGCATGGCCCTGGCTGGCGGTGCAACCGCTCGCGTTGATCTCTTCGAGGATCACCGCGGCGGCGCGCAGCGGCAATCCAGAGCCGCCGTATTCTTCCGGGATCAACGAGGCGAGGAACCCCGATCCGGTCAGCTCGGCAATGAACTCGCTCGGGTAGGCCTGCTCGTCCTCCAGTCGGCGCCAATAGGCGCCGGGATATTTCTCGCAGATCCGGCGCACCGATTGGCGCAGTTCGGGATAGTCTTCGCCGAGCGCCAGCATGACCGGCTCACCGTCACTCTGAGTTGCCATTGCCCGCTTTCCTCATCGTGATCCGGCTGCACCATAATGCGGCCGACAGGACATCGCCAATTCATCGCGCTTGTGCTAAGTCGGTTGCCGCGTTACATGTAACGCACTTGGAGCAACAATATGGCTCGATCAATGGCACCGGCAAACAGCCGCGAGCGGGTAAGGGGCTATCGCGAACGGCTGCGTCACCAAGGACTGCGCCCAATCCAGATTTGGGTGCCGGACACACGTGCGGCTTCCTTCGTGGCCGAGGCGCATCGGCAGTCCGCGGCGATCGCCGCCAGCGCCCATGAGCCAGAGGACCAAGCGTTTATCGACGCGATCTCGGACCGGGCGGGTTGAGTGAAGCGCGGCGACGTATGGACCGCCGCAGGCGGGCCCGGCTATGCCGGGAAACCGCGCCCGGTCGTTATCGTCCAAGACGACCGCTTCGACGCCACTGCATCGATTACAGTGTGCGGCTTTACCACTGATCCAACCGACGCACCCTTGTTCCGCCTGCCGGTCGAGCCGGGCGCGGAAAACGGCCTCGCCGAGGTGTCGCGTTTGATGGTCGATAAGATCACGACGATGGCCCGCAGCAATCTCGGCCGCCGTATCGGCCGGCTTACCGACGCCGATATCTTGCGGCTGAACCGCTCGATGATGGTGTTCCTCGGGTTGGCCGGCAGTTAGCAGGCACGGCGCGGCGGCCCGAAGTTTGGCGGTGCAACGGTCCTCGGCTTTGATCATTATGGCGAAAAGCACGAGGTCGCCGATGACGCTATCGATCACCCCGCTCACCCCGGCGTTTGCCGGCGAGGTTGCCGGCGTCGATTGCACCAAGCCGCTTGCGCCCGACGCTGTCGCCGCGATTGAAGCCGGAATGGATCGATACGCCGTGCTGGTATTCCGCGGCCAGCCAGTCAGCGACGAGGAGCAGGTCGCCTTCACCCGGCATTTCGGCGAACTCGAGGCTTACGCGTCGGGCGGCCACATACGGAAGCGCGAGGACACAAGGCTCGGCGCCAGCGGCATCATCGACTTCTCGAACCTCGACAAGGACGGCAACATCATATCGGCCGAGGACCGCGTGTGGTTCTTCAAGCTGGCCGACCGTTTGTGGCATTCCGACAGCTCGTTCCGCCCGGTCCCGGCGAAATATTCGCTGCTCTCCGGCCGCGTCGTACCGGGCTGGGGCGCCGACACCGAATTTGCCGACATGCGCGCCGCCTATGACGCGCTCGACGCGCGCACCAAGGCCGAGATCGAGCCTCTCGCCTGCGAACATTCGTTGATCTATTCGCGCGAAGCAATCGGCTTTACCGACCTGTCGCCCGAGGAAACCGCCGCGTTCCGTCCGGTGCGCCAGCCGCTCGTGCGCGCCCACCCGGTAACCGGACGCAAGTCGCTGTTTCTGTCGTCGCATGCCGGTGCGATCCTCGGCTGGACCGTGCCGGAGGCGCGGATGTTTCTGCGCGACCTGGTCGAGTACGCGACGCAGCCGCAGTTCGTCTACACCCACAAATGGCGGGTCGGCGACATCGTCATGTGGGACAACCGCACGACGATGCACCGCGCCCGCCGCTTCGACCGCCGCGACATACGCGACGTGCGCCGCACGACATTAGCCGGCGAGCCGGCGATCGCCGCATGACCGCGAGCTTGCCGCAGCGGGCGCAGGCGCTCATCGATTTCTGGTTTGGCCCGCCGGGCGACCCCGAGCGCGAGCACCACCGGCCGATCTGGTTCCGCAGCACGAAAGAGCACGACGACGCGCTGCGCCGTCTGTTTCTCGGCGATTACGAGGCGGCCGCCGCCGGGGCGCTGGCGGCGTGGGAGGCGTCGGCCGAAGGCGCGCTGGCGCTGTTGCTGTTGCTCGACCAGATCCCGCGCAATATCTTCCGCGACACGCCGCGTGCCTACGATACCGATGCGGCAGCGCGCGCCGTCGCCGACCGGGCGCTCGCCCAGGGCTTTGACGACCACGTGCCGCCTGCCTGGCGGATCTTCTTCTACATGCCGTTCCACCATAGCGAAGACCTCGCCGACCAGCGCCGCGCCGAAGCCCTTGCCGCACCGTTGCGGATTGGCCGCGACCCCGAAAGCCGCGGCGCCAACCGGCGCTATGGCATGCCGTACCCCGAGGTCATCGCGCGCTTCGGCCGCTTCCCGCACCGCAACCGCATTCTCGGCCGCCGCTCGACCCCGGAGGAAGCCGCCTTCCTCGCCGAATGCGAGGCGCGCCGCCGCGCCGATCAGCGGGCTTGATGCAGGCGAGGATGGCGCTGCCGCCGCAGTTCTCGTAAGCTGGCGCCGACTAGGCACCCGATCCCACGGGTCGAAGCTGCTGCCATTATCGAGAGGAGGGCAACCATGGCGAACGCAACAGGGCCGGTGCGGCCGCGGGGTCTTAATCACCTTGTCCTCAATGTCCGCGACATTGAGGAATCGCATCGCTTCTGGACCGAGATCGTCGGCTTCACCCAGGTCGGCGAGTTGCATGCTACAGAACAGCGGCCGAACCCGCCGAAGATGCGCTTCTACAGCGGCGACCACGGCGGCGGGCAGCTGAACCACCACGATGTCGCGCTGGTCGAAAATCGCGACCTGCCGGCGCCGCCGAAGGACTGGGCGATGTTCGGCATGCCGGTCGCGGTCAATCACATCGCGATCTCGTTCCCGAGCCGCGAGGCATGGCTGCAGCAGCTCGAATACCTGCAGCAGAAGGGCGTCAAGTTCGACCGCCGGGTCGAGCACGGCATGACGCATTCTCTTTATATCCACGACCCGAACGGCTACGGCATCGAACTGCTCTATGAATTGCCGCGCGACGTGTGGGAGGGCGACATCGATGCGGCGCTCAACTATGCGGTGGCGCTGCCGACCGAAGGGAATGAAGCACTGTCTGATCGCGAAGAGGGTTTTCCGATTTTCAGCGACAAGGAACACCAGCCCGCTTGACATCGGTGCGAGGGCGCGGATTTCGGCCTGCGCCCCGCAGAACGCGAGGAGAGGATCATGCCTGAGCGCAAGAGCGTCATGTTTCCCGGGTTCAGCCACCAGAACCCGATCCCCAACGCCAGCCGGGTCGGCAACATCGTCATGTCGAGCGTCATCGGCGGCAGCAACCCGGGAACGCGCGAGTTGCCGGCGACCCTGGAAGCGCAGGTCAAGAACGTCTTCAACTACATCCGCGCCGCGATCGAAAATGCCGGCGGCACGCCCGAAAACATCGTCAAGATCGACTTTTACGTGCAGGACCCGGCGACCCAGCGCGAGGCGCTCAATGCCGAATGGGTCAAGATGTTTCCCAACCCCGACTCGCGGCCGGCGCGCCATACGACGCAGCTTCCCGCCGGCAGCCGGGCGATGGTGCAGGCCGCCTTCTTCGCCGTACTGTAACAATCTTATCCGTCATCGCGCGCGAGCCGGATCCGGAACGCCGCGCCGCCGGCTGCCCTGGGCCCCCGCTTTCGCGGGGGCGACGGGTTTGGGAGACGAGATAAATGCTGACCCAATCTCAGATCGACGTGCTGGCGCGGGCCTATCACGCGGCCGAGAAAGAGCGGCGGCGGACGCGCGCGCCGAGTGTTTTGCATCCCGGTCTGACCGTCGATGACGCCTACGCGATCCAGCGCCGCTGGGTCGAGTTGAAGGTGGCGGAAGGCAACAGCATCCGCGGCCGCAAGATCGGCCTGACTTCGCGCGCGATGCAGCGGCAAAGCAACATCACCGAACCCGATTACGGCGCGCTCTTGGCCGACATGTTTTACGGCGACGGCGCCGAAATCCCGATGAGCCGCTTCATCCAGCCGCGCCTCGAATGCGAATTGGGCTTTGTCCTCGGCCGCCGCCTCAAGGGGCCGGGCTGCACGATCTTCGATGTGCTCAGTGCGACCGATTACGTCGTGCCGGCGTGCGAGATCGTCGACGGCCGCACCCACCGCATCGACCCCGAAACCGAGCAGCCGCGCTGCGTTCTGGACAGCATCGCCGACAATGCCGGCAACGCGGCGCTGGTCATCGGCGGGCGGCCGATCCGGCCCTTGGATGTCGATCTGCGCTGGGTCGCGTGTCTCTGCTACCGCAACAACGTCATCGAGGAGTCGGGCGTCGCCGCGGCGGTGTTGAACCATCCCGCGAACGGCGTCGCCTGGCTTGCCGACAAACTGGCGCCGTTCGACATCGCGCTGGAAGCGGGCCAGTTCATCCTCGGCGGCTCGTTCACCTCGACGGTCGAGGCGCGCGCCGGCGATGCATTCCATGTCGATTACGGCCCGCTCGGCTCGATCTCCTGTCGTTTCGTGTGAGCCGATTTGTTACTTCGTCATGGCCGGGCTTGACCCGGCCATCTATCAGCGGCAGGGATGCCCGGATCAAGTCCGGGCATGACGATTTGAGGTAAGATTCGAACATGAACGACATTGCCGGCGACTTGCTGAAATTCGGGGTCGGGCAGCCGCTGCGCCGCTGGGAGGATGTGCGGCTGCTGCGGGGCAGAGGGCGTTACCAGGACGACGTCACGCTGCCGCACCAGGCGTGGTGCATCTTTGTGCGCTCGCCGCACGCGCACGCCAAAATCCGCGGCATCGACACGCGCGCTGCCAAGCAGATGCCGGGCGTCCTCGCCGTCTATACCGGCGAAGACTACAAGAACGACGGGCTGGCCGTGCCGAAGGCGACGCAGCCGCGCAAACGAGCCGACGGCTCGCCGGCGTTCGCGCCGCAGCGCCCGGCCATCGTCACCGACCGCGTGCGCTATGTCGGCGACACGGTGGCGATGGTCGTCGCCGAAACGCTCGATCAGGCGAAAGACGCTGCCGAACGCGTCGAGGTCGATTACGAACCGCTGTCCGCCGTCACGAATGTCGAGCAGGCGGCAAGGCCCGATGCGCCGCGCTTATGGGACGACAATCCCGACAACATCTCGCACACCTACGAGCGCGGCGACCGCGCCAAGACCGAGGCAGCGTTCGCGCGCGCTGCGCGGATCGTCAAGCGGCACTATGTCGTCAGCCGCGTGCACGCGCAGTACATGGAGCCGCGCGGCTCGCTCGGCGCGTATGACTGGGCGGAAGACCGCTATACGCTTTATGCGGATGTGAACTACCCCCACCGCGTCCGCAATATGTTGGCAAGCATGGTGTTTCGCGTGCCGGAAAGCCAGGTGCGGGTCGTCGTGCGCGACGTCGGCGGCGGCTTCGGCCTGAAGGGCTGGCAGTACGTCGATCACCGGCTCGTGCTGTGGGCCGCGAAAAAGCTGAGCCGCCCGGTCAAGTGGCGCTGCGAGCGCTCTGAGACCCTGCTGGCCGACGAGCACGGCCGCGACAACACCGGCACGATCGAATTGGCGTTCGACGCCGACCACAGGATCATCGGTTTACGGCTTCATATGCACGCCAGCATCGGCGCCTATGTCGGCTCCGACCGGCAATGGCTGACGCCGTTCGGCATGATCGGCACCGTCGTCGGCGTCTACGACATCCCCGCCGCCTATGTCAGCATCGATGCGGTGTTGTCGAACACGAGCCCGACCGCACCCTATCGCGGCGCCGGCCGGCCGGAAGCCACCTACCTTATCGAGCGGGCGCTCGACGATGCGGCCAGGGAACTCGGCATCGACCGGCTTGAACTGCGCCGCCGCAACATGATCCGGCCAGAGCGGCTGCCGTTCCGCTCGCCGCTCGGCCCTGTGTACGACTGCGGCGAGTTCTTGCAGAACATGGACATGGCTCTCGCGGCCGCCGATTACGCCGGCTTTCCGGCGCGGCGCGACGCGGCCCGGGCGCGCGGCAGATTGCGCGGCATCGGCGTCGCCAACGCGATCGAGGCGGCCGCCGGCCAGGTGCCGGAATACGCCGAGATCCGCTTTCAGCCGAGCGGCAGCGCTTTGCTGTTGATGGGCACGAAAACGCATGGCCAGGGCCACGAGACCGCATTCAAGCAGATCCTGTTCGAGAAATTGCAGCTCGATCCGGATGATGTCGTGTTCATCGACGGCGATACCGACCGGGTCGCGTTCGGCATGGGGTCGAACGGCTCGCGCTCGATGGTGGCGGGCGGCGGCGCGCTGACGATGGCGGCCGACAAGGTCATCGAGAAGGGCAAGCGGCTGGCGGCGCATCTGATGGAAGCCGCTGTCGCCGATGTCGAATTCGCCGATGCAAAGTTCACGATCGCCGGCACCGACCGCTCGCTGAGTTTGAAGGAAGTGGCGCGCGCCTCGTTCCAGCCGGCGCGCCTGCCTTCCGGCATGGAGCCTGGCCTCATCGAGCACGCGACCTATGCGCCGCCGGGCGCCACCTATCCCAATGGCTGCCATGTGTGCGAGGTTGAGGTCGATCCCGAAACGGGCGAGGTCGAACTCATCGCCTATACCGTCGTCGACGATGTCGGCACCGTCATCAACCCGCTGACCTTGCACGGCCAGGTGCATGGCGGCGTCGCCCAGGGGGTCGGCCAGGTGCTGATGGAGCAGGTCGCTTACGACCCCGAATCCGGTCAGCTGATGAGCGCGAGCTTCATGGATTACGCAATGCCGCGCGCCGACACGCTGTGCCCGATCGAGACCAGCAGCAACCCGGTGCCGACCAAGCTGAACCCGCTCGGCGCCAAGGGGGCGGGCGAAGCGGGCTGCGTCGGCGCGCTGCCGTCGGTCATGCTGGCGATCATGGATGCGCTGGCGCCGCTTGGCGTCACGCAGCTCGATATGCCGGCGACGCCGCTGCGCGTCTGGCAGGCCATCCAGGCGGCGAAGGGCGCCGCGGCATGATGGAGGGCCTGCGCACCGGCGCCGAATACCGCGAGGCGCTGCGCAGCGACGGGCGCCAGGTCTGGGTGCTCGGCGCGGGCAAGGTCGCGGATGTGACGACGCATCCTGCGACCTGCGGCATGGTCGAGGAATATGTCCGCTGGTACGACCGCCACTTCGACCCGGCGTGGCAGGACGTTGTGCTGACCCCGCCGGACGCGGCGGGCAGTCGTCTGCCGTGGGGCTATGTCCTGCCGAAGAGCGCGGACGATCTGTCGGCGATGGCGCGCTGCTTCTGCGCGACGACATTCCAGACCGCCGGCAACATCACTCATACGCCGGCCTACGGCAATCTGATCGCCTTGGGTGTGCTCGGCATGCTCTACGAGCAGAACCCCGCGCCCGAGCAGATCGCCAATATCGCCGGCTACCGCGACATGATCGCGAAGACCGGCCGCTTTCTGACATTTTCGGCCGGCGCCGCGACGATCGGCTACCGGCTGCGCCCCGACTCGGCCGAGCGGGCGGCGTTGAGGATCGTCAAGGAAACCGACAGGGGCCTCGTGCTTGCGGGCAAGATCGGCATGCACACAAGCCCCGCCTATGCCGAGGATGTCTATGTCGGGTCGATTTCCGGCGTCGATTACCAGGGGAAGCGCGCCAGCTTTATCGTGCCGGTCGCGGGGAACGGCGTCACCACGATCTGCCGCAAGGTTTCGAGCCGTCACGAGAGCCGCTTCATCGCGCCCCTGTCGCACCGCTTCGACGAGCTCGACGGCCAGATGTGGCTCGACAATGTGCTGATCCCGTGGGAGCGCGTCTTCCTGCACGACCCGATGCCCGAGCCGGTGGCGCGCTGGCTGTTCTGGCACCAGCTCTATTGCTGGCTGATGAAGGCGGAATTCACGCTGGGCCTCGGCCTGGCGCTGGCCCACGCGATGGGCCTCGCGGCGCACGAGCCGACGATCGACTACCTTGTCGATCTGATCATCGACATCCAGACCGTGCGCAGCTGTCAGACCGCCGCCGAGCGCGACCCGCAATTCACGCCGCAGGGCTTTTGCTACCCCAACCACAACCATGTCGCCGCCGGCAGCATCGCGATGCTGCGCACCCGCCAGCGGATCAGCGAAATATTGCGCATATTGCCCGGCTCCTCGCTCGTCGTCGCGCCGGCCGACGATGATCTGGCGACGCCGGAACTGGCGAAGGGGCTTGAGGAGTCGTTTGCCGGCGGCGGCTATTCGGCAAAGCAGCGCGCCGCCTTGCTGCAATTGGCGTGGGACCACGTGTCGTCGGCCTTGGACGCGCGCGAGTCGGCGTTCGAACTGCACGCCAATGGCGGCTTGCCGGCGTGGCGCGGCCGCATCCGCCGCAGCTTCGCGGACTACAACAAATTGGCCAACGGCGTCCTCCAGGCGCTCGATATCGACATGCCGGAAATCGACCTCGGCCACATCCGCGCCGCGCCGATCGCGCCGCGCCGCGTCGTCCAGCCCCGCCCGCCGGACGCACGATGAGCCAGCTTTTGCTCGCCCGACCAACCCTCGTCATGGCCGGGCTTGACCCGGCTATCTACGTCTTCTAACTGGCGGACTGACCCAAGACGTGGATGCGCGGGTCAAGCCCGCGCAAGGGGAATATCGAGATTGAGGCGATAGAGGGAAGGAAACGCAAATGCCCGAATTGTCCGCCAAGACCCGCGACGCGCTGACCCGCGTCGGCACCTCGACCCTGACCGGCATCCTCAGCCGGCGCGGCTTCAAGAACATGTTTCTGCAGGATGTGTGGCCGGTCAGCCCGAGCCAGGGACGCATGGTCGGTCTCGCCTATACGATGCGCTTCATCCCGGCGCGCGAAGATCACGCGCGCAACCCGGCCCAGGGGCCCATTCAGCAGCAGGCGATGGAAGGCTGCCCGCCGGGCCATGTGCTCGTCGTCGATTCGCGCGGCGATGCGCGTGCCGCCTCGGCCGGCGACATCTATTGCGGCCGTCTCGCGGCGCGCGGCTGCGCCGGCATCGTCACCGACGGCGGCTTGCGCGACAGCGAGGGCGTCGCCAAGACCGGCCTCGTCGCCTATCACCGCCGCGCCTCCTCGCCGCCCTCCGGCATCGTGCATCAGCCCGTCGATATCGGCCTGCCGATCGCCTGCGGCGGCGTCGCCGTCTATCCCGGCGACGTCATCGTCGGCGATGTCGACGGCGTCGTCGTCATCCCGCCCGACATTGCCGATGCGGTTGCCGACGAGGCGATGACAACGACGCTCTACGACGAGTTCTGCGAAGAGGAAGTCAAGAAGGGCCGCTCCTTGGTCGGCCTCTTTCCGGGCAACAGCGAGGAAGCCAAGCGCGATTTCGAGGCCTGGAAAAAAGCCCACGGCCACGGCTGAGGCGAGCGCGCGCGGTAGCAAGGGGGACACCGGCGATGAAGCTGGCGATCTGGTCGACGACGACGATGCGCGACGACGTGAGTATTCCCGAACTCTATCGCCGCCAGGTCGAGGAAGTGGAATTGGCCGAGCGCATCGGCATCGACCAGATCTGGTTTTTCGAGCACCACCTCTTACCGAACGGCCCGGCGCCGTCACCCAACCTGTTGATCGCGGCGGCGGCACGCACGACGAGCCGCATCCGCTTTGCCAACATGGTCAACATCCTGCCGTTTCATCATCCGCTGCGCGTCGTCTCGGAAGCGGCGATGCTCGACAACCTGACCGGCGGCCGGCTCGATCTCGGCCTCGGGCGCGGCCTGCGGCCGCCGGAATTCGCCGCTTTCGGCGTCGATCAGGCGCAGTCGCGCGAGATGTTCCTCGAGTCGTTCGAATTGATCCGCCGCCTCTTCGCCGACGAAAATTTTTCCTACCGCGGCAAATACTGGTCTATCGACAAGGACGCGCCGCTGTCGCCGGCACCCTTGCAAAAGCCGCACCCGCCGTTTCTGGTCAGCGCACAGAGCGAAGAGTCGCTGCGCTGGGCGGCACAATACGACATCCCGTTTGCCCAGATCGACTCGCTGCCCGAGCAGGCCGCGCGCGACCAGGCGCTTTACCGCGAGGTGCAGGTGGCGCACGGCCATGGCCCCCGGCCGCGGCTTTATCCGATGCGTGAGATCTACGTCGCCGCCAGCGACGCGCGCGCCCGCGCCGAGGCGCCGCCTTATCTGCTCCAGTATTGGGATTTGTGGAACCGTTACACGCAGTTCACCCGTGGCGGCAGCCTGCCCGACAGCTACGATTTCTGGCGGCGTCAGGCACCGATGCTGCACGCAATGGATTTCGACGAGATCCTCGCGCACGACATGGTGCTGCTCGGCGGCCCCGCGACTGTCGCCGACGCGATCCTGCGCCTGGCCGATCGGCTGCGGCCGATGGGTCTCGCGTTGATCTTCAAGTTGGGCCAACTGCCGTCCGCGATGGTCGAGCGTTCGATGACATTGTTCGGCGCGGAGGTCATGCCGCGCCTCGCCGGGGTGCTCGACGCAGGCGCAGCCGAGAACAGCGTCGCCGCGTGAGGCCGCCCCGGCCCGCGACCCCGCTGTCACAAGTCTGCAAAAAGGGCGTTGACGGTGCCGGGGCGAAGGGCTATATGCCGGGTCCCCGCGGCGAGGGGGCCTACACGGGCCCATGAGCTGGGGTTGTGTTGATTGACATTGTTGGTGAGTAGGGAAGGGATGCGCGGGCGGCGGCGGTCTTGCAGTCGCGCGCGCGAGGGTGCGGTGGCGTGTCTCCGTTGGGGGCGCGGTTGCGGCATCCTGGGGATGGCGGCTCTGGTGGCGCTG
>DATJSO010000079.1:0-21644 GCA_035504075.1 Allostellaceae bacterium | reverse complement strand
ATCGCCCAATGCGTCAATCTCGCCTCGGGCAATCTCGAGGGCATCAGAAGCGGCGGGCGCTCGTTGCGCGAGGGCGGCGCCGTGCGCAACGCGCTGCTCGCCGTCGCACTCGCCCGCCACGGCACGCCCGGCGGCGAAACTGTGCTCGAAGGCGAGGCCGGCTTTTACCATGCCTATACCGGCAACAACCGCGGCGAACTCAGCTACAGCTTCACCGGCGACACCCGTGCCGATCTCGCAGGCATCACCGCGGGGCTCGGGCGCGAGTGGCGGTTTCTCGAAACGCTCTACCGCATCTATTCGACCGCCGGCTACAACATCGCGCATGTCGATGTGACGGCGGCGCTCGTCCGCGAGCACAACATCGGCTGCGAGCAGATCGAGCGCATCGAGGCGGTCGTCAACTGGCTGGAGACTGAATACCCGAGCCCGGCTTTTCCGATCGCAAGCCGGGGCCTCGGCGCGGCGCCAAGCGTCGGCAGCACACCCTACTTCACCGCCTATGGTGCGGTGACCGGCGGCTATCCGATGTTGCGTGGCGACCGCCCCGGTCCCGGCGAGAGCGACCCGCCGGAAGTCCTCGACCTGATGCGCCGCGTGAGGTTGATCCCGGCCGTGCGGCGCACCCTGTTCGGGCCGCGCATCACGATCTTTACACGGGACGGCAAAAGCTACACCCGCGAGGGCACGGGCCGCGAATTCATCTGGGATTTCGAGGAGGAGGCGCGCCGCATCCGCCCGCTTGCGCCAGGTTTGGCCATTTCGGAAGCGCAATTCGACCGGCTTGTCGATGCGTGTCGCCATCTCGACGCCCTCGACCGTGCCGCCGACACGTTGATCGGCCTCACGATCCCTGGCTGACCGGCAGGCCGACGAGCTGTGCCAGCAGCAGCAGGTTGAGCAGCAGCACGACGACCGCGCCGGCGAGCGCGGCGACCTGCGTCAGGCGGCAATCAGCGAAATGCCCCATAATGTCGGGGCGGCGGGTGAAATGGATCAAGGCGATCAGCGGCAGCGGCAAGGCAAGGCTCAGCACGACCTGACTGATGACCAGCGCGTCAGTGGCGTTGGCGCCGAGGGCGACGACCGCGAAGGCCGGCGCCATTGTCGCGAGGCGGCGCAGCCAGACCGGGATGCGCAAGCCGATGAAGCCCTGCATGATCATCTGCCCGGCCATCGTACCGACCGCCGAACTCGACACGCCGGAAGCCAACAGCGAGACCAGGAACACGCCGGCTGCGGCGCCGCCGAGCAGCGGCGTCAACGTGTGGTATGCGGTCGCGATTTCCGCCACATCCGGATGGCCGTTGTGGAACGCCGCCGCCGCCGTCATGACCATCGCCAGGTTCACCAGGCCGGCGATCGCCAGCGCGACGATGACTTCGCAATTCGACAGTCGCACGAGGCGCCGCCTCTCGCTGTCGCTGCGCGGCGGAATGCGATCCTGCGTCAGGCCGGAATGCAGATAGATCACGTGCGGCATGACCGTCGCGCCGATGATGCCGACCGCCAAGAGCAGCGCGCCGCGATCGGCGAGTTGCGGCGCCGCGATGCGAAAGGCGGCCGCGCGCCAGTCGACGGGCGCGATGAACATCTCGACCAGATAGCAAAGCGCGATCGTCGCGACGAGCGCGCCGATAATCAGTTCGACGGGGCGAAAGCCGCGCCGCTCGCAGATCACAATCGCGTAGACGACGAGCCCCGTCACCGCCATCCCGGCGAGCAGCGGGATGCGCAGCAGCAGCGTCAGCCCGATCGCGCCGCCGAGAAACTCGGCCAGATCGGTCGCCATCGCGGCAATCTCGCTGACCACCCACATCACAAGCACCACCGGGCGCGGAAAATGCTCGCGGCACAATTCGGCGAGGTTGCGCCCCGTTACAATGCCGAGCTTCGCTGACAGCGCCTGAAACAGCATCGCCGCCAGGTTCGCCAGCACGACGACCCACAACAAGCCGTAGCCGTATTTGGCGCCGGCCAGGATGTTGGTGGCAAAATTGCCCGGGTCCATGTACGCGATCGCGGCGATGACCGCCGGCCCGGCAAACGGCAGGACCGCCAGCGGCCCGCGGCGACTGCCGCTCAGCGCCAGGCGGCCGGCGAGGACCGTTCGTTCCGTCACCGATGGACGGCGAGGACCGGGCGGATGCGTGACCGGGCCAAAACTCATCATTCGCCAACTTGCAATGCTCCGCGAGGTCGATCCGGCGGCAGCCGGATCGCAGGCATGCCGCTGGCGCCACCGATAGCAGAACGCCGAGACGGCGAATGCGTTCGAGCATCCCGGCCACGCGCCGCACCTGATTGTCCGCAATCCTCGCGGCCGAAATGGCGAATCGGTGCCAACTTCCAGTATGACGCAGAACCCCGTTCCGCCTCCGGAACGGGGTGACATAGTTGTCTATAAGAGGTTGATATAATGTATGAAAATAGCTGTTTCACCGCTCGCGTCGCGGGGTGACGGGAGGGGTGTTTTCGCGCTCGGTAACCGATGATGCTATGGTTAAAGCCGATATGCGCGTTGCGGTTGCTGCAACCGGTGGCGCGCGCAACACGCCGCCCGCGGCGATGCGAATGAGCGGGAACGGGAGCGGCACCGCATGAAAGAGTCTGTGACGTGGGCTGGTCTGGTCTCCTGTCGCCGCATGCCCTCATGGCTGCCGTCGGATGGATCGTAGCGGGCGGCATGGCGATCCCGCATATCCATATCGATGAACGTCACCGCGTCCGCTCCGCGGTTCCGGCGGCGATCTGTTGTCTCGGCCTTGTCGTAACGCTGATCGCGGGGGTGGTCGAGCAACAGCGAATGCGTTCTGCCGACCAGCAGCAGGAACTGATCGCGGACGGTGTCGCGCATATCGCCCGCGCGCTGAAAACACCGACGACCGCACCCGACCGGGTGCTTACCGCGGCGGCGACCGCGTTGCAGCAGCAAACGCAGGAATTGCAGCGGCAAACTTTGGAACTTGCCGAACTGCGCCAGCAGATCGGTCGCCTCGAACGCCTGCCACCTAATCCCGACGTGCTCTACAAGGGCGACGTGCCGATGGCCGTCATCGCGGTACCGACAATCGACGCGGCGGCACGGCATATCCTCTTCAAGACGGTGACGGCGCATGCCGATCTCGACATGACGACGCCCTTTCTGTTCCGCGGCTGGCAGCTCAGATGCACGGCGACGGCGCATGCCGGCCTGATCGCCGGCACTGCGGTCGATCACATCACCTACTGGGACCTGCCCTGCACAATCGCTCGCTGAAGCCGTCGCGATCAGTTCACCGGCCGGCGAGCGGGGTCGCCCGCGCGATCGAATTGAAGTCGTTGCAACGGAGGCGCCGTCGGCGCCACGATTGGCGACGACCGAACGGAGGAGGAAGCGATGCAGGGCAACAGGCATTGGGTCGGCACCTGGGCGGCGGCGCCGGCGCCGGCGGAAGGGGTCGTCGGCTTCAACAACCACACTTTGCGCATGAACCCGCGCGTCTCGTTGGGCGGCGAGCGGCTGCGCGTGCGCCTCTCGAACGCCTACGGCAACCGGCCGTTGCAGATCGGTGCCGCGCGCGTCGCGCTGCGCGACAGCGGTCCGGCGAGCGTACCCGGCTCCGACCGCAAGCTGACCTTCGGCGGCAGCGAGGGCGCCGTCGTCGCCGCGGGCGCCGTTGCGTTCAGTGATCCCGTCGAACTCGCCGTGCAGCCGCTCGCCGATCTCGCGGTCAGCTTTCATCTGTCGGGCGAGGTATTGGCGAATTTCGCGATCACCGGCCGCTATGCGCGGCAGACCAACTACATCTCGCCGCCCGGCGATTTCACCGGCGAGACCGTCATGCCGGTCGGCAACCTGACCGACCAGTGGTTCTTTCTGTGCGGTGTCGATGTGCTGGCGCCGCACGAGACGGGCGGCGTCGTTGCGCTCGGCGACTCGCTGACCGACGGCAACATCTCGACGATTGACGCCTATTGCCGCTGGCCGGACCAGCTGGCCCGCCGGCTCGCCGAGCGCGCCAAATCCGCCGGCGGCCGGCCGCTGGGTGTCATGAACAACGGCCTCGGCGGCAACCGCATCCTGCACGATTTGCGCGGCGACAGCGGCCTCAAACGCTTCGACCGCGACGTGCTGGCGCAGCCCGGCGTCACCCACGCGATCGTCATGCTCGGCACCAACGATCTGAGAAACCGCAATGCCAAGCCGGAAGAGGAAGTGACCGGCGAGCAGATGATCGCCGGGCTGCAGCAGATGGCGGTGCGCGCGCACAGCCGCGGCATCAAGATCATCGGCTGCACGCTGACGCCGTTCGGCAATGAGACCTTCATGGCGAATGCGTGGAACCCGACGCGCGAGCGCCACCGCGCCCTGGTCAATAAATGGATCCGCGAAGGGGGCGCCTTCGACGGCGTCGCCGATTTTGATGCGGCGGTGCGCGACCCCGAGCGGCCGACCCAAATGGCGGCGCGCTGGGATTGCGGCGACGGGTTGCACCAGAGCGACAGCGGTTATTGCCACATGGCCGACGCGATCGATCTGTCGCTGCTCGATTGACGACGCCGGCGGCGGCATGACGCGGAGCGCGCCGACACCCGGTCTGCAAGGTGCAATAAAACGGAGGCAAATCAACCGGATCGGGAAAATCGGAATGCCGGCATCGCTGCAATTGTTTTCCGATCGGACTCTGCCACCGCAGAGCACTGAGGAGGGTGAAATGATTGCAAAGGAAAGCAAGCGTTTCGGGAAATTGGCAACGCTGGCGTTCGCCGCGACGGCGCTCGGCGCGCTGACGATCCCGCTGGCCCCGGCCAGCGCGCAGATGTATCTCGGCTGGGATTTCGGCAATGGCGTCGGCGTCGGCATCGGCACGCCGCCCTCGGCCTACGAGGCCTGCCCCAGCTACGGCATCCCGGTGTGGAGCAACTGCCACTACCGCCCGTACTACGGCTACTACCGGTAAAGTTCGGCGCTAAGCCTTGTCGTCGTCGCTGCCCGACAGCAGCCGCGTCGGGTAGCCGGCGGCGACGAGCGCATCGATGATCGTATCGACGTGGCGGCGGTTCTGTGTCTCGACAACGACGTCGAGTTCGGCGCGCTTCACCGAGGTGTCGTGAAACAGGCGCTGGTGATGCACCTCGACGATGTTGCCGCCGAGCCCGCCGATGACGCCCGCAACCCGTGACAGAACGCCCGGCAGATCCGGCAACTCGCAGCGCAGCCGCACGAGGCGACCGCTGCGCACCAACCCGCGCATCAGCAATGATGCCAGCAGCCGCGCGTCGATGTTGCCGCCGGTCAGCACGATGCCGACGCGCCTGCCGCGGAAGCGCTCAGGCTCGGCCAGCAGCGCCGCGACGCCGGCAGCACCCGCCCCTTCGACGACGAGTTTCTGCCGCTCGATCAACAATTCGACCGCGGCTTCAAGCTGCCGTTCGGTGACCAGCCGGACGACGCCGACCAGTTCGCCGACGATCCGGCGCGTCAACACGCCCGGCTCCTTCACCGCGATGCCTTCCGCCAGCGTCGTGCCGTCGGCCGGCAGGCCGGGGTCGAGCCCCTGCAGGATGCGGTACATTGATGGATAGAGCGCCGACTGGACGCCGATAATCTCGGTCTCCGGCGCCACCGCGTGCGTCGCAACCGCCACGCCGGAAATCAACCCGCCGCCGCCGACCGGCACGAAAAGCGCATCCAGCGCCGGACAGTCGGCGAGCATCTCGAGGGCGATCGTCCCTTGTCCGGCAACGACCGCCGGATCGTCGTAGGGATGCAACGGCGCGAGGCCGCGTTCGGTCGCGAGCGCTTCGGCGGCGCGGCGGGCGTCGACGAGGCTCTCCCCCTTCAGCACGACCTTGGCGCCGAGCGCCTCGGTGCGGTCGATCTTTGTGAACGGCGTCCCGGCCGGCATGACGATCGTCGCCGGGATGCCGAGCCGGCGGGCGTGATAGGCGACGCCCTGGGCATGGTTGCCGGCCGACATCGCAACGACGCCGGTGCGCCGCTCGTCCGGCGACAGGCTCAGCAGCTTGTTCAACGCGCCGCGCTCCTTGAACGCACCGGTCGCCTGCAGCGTCTCCAGCTTCAGGAACACCTCGCAGCCGGCAATCGCGGACAGCGCAGCGGCCCGCACGAGCGGTGTCCGGGCGACCGCCCCGGCAATCGCCGCGGCGGCGCGGCGCACATCGTCGATCGTCACGGGCAGGTCGGTCATCGCGCGGGTTCCAGCGTCAAGGTCGCGACCGGCACGGCGCGGCCGGGGATGAGATAATCGAAATCGCGCCAGCGCCGCAGCAGGTCGGCATAATGGGGTGACAATGCATTGCCGGATTGGCCCGGGGCCGCGATCATCCGCGAATCGGCCGGTGACGCAAGATCGGTGATGATCCGCAGCCCGGCACCGAAGACCTGCGCGAACGGCTGCGCATCGTCGCGGATCGTTGTCGTCCCGACGTTCACCGTGTCGAACCCGCCGCCCTTCGAAATGGCAAGGTCGAGCCAATCGCGCAGAACCGGGATGCGGCGCCAGAACGGGCTGCGAAACTCCGCGATATGCGCCCTGCCCCACGTCCAGGTGGCGGTGTCGGGGCCATAGGTGCGGCGCAGCGCCGCAAGCGCACGGCCCAATGTCGATGACAGCAGCGGCGCGCAGCTTTTGGTGTGCGCCGCCGGCGGGCCGCACCACTCGGGATGGCTGCGCAACACGTCGTCGATGACGCGCGGCCGCAGTTCCCAATATCCGGCGGCGGCCGCGCCGAGATGGCGGAAAAACACGGCGCGGCTAAATTGTCGCAGCCAAGCGATGAACAGAAGCGGCGGCACCGTGCCGCGATCCATGCGGAAATCCCAGCTGCGCAGCCGAGCGATCGCGTCGCGGGCGGTGGGATCGGATGGCGCGATGCTGGTCATCAGCGGCACCAATTCGCGCGCCGCCAACGACAGCGTGTCGGCCTGAATCGCTGCGCTCGCCGCCGGCGACTGCCGCGGCGTCGCGTCGAGCAGCTGCGTAATCCGCTCGAACCGGTCCGGCAGATCCCAGTCGCGCGACAGGAAGTAGGGGTAGCTGTCGGGCACGATCTTGTTGTTGGCGCTGACGAAATGCCCGTCGGGCGGAGCGGTTGCCTGCGGCAGGCGATCGAACGGGATAAAACCCGTCCAGTCGTAATCGCCGGTCCAGCCCGGCACCGGCAGCCAGCCATCACCCTGCTTGCGGATCGGCACGCGGCCCGGTGCGATAAAGCCGATCGTGCCGCCGCGGTCGCCGTAAACGATATTCTGCTGCGGGCCGACAAAGCCGCGCAGCGCGTCGCGAAAGCCCCGCCAGTCGGCGGCGCGGTCGATGCCCCAGACGGCGTCGGGCGTGTCGTCTCCGGGGGCAAGGAACGGCGCCGCCAACGCCAGCACATAGCCGGACTGCACAGCTTCCCCAGGCAGCATATCGGAGATGACCGGGCCATGCCGGGTGCGGCGCACGGTCAACGCGACGGACGACGCCCCGCGCACCTTGATCGTTTCCCGACGCACGGTGAACGGTGCGCTGCCGCCTGGCGTCAGGTAGCGGTCGGGATCGGCCGGATCGACCTTTTCGATGAACAGATCCTCGACATCGCTGCCCGTCGTCGTCATGCCCCAGGCAATGTCGTCGTTATGCCCGATGACGACAAACGGCGTTCCGGGGACGGTGCCGCCGGCGATCTCGCGACCGGGTGTCTTCAGCCGCGCCAGGTACCAAAAGCCGGGCGCCTCGAACGGCAAATGCGGGTCGTTGGCGAGGAGCGGCTTGCCGCTGGCGCTGTGCGCGCCGTCGACGACCCAGTTGTTCGATTCGTAAACCAGACCCACCGCCGACCGCGGCGGCAGCGCCGCGTAGAGCCGGTCGAGCGGCAGGCAGCGATAGAGACGCGCGAGGGACGCCAATGTCGTCGGCGCGTTTTTCGGATATTCGGGATAGAGAAATGCAAGCTCGCCCGGCGGCAACGTGCGGGCAAGCTGGGCGCGCAGCAATTCGATGCGGTCGTTGCTGGCCAAGAGCAGATCCATCAGCTTGCCCCAGACGAGGCTGTCGGCCGGCCGCCATCTTTCCGGCGCATAGCGCAGCAGCAGGAATTCCGGCGGCAGAGCGCCCCGGCGCGTCGCGAGGAACGCATTCACCCCGGCGGCATAGGCTTCGAGGCCGCGCCGCACCGGCCGCGACAGTTGCGCAAATTCGGCCGCCGCGAGCCGGTAAAGCCCGAGTATGCGCATCTGGCGATCCACCGGCAGGGCCGCCGCGCCGAAGATTTCGGCGAGCCGGCCGGCGCCGTAGCGCCGCATCAAATCCATCTGAAACAGCCGGTCCTGGGCGTGCGCGAAACCGAGGCCGAAGGCGGCATCGTCATCATCGGCGGCGGTGATCAGCGGCACATCGTCTGCGTCGCGTGCGATCGTGACGCGGTGCTGCAGGCCGGGGACGACGATCGTGCCGACGGTCTGCGGCAGCGACGTGCGCAGATAAAGCAGCAATCCGCCGGCCGCGACGAGCAGAACCGCCGCGACAGCCCCGGCCGCAACCGCAAGGCGGCGGACCCAGCGATGCCGTCCGAACATGCGCCCGGCGCGCCTCCGGCTTACTTGCCGGTATAGCGCGGCTTGCGCTTCTCGTTGAACGCGGCGATGCCCTCGCGACGGTCGCGGGTCGGCACCATGCGGTTATACGCCTCGATCTCGAACATCATCGCGCTGGCAAGGTCCATCTGCAGCCCATGGTGGATCGCGTGCTTTACCTGGCGCACCGAGATCGGCGCATTGTCGGTGATGCGCCGCGCCGTTGCCAACGTCTCGTCGAGCAGCTTTGCGGGCGCGCAGAGCCGGTTGACCATGCCCCAGGCATACGCCTCCTGCGCCGAGAACGGGTTGCCCGTCAGGATGATCTCCTTGGCGCGCCGCTCGCCGACCGCGCGCGGCAGGTTCTGCGTGCCGCCGGCGCCGGGCATGATGCCGAGGGTTACCTCAGTGAGCGCGAACCGCGCCGTCTCGCTCGCATAAAGAAAGTCGCAGCACAGCGCCAGTTCGCAGCCGCCGGCATAGGCGGCGCCGTTGATCGCGCCCAATACCGGCGCCGGGCAGGCGAGAAAGGCGCGGATCATGCGCTCGAACAAGAGATGCTGCGCCTGCCATTCCGCGTCGCTCATGCCGTGGCGTTCCTTCAGGTCGCCACCGGCGCAGAACGCCTTGTCGCCAGCTCCCGTCATGACGACGCAGCGATATTGCAGCGGATCGGCGTTGACGGTCTCGAAGAAATCCAACAGGTCGCGGCCCATCCGGGTGTTCATCGCGTTGGCGGCCTGCGGCCGGTTCAAGGTCAACAGCACGAGGCCGTCGCCCTTGTCTTCAACCCGCGCCGTCTCGTAGCTGTCGTTCATTTGCCGGCTCCCGGCGACACCATGTTTTGCGATCGGCCTCGCCCGGAGCATGCGGTGTGCGCCGCGCCACCGTCAATGCGGCGCGCGGGCTTGACGACGGCTATCTTTTTTTCGGTGCCGTGCCGGCGCCGAATCATTCGCCCCGGATCGCCCCCAATCAGCCGCGGCGACGTCACCGCCGGCAATCCAACCCGCTGCAAATACAGCAACTTTCCGGGCGCATTGCGCAAGCATTTGGAACTGGTCACGACCGGGATCATACAATGATAATTGAACCTTGGGTGAGGCATGAGTGGCGTCGCAGCGGGTCGTCATCGTCAATGACAGCGTCACCAATCTGAAAATCCTCGAACGGCTGGCGCTCTCCCTCGACGATCAGACAGCTGTCGAGAGCTTTACCGCACCCGGTCCGGCGCTCCGTTTCTGTTCGGCGCGGGCGCCCGATCTTGTGCTGATCGCGGCGGCGAGCGCCGACGGCGAAGCGGCAGAGATAATCAGGCGGCTGCATGCGCAGCCGAATTGTGCCGGTGTCCCGGTCATCGCTGTCGGCTCCGACGGTGATCTCGACGCGATCGAACGGGCGCGCGCAGCGGGTGCCGCCGATCATCTGCTGATCCCGATCGATCCGCGCGAGTTTCGCATGCGCGTGCGCGGCCGGCTGCGGCGGTGTCCGCCGGCGGCCGGCGCGGACGAGGCTGCGGCAGCCGAGCCGGCCGGCACCGGCGCGCCCGATCGGCCATTTCCCGAGGGGACGCGGCACGCCTACGAGACGCTGCTGCGCCTGATCGATGTCATTCCGCGCATGATCTGCGTCACCGCGCGCGACGGGCGGTATCTGCTGGTCAATCGCATGTTCGCCTCGTTCGTCGGCGCGCCGGCGAGCCGGCTGATCGGCAAGCGACCGGCCGAGGCGCATGGCGGCTTGCTGGCGCGCATCATTACCGAGGCCGACGAACGCCTGCTGACCGGCAAAGCGGTCCTCGCGCCGGCCGAAGAGGAGATCGTCGACCGCAACGGCAATCCGTGCGTACTGCTGATCACGAAGGCGCTGTTCGATGCCGGCGACAGCGACGAAGCGATGGTCGTGACGGTGTTCGTCGACATTACCGAACGAAAACGCGCCGAGCGCGATCTGGTCAGCGCGAAGGAACAGGCCGAGCTGGCCAACCGCAGCAAGACCGAGTTCGTCGCCAACATGAGCCATGAGCTGCGAACCCCGCTCAATGCGATCATCGGTTTCTCCCAGGTCATTGCCGGCGAGATGCTGGGACCGATCGGCACGGCAAAATATGTCGGCTATGCCCGCGACATCCTGTCGAGCGCCGAGCATCTGCTGGGTCTCATCAACGATATTCTCGATGTCTCAAAGCTCGAGGCGGGCAAGCTCGACCTGTCCGAGGAGATCATCGACCCGGCGAAGACGATCGGCGATCTCGTGCAACTCGCGGAAACCAAGGCGCGGGCGAGCGACATCCGGGTGTCGATCCGGCGCGAAGGGGCGATCCCGCCGCTCTTTGCCGACGCCCGGAAACTGAAGCAGATCGTTCTCAACCTATTGGTCAACGCGATCAAGTTCAGCCACCCCGGCGGCAAGGTCGAGATCGTGTTGCGCAACGTCGGCGGTGCCGTGGCGATTTCCGTCGTCGATCACGGCATCGGCATGGACGCCGATGAGGTGCAGTTGGCAATGACCCGCTTTGGCCAGGTTGCCAGCGCCTGGGCGCGCAAGCACGACGGCACCGGGCTCGGGCTGCCGTTGGCGATCGGGCTGACCGAGTTGCACGGCGGATCGCTGACGATCGTCAGCACCAAGGGCATCGGCACAACGGTAACCGTCGCATTTCCGCGCGAACGCTCGCAGCACCCGGACGCGGGCAGCGGCGGGATTCGCGTCGTCGGGCAATCCTAGGCCACCGGCTTGTCCGATCCGGTTGACAGCCGGTTTGACCGGCCGGCTTGGCGGGGCGCGGAGAAGGCCGTCTTTCCGCCGGAGGCGACGGCAACGGATGGCGTCGGTTGGCGCGTGGCGGCGGCGGCGATCGGGTTGTCGGCGGCGGGCGCCGCAGCTCCGATCGCGGTTGTGCTGGCAGCTGCGACGAACCTGACGCAATGGCAGCCGCTGGTTGCGAGCGCTCTCGTCGGGCTGTTGGTTGTCGCGCCGGCCGGGGCCGGCCTCGCCGCGGCGCTAGTGGGTTTGCGCCGCCTCACCGCGGTGGCAAGGGAGGCCGGCGGTGAAGCCGAGCTGGCCGCGCTGCGGATCGCTGTCGCGGCCGCGATGTTCGGCTATTCGTTGATGCTGCCGGCGCTGGGCGCAGCCGATCCCGCGAGTCTCGACTGCGTATCGGTTGCGGCATTCGAACTCGTCGCGGCGTGGACCGTGCTGCTCTGCGTGATCCTGTGGTCGGCGGCGGCGCCGCTGCGACGACTTGCTGCGCTGGTCTTCGACCTGCTGTTGTTCTCGGCTTTTCTGCATTTCGGCGGCCGCCAGGCGGCCGGTTGGTATCCGATCTACATGATCGTCGTGCTTTATGCCGGTCTGCGTTTTGGCCTTGTCGAACTGGTCGTTGCAGCCGCGGCAGCAATTCTCGGCTTTACCGCGGTCGTGGCGACGACAGCGGCGTGGCGCGAACAGCCGGCGCTGGCGGCGGGACTGGCACTGGCTCTGATCGTGCTGCCGATGCCGCTGGCCGAGGCGGTACGCCGGCTCGCCGTGGCGCGCGGCGCGGCGGCAATCGCCGAAACAGACCGACGAGGGATGCTGCTCGCAATCTCCCGAACGCTGCGCGGCTCTGCCGCGGCATCGCCCGGTCCGGCGCAGATCGCGGATGTAATCGATTTCGCGGCGCTCGAAACCGGCACCTTTTCTTCGCCGGTCGAGACCTTCGATCTGCGCGGCCTGATCCGGCACAGCCTGTCGCCGCTGCAGGCACAAGCCGCCGAGCGGCGCATCGCGCTGCGCTGGCGAGTCGATCCGCATCTGCCGAACCGGCTGCGCGGCCAGGCCCAGGCGCTCGGACGGATCATGCGGGGCCTCGCCGAGCATGCGATCGCCGGCGCGCGGGCCGACGCCGCCCGCCTCACGATCGACGCCGGCGCCCGGGATCGCGACCGCATCCAACTCGATCTGCGCGTCGAGGAGATCGGCGACGACAAAGCCGACGGCGATGGTGAATTGTTGGCGCTGCGGCTGGTGCAAAAGCTTGCGGCCTCGGCGGGCGGCACGTTCGCGTTCGATCGGGCGGACGGACGCCGCAGCCGGCTCGTCGTGCGGCTGCCGTTGTCGATCGAGAAGAGTACATCCACTCCGGTGCTCGATCTCGACGGCCGCGCCGTACTGATCGTCACCGAGGACGACGTGCTCGCCGGCGAATTGGCCGAACCGCTTGCCGATTGGAATGGCGAGCCGCGCTGGCCGGCAGACGCCGATCGGGCGATCGCCGAACTGGCCGCAGGCAGCGAAGCAAAGCGGGCGGTCGTCATCATCGACGGCCGCGACAAGCTGCTGTCGGCGCTCGGGATCGCGCACCAGGCCGCCAGGCTGGGGGTCAACGCGCCGTTTGTCCTGCTGATCGCCGAGGCAGAGCAGATCGACGGCCTGCTGGCGGTCGATGATGGCGGGCTCGACGGCTTTATCCCGGCGCCGCCCGATGTGGCTCTGCTCGCCAACGCGCTCGAGGCGTTGCCGCTGATGCCAGAGCGCGCCAAGCCGTCGCCCGAAGCGGGCTGGCGGGCGCCGCCGCAACGATCCCGCCCGCCGCCCGAACCGGCGCAGCGCGATGCGGCGCGCATCACGCCGATTGCTGCGCATCCGAAATTCACGCCGGAAGCCGCCGCCGTCGACATGCGGGCGCTCGAAGGCTTGCAGGCGCTCGGCGGCGACCGAGCGTTCCTCGACGAGTTGATCGACGCCTTTCGCACCGACGCGGCGCAGATCATGGAGCGCATCGCGGCCGCCGCCGCCGCCGCCGACGGCGCCGGCTTTGGGCACGGCCTGGTCGCGCTGCGCCGCGCCGCCGGCCAGCTCGGCGGTGTGCAGTTGTGCGCCCTGACGGCCTCGCTGCAGCATCTCGACGCCGATGAACTGGCCCAGCGCGGATCGGCCTGCATCCAGCGGCTCGAAGCCGAGATCGATCGGCTGACCGATGCGCTGAGCGCCTTCGCCGCCGCCGCGGAGAGCCGTCCTTGAGCTATTCGCCGAACAGAGCGTCGCGCAGCGCCGTCCAGCGGGCGAGCTTTTCGGCAAAGCCCAGCCGCGCATGCGCCGGGCTGGTCGAGGGCAGCGCGAGGTAGAGCCGGTCGGGCCGGCGCGCGAAATGCCGGTCGTACAGCCGCTGCGCGCCGCTGCCGTTGAACGCGACGCCGCGGATCGCCGGGTAGCTGTCCAACAGCGCATCGATCGCGTTGGGGATTTCGGCGCGGATCGCGGTGTCGGCGCTGAGGAGGCGGTGCGCCGAGGCGCAGACATCCCACAGCGCGATGCGGCAGCCGAGCACAAAGGCGAGGCGATCGGCATAGACCGGCATCGGCGTCGCGTCGAACAGGCCGAATACGATCGGCCAGAACAGGTTTCGCGGGTGGGCGTAATATTCCCGCCGGCGCAGCGATTCTTCACCCGGCAGCGTGCCGAGCACGAGAACCCGGCAGCCTGCGTCGACGACCGGCGGAAAGCTCCGCTTCGTGCGGTCCGTCGATTGCGCGCTCACTCGACGTAGCGGCCGAGGCGCACCGCAGTCTGGCCCTTGACGAGTCGCCGCGACGGCATAACCAGCACGCAATTGTCGTACGGCGTGCGCACTTCGCGGCTGCCGTCGCGGCCGATCAGGGTGCCCTTTTCCGGCAATACTTCGAGGCCGCGAAAATCGGCGACAAAATCGAAATCGTCGCTGCTGATCGTCACCGCCTCGGTCACCTCGATGACGCGCTGCCGGGGCTGCGCCGCGAAATCAGGGCCGCCGAGCGGGGCCGCATCGTCACGGCCGACAATGTCGAGCGCGATCAGGAAGCGCAGCATCACATCGGTCGCGACCTCGGCGGCGCGGCCTTCCCAATGCTGGCCAGCCTCGATCAGCAGCGCCGTCTTGGCCGCTGCCGGATCGCCGAAGGCGCCATAGTCGCGCATGCGCGGCCCGGCGGCGTGACCTTCATCGCACATGATTAATTCCGGGATACCGATCCGCTCCGCCAGTGCGCGCGAACGCGGCAGCAGGCCGGCCAGCATCAACGGCGCGGTCGCGTACTGCATCGAATGCAGGTCGAGCAGAAAATCGGCCGCGTCGACAAACGGGCGCAGCGCGCGGGCGCGCTCCAACTCGACCGAGCGGCGCGAACCATCGAGCGTAGCCGCACTCCACAGGCGGTTGAAGTCTTCATCGATGTAACGTGACGCGATCGGATAGCGCGGATCGAACTCGCGATACGCCGCGACATTGTTGAAGGCAACGGTAAGCCGGCCGCGGCGCGGCCTGATGCGGCCGCGCAGCAGGCGGTCGAGCGCGATCGCACCGCAGATTTCGTTGCCGTGGGTGAGCGCCATCACCAGCGCGTGCGGCCCCGGCTCGGCGGCGGCAAAGCTCGTGACGTACTCGGTGCCTGTATTGCCCGCCCGATAAGGCGAAATATCGGGAGCCGTCAATTCGACCCGGTATTGGAGGTCGGACACGGGTATGTTCCTGCAACAGCCGCGATGAACCATTGTGCACGTCTTCGCGGGCGGCGTCATCCTGCCGCGCGCATAAGTAGCGGCGCAGCGCCGGCGATTGTCGCAAAGAACTGACTTGCGCCCACCCCGCCGGGCGCCGCATAGAGATGCGATCCCGCTTGCGCCGAAAAGGAGACGACGGTGCCCGATTACCCGCTGACATCAAGCAATCCCGAGGCGCTCGGCTTCGCGCCGAAGCCGCTCGAACATCTCGACCGGCTGATCCGCGAACACATCGAGCAAGCGCGCTATCCCGGCGCGCAGATCGCCCTCGCCCGGCACGGGCGGCTGGCGCTGTTCCGCACATACGGCGATGCCAAAACCGAGGGCGGCCGCGTCGCGGCGACGGGCGACACGCTGTTCCTGCTGTTCAGCCAGACCAAGGTGTTGACGAGCGCCGCGGTGTGGACGCTGGTCGAGGAGGGGCGCCTGTCTTTCATGGACCGGATCGCCGACCACCTGCCCGAATTCGCCGGCCGCGGCAAGGGCGAGATAACGCTGCAGCAGGTCATGACACACCAGGGCGGCTTTCCGTCGGGCGACGTAAGCCGGGAAAGCTGGGCCGACCATGCCCGCATGCGCGCCGAAGTGTGCGATTTCTCGCTCGACTGGACGCCCGGCAGCCGGCTGCAATACCACCCGCGCGCCGCGCACCTCGTGCAGGCGATGGTCATCGAGGCGGTGACCGGCCGCGACTACCGCGATGTGATCCGCGACAATGTGCTGGCGCCGCTCGGCCTCGCATCCGACGTGTTTGTCGGCGTGCCGGCCGGCCAGCAGGCGCGCTGCGCCGACACCGATGCCGCCGAACCGCGCGACAACTCGCCGGAGTTCAAGGCGGCCGGGATGCCGAGCGGCGGCGGTTACGCGACCGCGCGCGGTATGGCGGCGTTCTACCAGATGCTGCTGGGACAGGGGCGGCTCGGCGATGTACGGCTGTTCTCGCCGCGGCTCGTCGCCTATGTCACGAAAAACCATACCGGCGACCGCGGCGACGCGCAGATGGACGGCATCCCGATGCACCGCGGCCTCGGCCCGCATGTGCGCGGCGACAGCGACCGCATTCGCGGCCTCGGCACGCTGGCGGCGCCGCAGACATTCGGCCATGGCGGCGCCGGCACGTCCTATTCCTGGGCCGATCCGACGAGCGGCGTCTCGTTCACTTATTTGACCAATTACGTGCAGCCTGATCCATGGCATTCGGCGCGGCTCGACCGCATCGCCAATCTGGCGCACGCCGCGATCGATTGACCATGGGGTTCAGCGCGCCCTGACGACGGCCGGCGCGGCAGCCGGCGCGGCAAGCGCGGCGTCGAGCTCCTCGATCGTGCGGCCGCGCGTCTCGATGCCGATAAACAGAAAGGCGATGACGGCGAGCGCATACCACGCGGCAAAGTAGCCGAACGCCGGCACCATCGCTGCCAGCGTCGCCTTCGGGGCGACATAGTTGGAGGCGCCGGCGATCACCGCCAGACCGGCGGGGCCGATGAACTTGGCAAGATTGGAACAGCCGTAGACGAGGCCGAAGCCGCTGGCACGCAATTTCGCCGGCCACAGTTCCGCCATGTACGGAAAGACGATCGAGAAACTGGCATTGGCAAAAAAGCTGCCGGCCATCAGCAGCAGGAAGAACGCCGAGGTGCTGCCGATATAGACGTTATGCCAATAGCCGGTGAACAGTGTCGCGCCGCCCGCCGCGATCGACAGCAGGACCCCGGCCGGGCGGCGGCCGAGCGCATCCGACAGCCAAGCGCCGAGGACGCGCCCCGGGATCCCGACAAGCGCGATCCATACCGAGAGATAGGCCGCCTCGGCCGGCGTGATCCGCAACACCAGCACGAGCAGCGTTACGCTCCACAGCGCAACGCCGACGGCGCCCGTCGAGCTCAGCCCGGTCAGGATGCCGGCGATGATGCTGCGCGGATACCTGAACAACTCCAGCCACGATGCCCGCTCCGGCTCCGTGAGCACCGCGGGCAGGCGGATTGCCGAGGGGTCAACCATCAGCGCCCAGGCGAGCGAACGCCGCGCCTCCTCGAAGCGTCCTTGACCAAGCAGCCAGCGTGGCGACTCCGGCACCCACAGGCGGATCACAAACGCGAATGCCGCCGGCACCAGCCCGACCGCAAACAGTCCGCGCCAGCCGATCGTCGCGCCGAGCGTCGCGCTGAGCAGCGCCGCCAGCAGCGGCCCCAGCGGCAACAGGCCGATCGACAACCCGCTGATCCAGCCGCGCTTGGAGGCCGGCACGAATTCCTGCATCAGCGGCAGATCGACGGCGCCGAGGCCGCCCACCGCCAGACCGACAATGAACCGCATCGCCGCAATGAACAGCCACCCGTTGTCCGGGGCCAGCGCCATGACGCCGGTGGCGACCGAGAGGGTCAGGATCATCATCATAAAGACCGCGCGCCGGCCGACCTTGTCGCCGAGCCAGCCAAAAAAGATCGCGCCCGGTATTGATGCGATTCCCGAGGCGAACAGGATCGCGCCCGACTGGCCGAATGTCAGATGCCAATCCTTTACAAAAAAAGCAAGGACGAAACCGATCAGCGCAAAGTCGAAAAAATCGATGACGATCGAAAACAGACAGGCTGTAAAAATCTTCCACTGATTGATGGTCAATGTTTTCTGTTGCTCAAGCTGATCGAGCATGGGAAACCTCCTGTTCATATCGCCGCCTCGGTTTCCGCATGCGATGAGCAGCGAGCCCGACGTGCTGACGTGTTTAAGACGACATTAATGCAAGCAGTCGCGCTCAGCAACCGGCGCCGTGCCGATGTTGCTTCCGGTGTGGCACGAGCGCGGCCGAATGCCGTTTTTCCGGTGGGCGTGCGCCGCCGCATCGGACGCCGTCGGCGACTGCGATCGCCGAACGCGATGACAACAGGGGGGTGCGACGGTTAAAGTCAGGCCGACACAGGCGAAAGAACAGCTATGGCAGCGGCGATCGGCAAGGACCTGCATGGCAAGGTGGCCGTCATCACCGGCGCGTCGAGCGGCATCGGCGCCGCCAGCGCGCGCCTCTTCGCCGCGGCCGGCGCCCGCGTCATCGTCGGCTACAACAAGGGCGTGGACCGTGCCGCCGCCGTTGTCGCCGGCCTTGCCGGCAGCGGCCACAAAGCGATGTACCTGCCGCTTGAAGACACCGCCGAGATCAACCGGGCGGCGGCAATGGTGCGCGAAGAATTCGGCCGCGCCGATGTGCTGGTCAATTCCGCCGGGTTCACGCGCATGGTGCCGCACGATGATCTGGACGGGCTCGGCGACGACCTGATCGACCAGGTCTTGACCGCCAATGTGCGTGGGCCGTTCGCGACGATCCGCGCCTTCGTGCCGCTGCTGCGCGCCTCGGGCGACGGGGTCATCGTCAACATCTCGTCGGGCGCGGCCCAGTCCGGCACCGGCTCCTCGATCATCTACGGCGCCTCGAAAGCGGCGCTCAACACGATGAGTATGGCGTTGGCGCGGGTGCTCGGGCCGGAGATCCGCGTCGTCGTCGTCGCGCCCGGCATGGTGCATACCGGGTTTGTCCCCGGCCGCACCGAGGAGATGATGGCAAGGGCCGCGATGGCGACGCCGCTCAAACGCGCGATCGAGGCCGAGGATGTGGCGCTGGCAGTCATCTCCTGTGCCACCCATCTGACGCACACGACGGGCTCGATCATCTCGGTCGACGCCGGGCGTCATCTCTGACGGCCGATGCCCGCCATCGACGCGCAACGCGACATCATCGACCGGCGGGCGCTTGCTGCAACGCTCGCCGCAAGGCTTGCCGATGCGTCGCCGCCGGCGCCCGACCGCCGCGCCCTGTTGCCGCCGCTGAAGGCGGCGCTGGCGCAGGGACGCGCCGAGATCCGCCGCCGCTTCGAGGCCGGCGGCAGCGCGACGCGCGCCGTCAGCGAGCAATGCTTTCTGATGGACCAGTTGGTTCGCGTCATCTACGACCTGGCGGCGACGTTCTATCCGCTCGCCAACCCGACCGAGGGCGAGAAGCTGGCGATCGTCGCGACCGGCGGCTACGGCCGCGGCGAACTGGCGCCGTTTTCCGACATCGACCTGCTGTTCCTGCTCCCGTACAAACAGACGCCGCACACCGAGCAGGTCATCGAATTCCTGCTGTATTTCTTGTGGGACCTCGGCCTGAAAGTCGGGCAGGCGGTGCGTACGGTCGCCGATTGCATCCGCTATGCGAAAAGCGACCTGACGATCCGCACGGCGCTGCTCGAGGCGCGCTACATCTGGGGCGAGCAGGCGCTGTTCACGGAATTGCGGCAGCGCTTTGAAGCCGAAATCGTGCGCGGCACCGCGGCGCAATTCATCGAAGCCAAGCTCGCCGAGCGCGATCAGCGCCATCAGCGCGTCGGCGACAGCCGATATCAGCTCGAACCCAACGTCAAGGAGGGCAAGGGCGGACTGCGCGACCTGCATACGCTGTTCTGGATCGCGAAATTCATCTACCGGGTCGACGATGTCGCCCGGCTGGTCGAATTGGGTGTGCTGTCGGCCGAGGAGTCGGCGCGGTTCGAGCGCGCCCAGAGCTTTCTGTGGACCGTGCGCTGCCACCTGCATTACCTCGCCGGCCGCGCCGAAGAGCATCTGACCTTTCCGATGCAGGCCGAGATCGGCGCCCGCATGGGCTATGCCGACCGGCGCGGCGCGCGCGGCGTCGAGCGCTTCATGAAGCACTATTTCCTCGTCGCGAAAGATGTCGGCGACCTGACGCGCATCTTCTGCGCGATCCTGCAGATCGACCAGACGGGCAAACGCCGGCTGTCGTGGCTGCGCTGGGGCCAGAAGACGCGCCGGCTCGACGGCTTCATGCTCGACGGCGACAGGATTTCGGTGCCGTCAGACGATTTTTTCAAAAAGGATCCGGTTGCGCTGATCCGCCTGTTTCATGTTGCGCAGCTGCATGATCTCGACATCCACCCGCGGGCGCTGCGCGCCGTCACCCAATCCTTGCGCCTGGTCGATGCGCGGCTGCGCGAAAACGCCGAGGCCAACCGCCTGTTCCTCGAGATTCTAACAGCGAAGAAGAACCCGGAGATCGCCCTCAGACGCATGAACGAAGCCGGCGTGTTCGGCCGGTTCGTCCCCGATTTCGGCCGGGTCGTCGCGCAGATGCAGTACGACATGTACCACGTCTACACGGTCGACGAGCACACGCTGTTCGCGATCGGCATCCTGCACCAGATCGAAAGCGGCCAGTTGAAGGACGAGCTGCCGGTCGCCAGCGCGATCATGCCGACCGTCGCCTCGCGCCGCGCGCTGTATGTCGCGACGCTGCTGCACGACATCGCGAAGGGACGCGGCGGCGACCATTCCGAACTGGGCGAGCAGATCGCGCAGAAGCTCGGGCCGCGGCTCGGCCTGCTGTCCGAGGAAACCGAGACCGTCGCCTGGCTCGTGCGCTGGCACTTGCTGATGAGCAGCACCGCCTTCAAGCGCGACATCGGCGACCCGCAGACGATCCACAATTTTGTTGACCGGGTGCAGTCGCCGGAACGGCTGAAATTGCTGCTCGTGTTAACCGCCGCCGATATCCGCGCGGTCGGCCCGAAGGTGTGGAACGGTTGGAAAGCGGCGCTGCTGCGCGAACTCTATTGCAGCGCGCTCGACCTGATCTCGGGCGGGCTGACCGTCGGGGCGCGCGATGCCCGCATCGCCGCGGCGCAAGCCGCGGCGCGGGTGTTGCTGCCGGATTTCGACGACGCCGAGTTCGCCGCCTTCACCGGCCGCGGCTACCCGTTCTACTGGCTTTCGCTCGATGCCGAAACGCACGCCCGCCACGCCAGGCTGATGCGCGAGGCGGATGCGAGCGGCGCCCCGCTGACCGTCGACAAGCGCATCGATCCGGCGCGCGCGGTGACCGAGATAACGCTGTACACCGCCGACCACCCGGGCCTCTTCTCGCGCATCGCCGGCGCGCTGGCCGTCTCGGGCGCCAACATCGTCGATGCCAGGATCGTCACGATGACGAACGGCATGGCCTTGGACACGCTGTGGGTGCAGGACCATGACGGCAAGCCGTTCGATCGGCCGGACAAGCTGGCCAAGCTTGCCCTTACGTTCGAGAACGTGTTGACCGGCGACCTGAAGCCGCATATCGAGCTGGCGCGCCCGCCGGCCATCCCGAGCCGCACGACCGTGTTCACCGTGCTGCCGCGCGTGCTGATCGACAACAATGCGAGCGGCACGCACACGATAATCGAAGTGAACGGCCGCGACCGTCCCGGCCTGTTATGGGAATTGACCCGCGAGTTGACGCGCCTCAGCCTGCAGGTATCGAGCGCCAAGATCTCGACCTACGGCGAGAAGGTGGTCGATGTGTTTTATGTCAAGAACCTGTTCGGCCACAAGGTCGAGCATCCGCAAAAGCTCGACGAGATTCGCGCCACCTTGGCCGCCGTGCTCGCCAAGGGCAACGCGCCGGCCGCAGCGCCTGCTCGCCGCGCGCGCTCCGAAGCCGCCGCCGCCGGATAGCAAGGGCCAGGCCCGGCCATCTCCAGACCGGCGGGTCAAACCCGCGGGTGGCTGGGGAGGCGGGTTGACTCCGATCAAT
>DATJSO010000078.1:0-31154 GCA_035504075.1 Allostellaceae bacterium | reverse complement strand
GTGACGAGGATCGCCGAGAAGAGCGACGTCAGCACGCCGATGCTGAGCGTCACGGCAAATCCCTTCACCGGCCCTGATCCCAGCCAATAAAGCAGGATGCCGGCGACCAGCGTCGTCACGTGGCTGTCGACGATCGTGCCGAAGGCGCGGGTGAAGCCGGCTTCCAGCGAGGACAAGAGCGAGCGGCCGCTGCGCACCTCTTCCTTGATGCGCTCGTAAATCAACACGTTGGCATCGACCGCCATGCCCATCGTCAGCGCGATGCCGGCAATCCCGGGCAGCGTCAATGTCGCGCCGAGCAGCGACAGGGCGGCCAGCATCAGGCACAGGTTGAAGAACAGCGCGACATCGGCAAAGACGCCGAACAGGCCGTAGAACAGCACCATGAAGACGACGACGAGGGCGACGCCGACGATGCACGCAACCGTCCCGTCGTGGATCGAATCGGCGCCGAGCTGGGCGCCGACCGTGCGCTCCTCGAGGATCTTGATCGGCGCCGGCAACGCGCCGGCGCGCAGCAGGAGCGCCAGGTCGCTTGCCGACTGCACGGTGAAACTGCCGGAGATAATGCCCTGGCCGCCGAGGATCGGCTCCTTGATGATCGGCGCGCTGATCACCTTGTTGTCGAGCACGATTGCGAACGGCTTGCCGACATTGGCGCTCGTCGCAGCGCCGAACCGCTCGGCGCCGGCCCCATCGAACTTGAAGCTGACGACCGGCTCGTTCTGCTGAAAGGTCGCTTCCGCGTCGGTCAGCATGCCGCCGTCCACCATGACCCGCCGGTGCACGACATAGGCCGGCGCGCCGCCGCGGCTGATGCTGCTCTGCTGCGCCGGCAGGATTTCATCGCCGGGCGGCAGGCGGCCATGCTGCGCCTCCTCCAGCGTTACATTCGTATCGACGAGCTGGAAGGTCAGCTTGGCGGTGCGCCCGATCAGTTCCTTGACATGCTCAGGATTGCCGACGCCGGGCAGTTCGACCATGATGCGGTCGGAACCCTGCCGCTCGATTGTCGGCTCCTTCGTGCCGGTCTCGTCGATCCGGCGGCGGATGATCTCGATCGACTGGTCGAGCGCCTGGCGCGTGAACGTGTCCGTTGCGACCGCGCTGAACGCCATACTGCCGGCGCCCTCGCTGCCGATCGTCAGCACGAGATCGGGATCGATCTTGGCGAGCGCCTGCCGCGCCTCCTCGATTTGCGCAGGATCGCGGATCGTAAAGCGGATCGCCGCGCCCTCGACGCCGAGGCCGGTATAGCCGATACGGGCGTTGCGCAAGGCGTTGCGGACATCCTCGACAAGGCCGTTAAGGCGCTCCTTCTGCGCCGCCTGCACATCGACCTGCAGCAACAGATACGAGCCGCCGCGCAGATCGAGCCCAAGCGCCACCTGCTTGTGCGGGATGAAATCCGGCAAATCGTCGAGTTGCCGCGCCGTGAACAAATTGGGGATGCTGAAAATGACCCCGAGCGCGCAGATCGCACAGATCAGCAACACCTTCCAATTGGCAAAATAAAGCATCCTAAGCGGCTTTCTCGGACGCCAGCGAGCGCAACGAAGCCCCCTCACCGTCGGGCTTGACCCGGCCGTCTTCTCCCGGCTCGCCGCGAGAACCTCGGCCGCTCACACTGGCGCCATGCGCGGCGGCTGGGTCTATGTCGTCACAAGCAAACGCGATGGGACGCTCTATGTCGGCGTAACGGGCGATCTCGCGAAGCGTGCGTGGGAACATAGAGCTTGGGAACATAGAGAGGGAGTCGTCGAGGGGTTCACCCGAAGATACCGCCTCAAGCGCTTGGTTTATGCGGAGCATCACGATGACATCGCTCCGCCATTCAGCGTGAGAAGAATATAAAAACATTGGCCACGAGCCTGGAAGATCGATCTCATCAAAGCCCAAAACCCCGACTGGAGTGATCTGTATATGCAGCTGGGCTGAATTTCCAGATGGCCGGGTCAAGCCTGGCCATGACGGAGAGAAGTTTGGAGTGAGCTACGATGTCACCATCAATTCCTTTCTTGCGTCCTCGCGAGCATCGTTCAATTCCACCATCATGGCATCGCTACCGCCATTATCCGGGTGTCTCTCCCGCGCGAGTTTCTGATACTGCTCTTCCACTCGGTCGATGGATACGCGCCGCTCCCTTTGGAGTTGCAGAACTTCGCGCCAAGCACGCCTCTTCGCTTCGATGCGCGCCGGGTCTTTTTCCTTTTCGCGGTCTCTCTCACGCGCGCTCTCGCGCGCCGCGACCGGTTCGGTCTTCGCCAGCACGCTCGTAATCGTGCTGCGCATGACCCGCACCCGCACGTTCGGCGCCAGGTCGAGCTCAACTTCGTCCGGGTTCACGACGCGGGCGACCGTTGCGAGGATGCCGCCGCCGGTGACGACCCGGTCGCCGCGCCGCAGCGCCTCAAGCATCGATTTGTGCTGCTTTTGCTTCGTTTGCTGCGGCCGAATCAACAGAAAATAGAAGACGACAAAAATCAGCACGAGCGGCAGAAACTGAAGCACCGCGCTCTGATCCATCAAACCCGTTCCTTGCGCATAGGCCGGCGAAATCAGCATCGGCGTTCCCCTCGAAATGGGGCGCCGCGGCGTCGGCAACAAGCGACATCAGGACGCTGGCGAGCGGCAAAGAGCGGCGCGGCGGCATTGGTACGCGATGCCTCCGAAAAGGGCAATGCCGCGGTCGCCGCCGCATCCGACGGGGCAGAGATTTATCGCCACAGGCGCTTCGACGCGAGCGCCGCGCCGCGCGACAGGGTTTCGAGCTTGGCCCAGGCGATCTGCGGATGGACGCGCCCGCCAAGGCCGCAATCGGTCGACGCGATGACCCGCTCGCGCCCGACGATGTCGGCGAAGCGGCAGATGCGGTCGGCGACCAACTCGGGATGCTCGACGACGTTTGTCGCGTGGCTGACGACGCCCGGCAGCATGACCATGCTGTCGGGCAGCCTCACCTCCTGCCACACCTTCCATTCGTGCTCGTGGCGGACATTGCCGGCCTCGAACGAAATGGCGCCGACCTTGGCCTTCAGCACGGGCTCGATGATGTCGCGAATCGGGATGTCGGTGACATGCGGCCCGTGCCAGCTGCCCCAGCACAGATGCAGCCGGATGCGGTCGGCCGGCAGGCCCCGGATCGCATGGTTGAGCGCATCGATCCAGCTGGCGGCGAGCTTCTGGTAGTCGGCGACGCTCGGCTCCGGGTTGACCTGGTCCCAGCCCTCGGCCAGGCACGGGTCATCGAGTTGCAACACGACGCCGGCGTCAACGATCGCTTGGTATTCCGCGCGCATCGCATCGGCGCAGGCGAACAGAAATTCTTCATCGCTCTTGTAATAGCTGTTGCCGATGCGGGCGCAGCTCGCCGGCGCGACCGCGGTCATAAAGCCTTCCGCGACCCCGGCAGCGGCGAGCGCCGCCTTGAAATTGGCGATGTCGGCGCGGATCATCTCGCCGCCGGCATAGGTCAGCGGCGCGGTGCAGATCGGCGTCGGCGGACGCGCCCCGGAACCGGTCGTGATGCCGGATTCGGGATCGTTGTAGGCAACCGAGAACAGCGCGCGATCGCGCCGGTCGCCGAAGCTGGTCAACACGACATTGCCCGGCGTCGAGCGTCGCGCCTCCATGTCGTAGAGCGATTGCGTGCCGACCTCGATGCCGCCGAGCCGCATCCACGAATAGCGCCACCAGGAGCCGTAATTGACGCGCTGCGCCATCGACTTGCCGAACTCGCCGTCGCCCGGCACGTCGATGCCGAGTTCCTTCTGGTGGCGCACCACGTCGAGCACCGCATGGCTCAGCGTCTGCTCGAATGCTGCCGGATCGATGCCGCCGCCTTCGCGCCCCTGGTTGGCGGCGATCAGTGCGTCCGGCCGCGGCAGGCTTCCGACGTGGCTGGTCAGGATGTGATCGGTGCTCTTGCGCATGCGTCTCCTCCTTGTCCGGCGTTGGTGCGATGATAGGGCCGCTCGGGCGCGTTCGTCCATTCCGCGGGAGGAGAGTGCAGCATGGCGGATGCCGCGGCAGGGATGACGGAGCCGCTCGCCGGCGACGATCCCGTCGCCCGGCCGGTCGTGACTTTGGCGCCCGGCGGCCAGCGGCGCGCCGAGGCCGGCCATCCGTGGATCTATTCGAACGAGATCCGCATGGACGAGGCGGCAAAGGCGCTGCCGCCGGGAACGCTGGTCACGCTGCGCCGCGCCGACGAGCGGCCGTTCGGCGTCGCGACGTTCAACCCGCGCACGCTGATTTCTGCCCGCCTGTTCGACCGCGATGCGAGCCGCGAGATCGGCCGGCGGTTCTTTTTGCGCCGGCTCGAACGGGCGCTCAAGATCCGCGAGCGCCTCTATGACCGGCCGTTCTACCGGCTCATTCATGCCGAAGCCGACGGGCTGCCTGGCCTCGTCGTCGATCGCTTTGGCGACGTACTCGCCGCGCAAGCGAACACCGCCGGCATCGACCGGCTGTTGCCGGCCGTCATCGGGGCCTTGCGCGACATGCTGTCGCCCGCCGCGATCGTATTGCGCAACGACAGTTCGGCGCGCACGCTCGAGGGGCTGCCGCTCGAAACCTCTGTCGCGCTCGGCGCGACCGACGGGCCGATCGAACTCGAGGAAAACGGCGCGGTGTTCTTCGCCGACATCCTCGCTGGACAAAAGACCGGCTGGTTTTTCGACCAGCGCGACAACCGTGCGTTCATCGCCGGCATCGCGGTCGGCGCCAGCCTTCTCGATCTTTATTGCTGCAGCGGCGGGTTTGCCGTCGCGGCGGCGCGGCGCGGCGCGCGGTCGGCACTCGGCATCGATCGATCGGAGCCGGCGTTGGCGCTCGCCGCGCGGGCAGCCGCGCACAACGGCGTCAGCGAGATCTGCGAATTCCGCCGCGCCGACATATTCGCCGAGACGGCCGCGCTCGCCGGCAAGGGCGAGCGCTTCGATATCGTCGTCGCCGACCCGCCGGCCTTCGCGCGCTCCAAGCGCGAAGCGCCGGCAGCGTTGCGCGGCTACCGCAAGCTGGCGCGGCTCGCCGCGCAATTGACCGCACCGGGCGGGTTTCTCTTCCTCGCCTCGTGCTCCTACAATGTCGGCGCGGCGGAATTTGCCGACGCCGTGCGCCGCGGCCTGCAAGATGCCGGGCGTGCCGGCCGCATCCTGCGCAGCGCCGGCACTGGCCCCGACCATCCGGTGCATCCGGCGCTGCCCGAGACCGCCTACCTCAAATCGCTGACGCTGGCGCTCGATTGAGAGATCCCGGTTCAGACAGCGGGTCGCGATCGCCGCGTTGACTTCCGCGCCGGCGATTGTTATATCCCGCCCGCATGACCCAAGCGCGCAACGAGCTGCGACTTACGGTCCGGGCGTCCTAGCGGCGCCTCCGTTTGCTCGTCCGTTCCCCCCGGGAACAGTATTCTGCGCTGGGTGTCCTGATGGCTTCGATGATTGCGATTGATCGCTGCGTACCGGTTGCGCCGGGCTGCCTGCGGCAGCGACTTAGCACCGGCCGGCGGCGTTAACACGCCGGCCTTGCCTGCGCAAACCGTCATTTGCTGCGGCCGCGTTCCTTCGATGTGAAGGGGTGGCAGCGATCTCAGGAGTTCGATGATGCCCACGACGATGCCGATCCACAAATACCGCCCGTTTGCCCCGATCAACCTGCCCGACCGGCAATGGCCGTCGCGGGTCACGACAAAGGCGCCGCTGTGGTGCTCGGTCGATCTGCGCGACGGCAACCAGGCCCTCGTCGAGCCGATGGGTCGCGAGCGCAAGCGCCGCATGTTCGAAACGCTGGTCAAGCTCGGCTTCAAGGAGATCGAGGTCGGCTTTCCGGCTGCCTCGGAGACCGACTTCACGTTCATCCGCGAGATCATCGAGGACGGCATCGTGCCGGATGACGTGACAATCCAGGTGCTGACGCAGGCCCGGCCGGAACTGATCGAGCGCAGCTTCGCATCGATCCGCGGCGCCAGGCGCGCGATCATGCATCTCTACAACTCGACCTCGACGCTGCAGCGCCGCGTCGTGTTCGGCCTCGACAAGGCCGGCATCACCGAGATTGCCGTCAGCGGCGCCAAGCTGATCCACGAACTTGCCGCGCAAATGCCCGAGACCGATGTGATCTACCAGTATTCGCCGGAAAGCTTCACCGGCACCGAACTCGACTACGCGGTCGAGGTGTGCGAGGCGGTAATGGATGCCTGGCGGCCGACGCCCGAAAAAAAGGTCATCCTCAACCTGCCGGCGACGGTCGAGATGGCGACGCCGAACATCTACGCCGACCAGATCGAATGGTTCGGCCGCAACATCCGCGACCGCGACGCGATCGTCCTCTCGCTGCATCCGCACAACGACCGCGGTACCGCCGTCGCCGCCGCCGAACTGGGCGTCATGGCCGGCGCCGACCGGGTCGAAGGCACGCTGTTCGGCAACGGCGAGCGCACCGGCAATGTCGATGTCATGACACTGGCGTTGAACCTGTTCAGCCAGGGCATCGACCCCGGCCTCGACATCCATGACATCGACGCGATCGTCCGCACCGTCGAATACTGCAACCAATTGCCGGTGCACCCGCGCCATCCCTACGCCGGCGAACTCGTCTACACGGCGTTTTCCGGTTCGCACCAGGATGCGATCAAAAAGGGTTTCGAGGCGCTCGACACGCGCAACGACGATCTCTGGGAAGTACCCTACCTGCCGATCGACCCGAAGGATCTGGGGCGCAGCTACGAGGCGGTGATCCGCGTCAACAGCCAGTCGGGCAAGGCGGGGGCCGCCTATGTGCTGAAGGCCGACCACGGCCTCGACTTGCCGCGCAATCTGCAGATCGAATTTTCGAAAATCGTCCAGGAGGTTGCCGACCGCACCGGCAAGGAATTGACCAGCGGGGACATCTGGCTGCTTTTCAAGGCAAGCTACCTGGAGCGCGTCGCCGTTCGCCTGGTCGATTATACGCTGTTGCCGGAACCCCGCCCCGGCGAGCGGCGCATCGATGCGACGGTCGAGATCGATGGCAGCGAAAAGCGCATCGAAGGCGTCGGCAACGGTCCGATCGCCGCGTTTGTCGATGCGCTGAGGAAGGATTGCGGCATTGACGTGACCTTTCTCGACTATCACGAAAACGCGGTGGGCGCCGGCGCCGACGCGCAGGCCGCCGCCTATGTCCAGATTCGCAGCGGCCGGCGACAGGATCCGGACGAAACCCTCTATGGCGTCGGCCTCGACAGCGATATCGTCACCGCGTCGCTGAAGGCGGTGGCGAGCGCCGCCGGCCGCGCGATGGCGCGCCAGCGCGGCCGCTGAACCTGGCGCACCGGCCTTTGCCCGGCGGCCTACAACGGAGTCGGAGATGTTCCTGCTCTACGTCAGGAAGGACATGATCCCGGAACTGCGCGTCCTGGTGAACACCGACCATATCGTCGGCGCGATGCCGTCCGGTACCGGCGGCGACAGAACCAAGCTTTTCATGTCCACCGGTGAGAGCTGGGAGGTCGCCCAGCCCTTCAGCCGCGCGATCGCCGTCTTGCGCGACGGCGCCGCTCCCGATTCGTGACTGGGTCGCCTGAATAGCGCGCCGCATCAAGCATCGGAGGGATTGAATGGCACTCTACGAACTGCGCACCTACACGCTGCGGGTCGGCGCCATGGCGGAAGCCGTAAAGCTGTACCAGGAGCTGGGCTTTCCGGCGCTGCACAAGGGCGGCCACGACAAGCACCTCGTCGGCTACTTCCAGAGCGACACCGGCACGATCAACCAGCTTGTGCATTTGTGGAAGTTCGAGGATGACGCGGATCGCCGGGCACATTGGGCGGCCGTCTTCGCCGATAGGGATTTCGTCGAGGGCTTCGCGGCGAAATTCCGGCCGCTCGTCATGACCCAGGAAGTAAAGCTGCTGCACGCCGCGCCCTGGGGTCCGCACCCCTAGCCGCAACCAACGGCCGCATTCCGCCGACGCGGTCGCGGCGCGATCGGCGCATCCGGGTCGGCCTTCGCCATCGCAGTCGCTTCCGCGGCAGCGGCACGCCAGAATAGTCGGCTCGCGTTTCGTTTGCCGCTGCCACCGCATGCGGCACGCCGTCAACCTGGCCGACCGGCAGCGGCTCCGAAGCGCCCATCACACCGGAGCGTGTCTTACGCTCTGAACCGGTCAGTATGCCGGCCAAGCTGCAGCGGGTCAGATCGGATCGCAACGCGATGGTGCTTTGCGGCTTCGCGTCGGATCAGCGGCATTTGCATCAGATGCAACCTAAATGACCCGACGTGCATGGAACTTGTCTGCGCCGATGTCGATTCTCTAGATGCGAGCCAACATATATTAAAGATTCTTAATGATGACACCAAATTATAGATTATCATTAAGAATTTTACAAGATAAGCGCAGCAAGGGATGCGATGTGCGGCATCGGAATATTTACGTTGATTGCGGCCGGATGGGTCACGTCGTCACTTCCCATCGGGCTGCTCGTCGGCCGCATCATCGGCAAGATGGGCGACGAACAACCAACCCTCTCCGCGCGGTTTCCGCGATGTCTTCGCCGCAACCGCCATTCCCAAGCTCATTACGAAACGTCAAGAACAGCGAGCCGGACCCATGGTAAATGAGCAAGTATGCGTTCTCGTTATCGACGATGACGCGCCAAGCCGACGGTTGTTTGCCGCGATACTTGGACCGCGCGGCTATGACGTACTGGAAGCGACAACGGGCCAATCCGGGATCGATATGGCCAGAGCCGTCCTTCCGGAACTGATCATTCTCGATCTCGGGTTACCCGATATGTCCGGCATACAGGTTGCACTTGCGCTCAAAGCGGATCAGCGCACCTGGGACATACCGATCATTACAACAACGGCCTCGCCGGATAGCACCGGCGCTGCAGCTGACGAGAGATACTGCGCTGGTTTTGCGGCCAAACCAATCGATTATCTGGGTTTTTTGAGCACGGTTAAAACCGTGTTGGACCGGCGCATCGCCAGCATCCTGGTCCACTGATCCGTTGCCCATTCGGACGGATGACCGCTTGCGGCGCGCCGCGAAGGCTCTCAGCCGTTACCGTGGCGGCGGGGCGAGGACATCGCGTTTGCCGACGTGGTTGGCCTGGCTGACGACGCCTTCTGCTTCCATGCGTTCGATGAGCCGCGCGGCGCGGTTGTAGCCGATCTGCAGATGGCGCTGGACAAAGCTTGTCGAGGCCTTGCGCTCGCGGGTGACGAGCGCGACGGCCTGATCGTAGAGATCGTTGCCCGAGCCGCCTTCCTCGTCGCCGCCGAACCCGTCGAGGCTGGCGCTGCCGGTGCCGTCGTCTTCGGTGATGTCGTCGATGTAGGCAGGCTCGCCGCGCGACTTCAGGAACGAGACGACGCGCTCGACTTCCTCGTCCGACACAAACGGCCCGTGCACGCGCGTCACGCGCCCGCCGCCCGCCATGTAGAGCATGTCGCCGCGGCCGAGGAGCTGCTCGGCGCCGCCTTCGCCCAAGATCGTGCGGCTGTCGATCTTGGAGGTGACCTGAAAGCTGATGCGGGTCGGAAAATTGGCCTTGATCGTGCCGGTGATGACATCGACCGAAGGGCGCTGCGTCGCGGTGATCAGGTGGATGCCGGCGGCGCGCGCCATCTGCGCCAGGCGCTGCACGGCCGCCTCGATGTCCTTGCCGGCGACCAGCATCAGATCGGCCATCTCGTCGACGACGACGATAATCAGCGGCAGTTCGCACGCGTCGAACGGCTGCTCTTCGAAGACCGGCTGCCCGGTTCCCGGATCGAACCCGGTCTGCACCTTGCGAACCAGGTTTTCGCCCTTCTCCGCCGCCTCGCGGATGCGCGCGTTGTAGCCCTCGATGTTGCGCACCCCGAGCTTTGACATCTTCTGGTAGCGGCTCTCCATCTCGCGGACGACCCATTTCAGCGCGAGCACCGCTTTCTTTGGCTCGGTCACGACCGGCGCCAACAGATGCGGAATTCCGTCATAGACCGACAATTCAAGCATCTTCGGATCGACCATGATGAATTTGCAGGCGTCGGGCGTCATCCGGTAGAGGATCGACAGGATCATCGTGTTGATGCCGACCGACTTGCCCGAACCGGTCGTGCCGGCGATCAGGAGATGCGGCATGCGCGCCAGATCGGCGATGACCGGCTCGCCGGAGATGTCCTTGCCGAGCGCGATGACGAGTCGGCCGGCATGTTTTTCATAGGCTGGCGAATCGAGCAATTCGCGCAGGAACACGGTCTCGGCCTTCAGATTGGGCAATTCGATGCCGATGACGGTGCGGCCCGGAACGACCGCGACGCGCACCGAAATCGCGCTCATCGAGCGGGCGATGTCGTCGGCCAGCCCGATGACGCGCGAGGCCTTGATGCCGGGCGCCGGCTCCAATTCGTACAAGGTTACCACCGGGCCGGGGCGCACCTGCACGATCTGGCCGCGTACGCCGTAATCCTCGAGTACCGCTTCGAGCATGCGGGCGTTCTTGGCGAGCGCCTCCTCGTCGACCGCTTCGGCGCGAGCGGCCGGCGGCTTTGTCAGCAGCGACATCGTCGGCAGGATCGGCTCGTCGTCGTGCCGCAAGTCGAGGGCGGGCTGCGCTTCCGCATCGGCGCGGCGGCCGGCCGGCGGCTGCTTTGGCCGCGGCATGACGAGGCGGACGAAGCGGCCGGCGGCGAGCGCTTCCGCCGGCATCGGGTCGGGCGCCGGGGCGGCGGCCGCAGCGGCAAATTGCGGCGCGGGCCGCCTGTCGGGAGGCGGCGGGCGAACGGGCGCGCCGGACGCAGCCGCGCGGCGGTCTGCCGCGCGGCGCTCGCGCCACGCCAAAAACAGCCGGCCGGCGATGCCGGCCGCAGCGGCGGTGCCATGCCCCGACAGGCGCGCGACGCGGCCGGCGCCCTGCCCCAGTTCGCGCCAGTCGCCCGGCGACAGGCCGATGATCGCCAGCAGCAGCCACGCCAGCAGCGCGGCCGCCGCCATCGCGAGCGGCAAGGCGGCGGCAGCAAGCCCGACGCGCCGCACGAACGCCAGGGCAAGCCAGCCTAGCGCGCCTCCGGATCCGGCCGGCAGCGCCAGCGCGGGATGCAGGATCGAGCAGGCGAAAGCGCCGAAGAAGAATGTCGGCAGCAGCAGCAGGCACCGCCGCACGGGACGGTGCACCGGCCGCTGCAGCAACAACCGGAACGCCCAACCGAGCAGGACGGCCGGCAGGAGGTAGGCCGCCAGCCCGACGCTTTGCATCAGAATATCGGCGACGATCGCGCCGCCGCGGCCGACATAATTGGCTGGGGAGGCGGCCGAAGCGGTGTCGAGCGAGGCGTCTGACCGGCTGTAGGTCAGCAGCGTCAGCAGCAACAGCAGGCTCGCCGACGCCAGCGCGAAGCCCGTGCCGGCACGCACGCGCCTGGCGAATCCGGCCAGCCGCTCGTGCCAGACGCGGCGAAAGCGGTTCCACGAAAAGCCGCGGGCATGGCCGCGGCGAATGGCGAATTGCGCCGTCCTGGGCATCCCCCTTGCCCTCCTCGACCCGCGCCGACTGCGGCCCCCCAGCCGCCGTCGGCACTCCCTGCTATAGCACGCCGCGGGCGCGCGCAAACGCCTCTTCCAACGCTGCTGGCGCGATTGCCGGCGGCGCCGGCAAGCGCGCCGGCGGCCGCCCGCTCGCCGCAGGCGTTAACAGGCAGGAGACCACGGCTGCAGACCGCGACTGCCGACTGATGAAACCGCAATGGACCGCGCTGACCAACACGACGCTTGGCGTTTTCATGGCCGGCATGAACAGCAGCATTGTCCTGATCGCGTTGCCGAGCATTTTCCGCGGCCTTGGCGTCGACCCGCTGACGCCTTCAAACACCAGCCTGCTGCTGTGGATCTTGATGGGCTACAACGTCGTCACGACGACGTTGCTGGTGACGGTCGGCCGCGCCTCCGACGTTTTCGGGCGCGTGCGCATGTACACGCTCGGTTTCGCGGTGTTTACCGTCGCCTCCCTGGCGCTGACCCTGACGTGGAGCGGCGGCGCCGCCGGCGCGCTTGAAATCATTGCCTTCCGCCTCGTCCAGGGTGTCGGCGCCGCCTTTTTATTCGCCAACAGCGCGGCGATCCTGACCGATGTGTTTCCGCCGCACCGCCGCGGCGTGGCGCTCGGCACGAATCAGGTCGCTCTCGTTTTCGGCTCGGTGGCGGGGCTGATCCTCGGCGGCATCCTGGCGGTCATCCAATGGCGCATCGTTTTTGCCGTCAGCGTGCCGGTCGGCGTCGCCGGCACGCTGTGGGCGCGATTTCGCCTGCAGGAAAGCGCGAGACCGCGCCGCGGCGAGAAGCTCGACCCGCTCGGCAATGTGATGTTCGGGCTGGGGCTGACGATCCTGCTCGTCGCGCTGACCTACGGGCTGCTGCCTCACGGCCATGCGATGACGGGCTGGAGCAACCCGTGGGTCGATATCGGCCTCGGCGCCGGCGCGGCGCTGCTTGCGCTATTCATCTATTTCGAGACCAAGGTCCGCAACCCGATGTTCCGCTTCGGGCTGTTCCGCATCCGCGCCTTCGCAGCGGGCAATATTGCCGGCTGGCTCGCCGGCATCGCCCGCGGCGGCGTGCAGTTCCTGCTGGTGATCTGGCTGCAGGGCGTGTGGTTGCCGCTGCATGGCTACGCGTTCGACGTGACGCCGCTATGGGCCGGAATTTACATGCTGCCGATGATGGTCGGCTATCTGGTCGGGCCGCTGTCGGGCTATTTGTCCGATCGCTACGGCGCGCGCCTGTTCGCGACGGCCGGCATGCTGTTGGCGACGGCCGGGTTTGTGCTGCTGGCGCAGCTGAGCGCGGATTTCGCGTACCTGCCGTTCGCGCTGATCCTGTTTACGCTGGGCTTTGGCCTCGGACTGTTCTCCTCGCCGAACACCGCTTCGATCATGAGTTCGGTGCCGGCCGCCGAGCGCGGCGTCGCCTCCGGCATGCGCGCGACATTGCAGAATTCCGGCATGGTCCTGTCGATGATCCTGTTCTTCTCGGTCATCATCGTGACCCTTGCAGGGACCCTGCCGCCGGCGGTCAACGACGGGCTGGTCGCCGCCGGCATCGCGCCGCAGGCGGCCGCCGCGGTCGCGACATTGCCGCCGACCGCGGCGCTGTTTGCCGCTTTCCTCGGCTACAACCCGATGCAGCACCTGCTGCCGCCCGCACTGCTGGCGCATCTTTCGGCTCATGCCAGGACACTCGTATTGGGCCGCGAGTTCTTTCCGCGACTGATCGGAGCACCGCTGATGGACGGGCTGCGTCTGGCGTTCTACATCGCCGCTGCGATGTCGCTCGTCGCTGCGGTTGCCTCGATGTTGCGCGGCCCGGCGACATACGGTGCCGCCGCCCCTCGCGAAGACGCTGCGCCCGCCGCTCGGCCCGAGCCACGCCAAAAGGCGGCGGAGTAGCCGGTCACGACGGCCGGCTCTGCCGCGAGCGAAACGGGTTCAGGTAGCCGAGCCACGCGCCGCCGCGCTTCAGCCGCCCGCCGAATTCGTCGAGATAGATGTAGATGACCGGCGTCGTATAGAGCGTCAGCCACTGCGAGACGAGCAGCCCGCCGACGATGGCGACGCCGAGTGGCCTGCGCAGCTCGGAGCCGGCGCCGGATTCCAGCGCCAGCGGCAGGCCGGCGACCAGCGCGCACACCGTCGTCATCATGATCGGGCGAAAGCGCAGCAGGCAGGCCTCGTGGATCGCCTCGACCGCGCTCTTGCCCTCCATCCGTTCGGCTTCGATCGCGAAGTCGATCATCATGATCGCGTTCTTTTTGACGATGCCCATCAGCAGGATGATGCCGATGATCGCGATCAGCGTCAGTTCGTAGCCGAACAGCATCAGGATCGCCAACGCGCCGACGCCGGCGGGCGGCAGCGATGACAGGATCGTGATCGGGTGGATGAAGCTTTCGTACAGCACGCCCATGATTACGTAGATCGCCGCGACCGCGGCAAGGATCAGCAGCGGCACTGTCGACATCGACTGCTGGAAGGCCTGCGCGGTCCCCTCGAAGGCGCCGTGCACGGTCGCCGGCATGCCGAGCCGGGTGCGCAGCTGGTTGATGGCGGTCACCGCCTGACTCAGCGCTGCGCTGGGCGTGAGGTTGAACGAGAGCGTCACGGCCGGAAACAGGCCCTGGTGGTTGACCGTGACCGGCTCTGCGACCGTCGTGAAATGCGCCACCGCGGAAAGCGGCACCTGCGCGCCGCTGCTGCTCTGCACGTAGAGGTCGGCAAGCGCCGCGGGACCGGTCTGGTATTGCGGCGCGACCTGCAGGATCACCTTCGACTGGTAGGTCGGCGAATAGATCGTCGCGACCTGCGCCTGACCGAAGGCGTCGTCGAGCGTCGTATCGATGTCCGACATCGACACGCCGAGTTGGGAGGCGGCGTTGCGATCGACCTGGATCGACACGTTCGGGGCCGCAACCTCCAAGTCGGAAGCGACATCGGTCAGAATGTTGAGTTTTTGCATGCCGGCTTCGAGGATCGGCGACCAATGGTCGAGTTCGCTCGAATTGCTGTCGGTCAGCGTGTATTGGTATTGCGCCTGTTCGAGCCGGCCGCCGATGTTGATGTCCTGACCGGCCTGCATGAAAACCTTGGCGCCGACAACCGAATTGAACTCGGGCCGCAGCTGCGCCATGACCTGCTGCACCGGCGGGCGGTCGGCGAACGGCTTCAGCTGGATGAACACGCGCGCGGTGTTCTCGCTGGCATTGGCGCCAGTGGCGCCGGCGAAACCGACGACATCGGCGACGGCGGGGTTGCGCATGATGATCCGGGCGACGTCGTTCTCAATGTTTGCCATCGCCGGGAACGCCGTGTCCTGTCGCGCCTGCACCGAGCAGAAGATGAACCCGGTGTCCTGTTCCGGCAAAAACCCCTTTGGTATCCAGACATAAAGTATCGCGGTCAGCGCCATCATCCCGAGCGTCAGCAGCAGCATCAGGAAGCGATTGCGGAAAGCCCATTTGAGGCTGCGGTCATAGCCGCTGTGCAGCCGCGCCCAGCCGCGTTCGAACCACCCGAGATTGCCTTTCCTTTCGGGGTCTTCGCGCGTCAGGAACTGCGCGCACATCATCGGCGTCAGGGTCAGCGAGACGAGCGCAGAGAACAGCAGCGTCAGTACGACCGTCATCGCGAATTCATGGAACAGCAGGCCGACGACGCCGGACATGAACAACAGTGGGATGAACACTGCGATCAGCGACAACGTCATCGACACGATCGTAAAGCCGATCTGGCCGGCGCCCTTCATCGCCGCGTCAAACGACGGATCGCCGGCCTCGATATAGCGCACGATGTTCTCGATCATGACGATCGCGTCATCGACGAGAAAGCCGACTGCAATCGTCAGTGCCATCAGCGACAGATTGTCGACGCTGTAATTGAGAAAATACATGCCGGCGAAGGTCGCGATGATGACGAGCGGCAATGTGATGCTGGGAATGACGGTCGCCCACAGCTTGCGCAGAAACAGAAAGATGACGAGAACCACGAGGCCGATCGTCAGAACCAGTGTGAACTCGACATCCGACACCGAAGCGCGAATGTTCTGCGAGCGATCGGAAACGAGATCGACGTGCACCGCCCGCGGGATCGATTCGAGCAGCCGCGGCATCATCGCCTGAATGCTGTTGACGACCTGCAGTGTATTGGCGCCCGGCGTCGTTTCGATCAGCAGCAATTCCGAGGGCGTCGTTCCGTACCAACTGCCGGTCAGCGGGTTGACCGACGTATTGATGACATTGGCGATGTCCTTGAGCCTGACCGGCGCGCCGTTCTGATAGGCGACGATGACATTTTTGAACTGCGCTGCGTTGAACAGCTGGTCGTTGGTCTCCAGCGGATATTGCGCCTGCGTGCCTTGCAGATTGCCCTTCGCCGCATCGACCGTCGCGCTCGACGCCGCGGTGGCCACCTGCGGCAGGCTGAGGCCGCGCGCGGCGAGCGCCTGCGGATTAACCTGGATCGCAACTGCCGGTTGCTGCTGTCCGGCGATGATGACTTGTCCGACCCCGGTGACGGTCGAGAGTTGCTCGGCCAGCATGACATTGGCGTACTGGTCGAGCTGATAGAGCGGCATCGCGTCCGAGTGGACGGCGTAGATCAGCACCGGCGACTTTGCCGGGTTGCTTTCGCGATAGGTCGGCGGGGTCGGCAGGTTTTTCGGCAGCAATCCGCCCGCTTCGTTGATCGCGGTCTGCACGAACTGCGCATCGGCGCTGATGTTCGTGCTGAGATCGAACTGCAGCGTGATCGAGGTCGTGCCGAGCCCGCTGGTCGACGACATGAACGAAAGACCGGGGATCGCCGTGAATTCTTCTTCGAGCGGTGTCGCGACAGTGTCGGCCATCGTCTGCGGACTGGCGCCGGGCAATTGCGCCGACACCGAGATCGTCGGAAATTCCACATTGGGCAGCGCCGAGACCGGCAGCAGGTTGTAGCAGATGGCGCCGAACCCGAGCAGCGCCGCCATCAGCAGGGCGGTTGCGATCGGCCGCCGGATGAACGGTTCGGAAATGCTCATCGTCTCAGTTGCCGGATTTCGGCGGCGTCGCCCGCGGCGCCGACGCCACGGCCGGCTTTGCGGAGGGGGCCGGCGCCGTTGCCGGCTTCGCCGCCTGTGGCGGCTTGAAACTGACCGTAACGCCGTCGGTCAAGCGGTACTGCCCTTGCTCGACGACGAGCTGCCCGGCATTCAACCCCTTGCCGATCACGGTGATGTTGCCTTCCTCCGCGCTCACCTGCAGGTTCACCCGCTTCACCTTGTTGCCTGAGCCGATCATGTAGGCGTAGGGACCCGCAGGGCCGGTCATGACCGCCGCCGTCGGCACCGTGACCACGTTGCGGCGGGTGAACTCGACGAGACGCACCGTCACGAACAGGTTCGGCCAGAGCATCTCGCGCTTATTGGGGAACGTCGCTTCGAGCTGGATCGTGCCGGTCGCCGTGTTGACCTGGTTGCTGATGAGGCTGAGCTTGCCCGCCGCAATCAACTTGCCGGCCTGGCTAAAGGCTTCGGCGGTCAGCGGCGCCTTCATCTGGTTCTCGCGGATCGTGTCGAGTTCGCTCTCGGGCACGCTGAACGAGACGTAGATCGGATGCATCTGGGTGATCGTCACGAGCGGCTCGGCGCCGCCCGCGGCCGTTGTGCCATTGGCCGCGGCCGCCGCCTGCTGCGCGGCGCTTGCAGCCTGCACGTAATTGCCCAGATCGACCTCGATCGGCCCGGTCCGCCCGGCGATCGGCGCCTTTACGGTGGTGTAGGACAGGTTCAGCTCAGCAGTCGCGACGTTCGCCGCGTCCTGGTTGACCGTGCCCTCATCCTGTTTGAGCGTTGCCGCCTCGTCGGCGACGGTTTGTTGGGCAATCGAGTTTTCGCTGAGCAATTGCTGATAGCGCGCCAGATCGACCTTGGCCTCCGCGACCGCCGCCTCGTCGTGGGCGAGCGTGCCCTTTGCCTGGTTGGCCGCCGCCTCGTAGGGCGCCGGATCGATCTGAAACAGCGGCTGTCCCGCCGAGACCTCGTCGCCCTGCTTGAAGTAGATCCGCGTGATGCGGCCGTTGACCTGCGGCATCACGTTGACCGTATCGATCGACTGCACGGTGCCGAGCGCGGCGACGGTCTGCGGCACGTTGCGCCGCACCGCAACGGCCGCAACCACCGGCACCGGCGGCGGGCCGGCGGCAACGGGCTTCTTGGCGGCAGACCCGGCGATCGCCCACCACACCCCCCATCCGACTGCTCCGAGAAGGATCAGGACAAGAACAGCGGTGACTAGTCGCCGCAAATTTTGCGTGCTCCGCGTTGCTGTCGGCCGATGCGGACGAGCCAAGTGACAACGTATCGGGCGATTGCCGGGTTCCGTGCTGCGCCTATTTGGCGATCGCGGCCGCAGCATATCACATGACCGGCGACTTCGGGCGGCAGCCGCCCGTGTGCAAGCGGGGAAAGGCGAATGCCAGCAGTGTTTATGCGGTATGCCGCACCACGACCGCAGACGGGTTCTGCTGATCCACAACCGCAACGCCGGCGGCGGCAGCCACCGCCGCGGCGACCTGGTCGATCTGCTGGAATGCGCCGGCTATGGCGTCGCCCATGCCGATGCGGATGACGGCCTGGCCGGCGCGATGGCCGCCGCCGCGGCAGACCTGCTTGTTGTCGCCGGTGGCGACGGTACGGTCGCCCGCGTCGCCGCGCTGGCCCGCCCCGATGGGCCGCCGATCGCGATCCTGCCGGTCGGCACCGCCAACAACATCGCGCATTCGCTGGGTCTCGGTCGGCAGCCGCTCGATGCGCTCGTCGCCGGCTGGCGCGACGCCCGGTCGCGGCCTTTCTATCCGATTGACGCATGTGGACCGTGGGGCCGACGCCGCCTCATCGAAGGGATCGGCCTCGGCGCGTTCGAAGCAGCCCTTGCCACAGCGCCGAAGGCCGCAAGTCTCGCCGAGGCGCGCGAGCAGATCGCCCGAATGGCGCTGGCAGCGCCCGGCGAAGAACTGCTGCTTCAAGGCGGCGGCGAAGCGATCGCCGGGCGTTTCGTCCTGCTCGAGGTCATGACGATCCCTTGGCTCGGACCGCATCTGTCGCTTGCCGCTGCCGATCCGTTCGCGCGCGGCTTCGCGATCTGCGTCGTGGAGGACGATCCGAGTCATCGGCAGGCGCTGGCGCGCTGGCTGGTGGCGCCGGACGCCGTCGGCGAGGCGCCCGTCGCCGTGCGGTTCACCGCGCGGGCGACGATCACCGGCACCTTCTGCCGAGTTCGCCTCGACGGCAAATTGTGGGCCGCCGAAGCCGCCGCCGAGGCCCGGATCGACCTTGTCGGCGCACGCGATCCGCTGCCGTTTCTGGTGCCGTAGCCGCCCGGTCAACGCGGCCGCAGCGGGATGCGCCAGATGTCGGTTGCGTATTCGGCGATCGTACGGTCGGCCGCGAACCACCCGACCCTGGCGATGTTCAGCGCCGCCATGCGGCCCCAGTCCTCGGGCCGTCGCCACAGCGCATCGATCTGCCTCTGCGCCGCCCGATAGGCGGCGAAATCGGCCGCATTCATGAACGGATCGACATGGCGCAGCCCGTCGGCGATGTGGCGGAAACGCCCCGGATCGTCCGGCGAGAAATCACCGCAGCCGATTGCCGCGATCGCGCTCGCCAGTTCCGGCGAGGCGGCGATCGCGTCGCCGGCGTCGAGGCTGCGGCTGCGCCGCTCGACCACCTCCGCCGCCGTCAGCCCGAAGACGAAAATGTTTTCGGCGCCGACGCGCTCGCGAATCTCGACATTGGCGCCGTCGAGCGTACCGATTGTCAGTGCGCCGTTGAGCGTCAGCTTCATGTTGCCGGTACCGGAGGCCTCCATCCCGGCCGTCGAGATCTGCTCGGAGAGATCCGCCGCCGGGATGATCGCCTCGGCGAGGCTGACGTTGTAGTTGGGCAGAAAGACAAGGCGCAGGTAATCGCGCGTTTTGGGATCGTTGTTGACGACGGCGGCGACGTCGTGGGCCAGCTTGACGATCAGCTTGGCCTGGGCGTAGCCGGCGGCCGCTTTGCCGGCAAAAATCTTGACCCGCGGCACCCACCCGGCATCCGGGGCGGCGCGGATCGCCTGCCAGCGCGCAACCGTGTCGAGCAGGTTCAACAGCTGGCGCTTGTATTCGTGGATGCGTTTGATGTGCACGTCGAACAGTGCGTCGGGATCGAGCGGTATGCCGGTCTGCTCGTGCACGAAGCGTGCAAGCGCGGTCTTGTTGCTGCGTTTGACGGCGGCGAGCCGGGCAATGACCGCGCCATCGTTTGCGTGCGCGGCGAGGCGATCGAGCGCGGCCGCGTCGTCCAGCACCTTGTCGCCGCAGATCTCGCGCAGCAGCCCGGTCAATCCCGCGTTGGCCTGGTGCAGCCAGCGGCGAAACGTGATGCCATTGGTCTTATTGACGATGCGTTCCGGATGCAGGCGGTGCAGATCGGCGAACACGGTGTCGCGCAGCAACTCGGTATGCAACGCCGAGACGCCGTTGACGCGGTGCGAGCCGACGAACGCCAGATGCCCCATGCGCACATGCCGGCCGCGCTCCTCGTCGATGATCGAGATCGCCCGGCGCCGCTCGTCTGCGGCAAAGCCGGCGTCCCGCGCCGCCTCCAGGTGCTGCTCGTTGATGCGATAGATGATCTCAAGGTGGCGCGGCAGCAGGCGTTCGAAGAGCTGCACCGGCCAGCTTTCCAGCGCCTCCGGCAGCAGCGTGTGGTTGGTGTAGGAAAACGTGCCGACGGTTGTCCGCCATGCCGCCTCCCAGGGCAGGTTGTGGACATCCATCAGCAGCCGCATCAATTCGGCGATCGCGATGCTGGGGTGCGTGTCGTTGAGCTGGATCGCCGCGCGATCGGGCAGGCTCGGCAGTTCGCTGTAATTCTGCAGGTGGCGCTGGACGATGTCCTGTAGCGATGCCGATACGAAGAAATACTCCTGGCGCAGACGCAACTCGCGTCCGGCGGGCGTCTTGTCGCCGGGATAGAGGATCTTCGAGATTGCCTCGGCGCGCGCCTGCTCCGACAGCGCGCCGAGGTGGTCGCCTTCGTTGAACAATTCGAGGCGCAGCGGATCGGCGGCGCGCGCCGACCACAGCCGCAGCGGGTTCACGTGCCGGCCGCGCCAGCCGACGACCGGCGTGTCGTAGGGCACCGCCTCGATCGTTTCGGCCGGCCGCCAGACACGGTGCTGGCGCCGCCGCCGACCGGTCTGCAACGTGACCGTTTCAACGGCGCCGCCGTATTGCACGTCATAGACGATTTCCGGGCGCGCGAATTCCCAGGGATTGCCGAAGGACAGCCAATCCTCCGGATATTCCTGCTGCCAGCCGTCGCGGATCACCTGGCGGAACAGGCCGTGATCATAGCGGATCCCGTAGCCCGTCGCCGGCACGCCGAGGCTCGCCATGCTTTCCATCAGGCAGGCGGCGAGCCGCCCGAGGCCGCCATTCCCGAGCGCCGCATCGGGCTCGGCGCGGCGCATGCGGTCGAGATCGACGCCGAGATCGCCGAGCGCGGCACGCACCGTTTCGCTCAGCCGCAGGTTTTCGACCACATCAGCAAACAGGCGGCCGATCAGGAATTCGAGCGACAGGTAATAGACCTGCTTGCGGCCGCCGGCGCGGCTCGCGCGATCGACCGCCAGCCAGCGGTGCACGACCCGGTCGCGCAGCGCCAGCGCCGTGGCGACAAACCAATCGCGCGGCGTGGCGGCATTGCCATCCTTGCCGACGGCCAGCGCCAGCTTGGCCAGCACATTTGCCTTGAATGCCTCGATCTCCGCCTCGTTCGCCGGCTCGTCGGCGATCGGCGGCGGCAGGCCGGCGTCGCTGCGGCCGGGTCTGCCGAGGATGAAACCGAGATTGGGTAATTCGTTGGGCATACCGACGGGTTGCTAGCAAAATACGGGCCGTCGCCCGGCAGGCGCGTGCCGCTTAACCCAGTATAGGACAGAGATACGGCGCCGGTTCCTAACGTTGCGTCAACATGCCCTCACCTGCCGCCGGCGAATTGCGCGAGCAGCGCATTGAAACCGTCGGCGGCCTCGTACTGCACCCAATGTCCGGCGCCCGGCACGACGGCGAACCGCGCCTCCGGCTGAAACGAGCGCAAGGCCCGCTCGCGCGCGTCGAGATGCGGGTACGCGGTCGCGTCGCGCTCGCCCCAGATGCCGTCGAGCCGCGCCGTTACCCGCGGCAGCGCGCGCGCCAACGCATCGGAGCGGGAAAAGCGGCGGCTGCGCATGCGGGCGCGGGCGTGATTGGTCTGTTGCAGGTAGAGCGCCAGTTCGTCGATGTTTTCGGCGTTGGCGATCATCAGTTGGTTCAGGTTGTAGCGATGCGTGGCGAATTCCGCATCCTCGCTCGCCCCTGCCGGCACCCGTTCGAGCGGCGTCGGCGAGCGCTCGATGCCGAGCCCGTTCGAACCGACGACGGTGAACCCGCTCGCCCGCGCGCCGAGCTGCCCCGCGACATGGCCGCCGATGACGCCGCCGAAGGAAAAGCCTGCGACATGCACGCTTGCGTCCGGCGGCAGGATGCCGCCCAGCCCCGCGACGACGATCGCCGCCAGCCCCTCGGCGGTCCACGGTTCGGGCGGCGTCGCCGAGTCGCCGAGACCCGGCAGGTCGGGCGCGATGACGCGGAATTGCCGCGACAACGGCAGCACGTTGCGGATCCAATGCGTCCACGAGCCGTAGCCGCCATGCAGCAGCACGAGCGGCGGTCCGGCGCCCCACAGCCGCCACACCAGCACCCCGTCGCCGCACGGCGTCTCCCGCCGTTCCGCCTCGGCCGCGATGCCGGCGACGAGCGCCACCGTCCTGTCGCTGATGAACGCCACGACCGCCTCGCTCCTGTTCCGGCCAACCGCGTTGCGGAATAGCCTCTTTCGCGGCGCAAGCCCATACCCGACAGAGCAATCCGGTGTTGCGCCGGCGGTTTGCGTTTGACTCCCGCAGCCGCCGCGCTACATGCATGGGCAACCGGTCGATCGAGGAGCTGGGCGATGTGGTCGCTGCGCAAAAAGCTGGAGATACCCTCGCCCGAGCAGTCCCTGCCCGGCCGCGCCATCAAGCTGCCGGTGCCCGACCAGCACTTCGTCAATGGCCACCGCCTAGCCCCTCCCTATCCGCAGGGGCTTGAACAGGCAATGTTCGGCATGGGCTGCTTCTGGGGCGCCGAGCGCAAGTTCTGGGAGATGCCCGGCGTGTGGACAACCGCGGTCGGTTATGCCGGCGGCGCGACGCCGAACCCGACCTATGAAGAAGTATGCAGCGGCCTGACCGGCCACACCGAAGTCGTTCTCGTCGTCTTCGACCCGGGGAAGATCGGCTACGACGCGCTGCTCAAGGTCTTCTGGGAGAATCACGACCCGACCCAGGGCATGCGCCAGGGCAACGATGTCGGCACGCAATACCGGTCGGCGATCTACGCCTTTTCGCCCGCGCAGCAGCGCGCCGCGGAAGCCTCCCGCGCGGCTTATCAGGCGCGGCTCGATGCCGCCGGCTACGGCGGCATCACGACCGAGATTCGCGAGGCGCCGGAATTCTATTTCGCGGAGCACTATCACCAGCAATACCTGGCGAAAAACCCGTCCGGCTATTGCGGCCTCGGCGGCACCGGCGTTGCCTGCCCGGTCGGCGCCGCCGTCTCGGCCTGATTTTCTGCCGGGGTTGCCGCGGGCCCACCGCTCGGTTATGACGCGAATCGCCAAGAATTGCGGCGCCGGCTTAGCTCAGCGGTAGAGCAACCGCCTTGTAAGCGGTAGGTCGTGTGTTCGATCCACACAGCCGGCACCAGCCCCGTCACCGCTCGAAAAGCAGCGACAAAAATCAAATAAGTGTTTGCGCCGGCGCCTCGGCCGCGGCGGGGGACGGCCTCGTTGCCCTTGCGTGCGGACCGGCCAAGCGCGGAATGGACAGCCGCTCGCCTATAGGTCAATCTAGGCGGCACGCATCGAGCCTAAAACGTCAAAGGGGAGACGAATGCGGCTTTCGCGTCGACTGCTTCGACCGCTGTCGGTTGCAATCGCAGCGGTCGGCCTTGTCGGCTTGCCGCTCGGCGGGAATGTCGGGGCGGCAGCGGACAGCCCGCTCGGCGGGGGCCTGCTGCAACCGGCGCCGGCCGCGAGCGCGGCATCGAACCGCGCCGGCGGCAACTCAGAGGACAATCAGTCGAACGGCAACGGCGGCGCCACCAAAGCGGCGGCCGCCGGGACGCCGGCGCCGGGCGGCAGTCCGTTGGGCGGCAGCTTGCTCGGGGCACCTGCCGGCGCCGGCAACGGCTCGCTCGGCGGCGGCCTGCTGCAGGGCGGGCCGGCCGCCGAGCCGTCGACCGTATTCGTGCCGGGACGGCCGCCGCCGGCGCCGCCGCCGCAATCCGAGAAGAACACGGAAGAGGCCGCAGCAAACAAATTGAAGGGCGCCGAAGATCATGCGGCACTCTTCAAGGTCAGCGAATTTCCGTCCGCCCTGCAATGCGCCGTCTGTCACCCGGTCCAGTTCCGCCAGTGGTCGATCTCGCAACACGCCTACGCCGAGATCAGCGTCGTGTTCCACGCGATGCAGCACTCGATCAATTACCAATTGTCTGGCAGCAACGGCGATTTCTGTGCGCGCTGTCATTCCGACATCGCCGGGTTTTTAAGCGAACCGGCCGATTCAGCGGTGCTGGAACGGCACGCCATCTCGCGCGAGGGCATTACCTGCATCACCTGCCACCGGATCGCCAAAGCGTACAACAAGGTCAGCGGGCGGCTGGCGATGATCCCCGGCGGGATTACCGACCCGGTCTATGGCCCGCTCGACGACAAGGAGCTGAAGCGCGTCATCGCCGACCCGAAATACCACGTCGAGGCCAATCCCAAGCGGGTGGGACTGCTGATTCACGCCGATGCGGTCGAGTTCGCGCCGATAAAATCATCGACGTTCTGCGGCAGCTGTCATGACGTCACCCTGTTCAATGGCTTCCGCCTGGAGGAGGCGTTTTCGGAATACCGCACGAGCCCGGCCGCGGCCGAGGGGATTACTTGCCAGGACTGTCACATGGGCAAGATCCAGGGCAAGGTCTCGGGGTTCGAGCGCGGGCCGGCGGCGGTCGTCAACGGCATCCCGACCGAGATCCGCACGCTGCACGATCATACGTTCTCCGGGCCCGACTATCCGATCGTGCATCCCGGATTGTTCCCGTTCAACAAGGAGGCGCAGGACCTCGCCAACGTCAACCAGTGGACGCAGTTCGATTACAAGGCCGGCTGGGGCACCGATGCCTTCGAGAAACACATCCCGCCGGGATACAAGTTTCCGCCGCATTGGCGCTCCGTCGATGACCGCTACGAGGCGGCAAAGATCATCAGGGAGCAGCTGAAGCTGCTCGCCTATCACAAGCAAAAGCGGCTGGAAGTGCTGCGCAACGGCTATGGCCTGGGCGCGGTTACGACAACCGCGGCGAGCCGCGACGGCATCGCCTTTTCGGTCCAGGTCAGGAACCTGACAAACGGCCACAACGTGCCGACCGGCTTTACCGAGGAGCGGCCGCTCTGGCTTGCGATAACCGTTACCGATCCCAACGGCAACGTCATCTTCCGTTCGGGCGATCGCGACCCGAACGGCGATCTGCGCGATCGCCATTCGGAATGGGTACGCGCCGGGCTGGTGCCGCTCGATTCGCAATTGTTCAACCTGCAGGGCCGGGTCATGACCCGCAACCTGCGCGGCAGCGAGGAACCGGCGGTCCTGCCGATCCCCTATTCGCAGACCGCCCTGCCCTACGTCCGGCCATCTACATTTTCGCAGATTTTGCTTGGCCGGCCGACCGTCGCGCGCAACCAGAAGGAATCGATCGATCCTCTCGGCTCGCGAACGGCCGATTACAGCGTCGGCGCCGCGGCCATGCGCGGTCCCGGCATCTACCACGTCGCGGTGCAGTTGATGAGCCAGGCGGTGCCGGTCAATCTGCTGCTGGCAAGCCAGTATGTCGGCTTCGATTACAATTATTCCCCGCGCACCGTGGTGGATAATGTGCTGGCCGGCGCCGTGGTCATCGCGCAGCGCGACTTCCCGATCAGCGTTCAATAGGAAGCCTCGGCTCGGCTGGGGATGCTCAGGGGGACCAGAATGTGGACGATGAACCGGGGGCACCCTCCGCGGCCGTCGGCGCGCGGCGATCTCGCCCGGCGCATTGTAGCGCTGGCCGGTGCGGCGCTGGTCGGCGCAACTGGCGCCGCGCCGGCCGAGCAGCCGCCGCTCGGGGGGTCGCTGCTGTCCGGGCCGGCGGCCGCGCCGGCCGCGGCACCCGCTTCGTCGCCGCTCGGCGGGTCGCTGCTGTCTGCGCCGGCGGCCGCGCCGGCGACCGCACCCGCTTCGTCGCCGCTCGGCGGGTCGCTGCTGTCTGCGCCGGCGGGTTCGGCGCCGGGTTCGGCGCCGCTCGGCGGGTCGCTGCTGGGCGGCGCCGCCGCGCCTGGCAATGCGGCCGCGCCGTCTTCGTCGTTGATCTTTACGCCGGGCGCACCGCCGCCGGCGGCCGCGCCGCCGGCCGCCGGCCCGGCCGGCGATCTCGGCCATTATCAGGAGATGGCCGACAAGCTCTACAAGGCGACGAGCAGCGATGCCGAAACCTTTCAGCAGGCGATCGGCAACCCGCAACTGCGCCAGCGCCTCCAACAGACGCTGAAGATCCCGCTGACCGACGACCGGCTGCGCACGATGGCGGCGCATGCCCAGGCCGAGGCAGCGTATTGGGCCGCGTATCGCCGCGGCATCGCCGAGCAGATCGCGTCGGCAAAGCTGGCGCCGACCGAAGAGGGCAAACCCAACAAGCAGGTCGCCGCCTCGCTGCCGTTCTGGGATGTCGGCTCCTTCGTGCCGAGCGGGGCCGAACCGGCCGCCGGGCCGCCGTCGTCCGGCGGGATTTTGAGCGCAATCTTTCCGCTCGGCGAGAGAACGCCGTTCCCGACCGTGTCGGACCAGACCCGGCCGCTGCTCGGGGTTGGAACCCTGCCGCTGCGGCCGGCGCCGCTGCTCGAAATCGGCAACGGCTTTCTGGCGACGGGGCCGCTCTCGCAGGGGTTCGATATGCCTGGGGGCGCCGTGTGGCAGCCCCGGCTATGGGTATTCGGCACGATGCGGTCGGCCCTGCAGGATTTCTATAACGGCACGACGCATTACGCCGAATGGGCGAACCGCCTGGATCTGTTCGCCAATCTGCAGCTGACCGGCACCGAGCGGCTCGTCGTCGGCATGCAGCCGCTTAACTATGATGAATCGGGGGCGTTCAGCGGCGTGCGTTTCGCGCCCGGTGCCACCCGCGGCATCGACGATGTAAATGCCAATATTCGCACGCTGTTCTTTGAAGGCGACCTCGGATCGACCCTGCCGGATCTCGACAAATTGGGAATTTTGCCGATCGATTTCGGCTATACGATCGGACGGCAGCCGCTGTTCTACCAGAACGGCACGTTGATTAACGACAGCGTGACGATGGTCGGGCTCGCGCGCAACTCGATCCATCTGCCGTATACGTCGAACGTACTGCTCAATGCGGTCTATGCCTGGGATCACGTGCAGCGGACCAACCGACCGCTGACATTGACCGGAGAACAGCCGTCACTGTGGGGGGTCACCGCCAGCATTGACAGCCTGCATACGACCTACGATCTCGAAATGCTGCATGTCGACGACGCCCGTCAATTCGGCGACGCCTGGTACATCGGCGGCTCCGCAATCCAGCGTTTCTGGCTGATCAATACGACATTCCGCGTCAACAGCTCGATCGCCGACGGACCGGCGACGGCAGTATCGACGAATGGAACCCTTGTCTCGCTCGAGACCTCGTTCAATCCGTACCGTTCCGAAGACATCGTCTATTTCAACCCCTACGTCGCGGTCGGCAACTTCACACAGGCGGCGCAGGATCCGATCGTCCCCGGTCCGTTGGGCGGGCTGGGCATCACCTACGCCGCCTTCGGCATCGGCACCGCGGTATCGGCACTCAGCAGCGCCGCCGACAACGTCGCCGGGTTTGCCACCGGTTACCAGGCGTTCTGGGACGCTCACCGCCGCAGCCTCACGCTCGAATTCGGCGACAGAGAGAATATCGGCGCAAACGGCACCTTCGACGCTCAAGCCGTCGGCGCCCGCTTCCAGCAGGCCCTCGGACAGCGTGTGCTGTTCGAGGTTGACGCTACGTACACGTGGCGGGACAATCATACTGACGCATTCGGTTTGCGCACCGAAATCGACTATCAGTTTTAACCGGAGACTGGGTTGTCAAGAGCTGCGAGATGATCGGGATTACCGAAATCGCCGGCGCCGCCGTGCTGGGCGCGGTCCTGCTGCAGGCGGTCGCGGGCGCGAGCGGCGTGCTGCGGCGGCGGGTGTTCGAGGCGCAGCGCCAGCGCGCCGCGCTCGACCTGTTCCGCGCCCGCGTCGCCGCCGATCTCGTCGCAATACGGCAGGAGCAGGAGCGGCGCGAAACGGCCTGGGAGGGCTACCGCAAGTTCCGCATCGATCGGAAGGTCATGGAAGCCGACGATGTCTGTTCCTTCTATTTTGCGGCGCATGATCAAATGCCGCTGCCGCGCTTCCGACCCGGTCAATATTTGACGTTTCAGCTGCGGGTCCCCGGGCAGCCGCAGCCGGTCATTCGTTGCTATTCGCTGTCGGACAGCCCCGAGCGGCGCGATTATTACCGATGCACGATCAAGCGCGTGCCGCCGCCGCGCGACAAGCCTGACGCGCCTTTCGGCCTCGCGTCGAGTTTTTTCCACGGATCGCGCGAAGGTGACCTCGTCGACGTACGAGCGCCGTCGGGAAATTTCTACCTCGATTTGAATTCCGCGCGCCCGGTCGTTCTGATTGCCGGCGGAATCGGCATCACCCCGGTGTTGTCGATGCTTAATGCGATCTGCGACGCCAATATACCTCGCGAGACATGGTTCTTCTACGGCATCCGCAATCGACGCGAACATGCGATGGACGAACATTTGCGCAAACTCGCGGCCGAACACGACAACGTCAACCTCGTCGTGTGCTATTCGGACCCGACAAACGATTGCGTGGAAGGGAAAAATTACGACGTGCACGGGTGGGTGTCAGTCGATCTATTCAAACGGATGCTGCCGTCGAACAACTACGAATTCTACATCTGCGGTCCGCCGCCGATGATGCAGTCGGTAACGCAAGGATTGCGGGAATGGGGCGTTCCGGAAGCCGACGTGCACTTCGAAGCGTTCGGCCCGGCCACCGTAAAGCGTCAGACGCCGGCCCCGGCCGACGCGGCGACGGCGAAGACGATCAAAATCTCCTTTTCCCGCTGCCACCGCACGATCGACTGGCAGGTCGAGCACGGCAGCCTCCTCGAGACGGCAGAGAAGCACGGGATCGCGATCAGTTCCGGCTGTCGTGCGGGAAATTGCGGCACCTGTGAAACGGCGGTGCGCGAGGGCTCGGTCAAATATTTGATCGAGCCCGGGTTCAAGCCAAACGAGCGGTCGTGCTTGCCTTGCGTCGCGGTCCCGGAGTCTGATCTAGTGCTTGACGCTTAAGTTGCGCTATGCTCGGAGAAAGTCGCACCGGGGGCCACTCTCGATCATTGGGGGAATAGCATGTTGTGCTTTCCAGGAAGGGCGCTGTGCTCCGCCCTGCTGGCCTGTGCGCTGTCGCTTGCGGCAGCGGCGTCATGGGCGCAAGCGCCGACCCAGTCGGTAGCGAGCGAGCAGAACGTCGTCGGTCCGTCGCAATGCGCCAAGTGTCACAAGGTGGAAGCGACGATCTGGCAGCATACCCACCACTTTGCTTCTTTCCGCTCGATGCCCCGGCTGCCGAAGGCCGAGGAAATCGCGCAGAAAATGGGTATCCAGCGCATCCGCGAAGCCGGCACGATCTGCGCCAAGTGCCACTTCACCTCGGCCGTCCAGAACGGACAATTGCAGGTGATTGCCGGTATCTCGTGCGAATCCTGCCACGGACCGGGCAAGAACTATATCGATGTCCATCCGGGCAAGAAGGGCGAGACCCCCGCCCAGATTGCCGAGCGGCTGCGCAGAGCACAGGCCGCCGGCATGATCCGCCCGAATATGATCTTCAAGATTGCAAAGAACTGCTACAGTTGCCACATCGTTCCGCAAGAAAAGCTTGTCAATATCGGCGGCCACGTTGCCGGCAGCCCGTTCGAAATGGTGTCATGGACGCAAGGCGAAATCCGCCATAACACCTGGTACTCGGACGGCAAGTCGAACAACCCGGCGCCGATCAACATCCAGCGCAAAATGTATGTCATCGGCGCGGCGGTCGAGCTTTCGGAGTCGCTGCGCGCCGTCGGCAATGCGACCCAGAACGCCTCCTACGCGGTGACGATGGCGCGCCGCGCGCAGGCGGCGGCGCAGCGGCTGCAAACGATCAACAATGCGCTGCAACTGCCCGAGACCAAAGAAATGATGGCCGCGGTCGCGACGGCGCGCCTCAACCTCAACAACGGACCGCAGCTCGACGGCGTGGCGGACAAGATCGATGCGGCGGCCCAGGCGTTCGACCACAAATACGACGGCAGCCAGCTCGGCGCGATCGACAGCATGATCCCGGGGCCGCAGTATTACAAAGGACAGCCCTTCCCGGTGAACGGACAATAGCGGCCAAACCTCGAACGCGCGGCAACCCGCCATGAGGTCGCTACCGACCGGCGCCCCGACGATGCACCGCCCGCATCGTTGGGACACCCCGTTCAGCCCCGAGATGACCGAGGTTCAGGTGCGGCGGCTGTTGTCGATGGCGCCGCTCAACGGGCTGGACGGCAGCCTGTTTCCGCCGCTCCTCGGTTTGGCCGACATCATCCGGAACGATTCGCGGCTTGTGCGCTGTCGACGCGGCGATGTTATCGTCCGCGAGGGCGATTACGGCAATTCGACCTTTTTTATTTTGGCCGGATCGGTGGGGGTTGTCCTCGGCTATCAGGAGGCGACGACAACCGCAGCACCGTCGGCGCCGCCGCGGCGTAACGTCTTCTCGGCTCTGGCCCAGCTGTGGCGCAATGCCCAGGTCGCCGAAGCCCGCGATGTATCGCGCTACGGCGATCTGTCGCTGCGCTACGAGGCCGACGAAGTGCGGCCGATCATCCGCGACCTGAGCGCGCTGATCGCCGGAGCGCAGATCGAAACGATCGACGAAGGCGGCATGTTCGGCGAGATCGCCGCCCTGTCGCGGACGCCGCGCACCGCCACCTGCGTGGCGCTGACCGATTGCGAGCTGTTGGAGCTGCGCTGGCAGGGGCTGCGCGATATCCGCCGCTACGAGCCCGGCTTTCGGCAATGGATCGACGAGTTGTACCGAGTGCGCAGCCTTGCCAGCCATCTCGCGGAACTGCCGCTGTTCGCCAATCTCGACAACGCCGCGCTCGATCAGATCATCCGCGAGACGCATTTCGAGACGTACGGCGAGTTCGAGTGGTTCAGCGCGTTTCGCCGCCAGATCGAAAAGGACGACCCCAGCCGGGTCATCGAGCGCGAACCGATGATCGCGGAGGAAGGCGGCTACGCCGACGGGCTGCTCCTCGTGCGCTCCGGTTTTTGCCGGGTCAGCGATCGCCACGGCTTCGGCCAGCGCACGATGCGCATCGCGATGAAGAACGACGAA
>DATJSO010000077.1:0-5717 GCA_035504075.1 Allostellaceae bacterium | reverse complement strand
CGACCGCGGCCAGCTCGACCGGCACGTCCTTATTGATCGCGTAGGGATCGAGCGTCGCGTGTGCGATTCGCTTGCCCTTGGGCATCGCCGTGCCGAAGCTCGTCCGGGTGAAGCTGCAGCCGATGCCGAAGATGAAATCGGCATTCTGCAGCGTGTGCCAGAGATGCCCGCCGATGCCGATGCCGCCCGAACCAAGGGACAGCGGGTGGTTCTCCGGGAAGGCGCTCTTGCCGCCCAGCGTCGTCATCACCGGCGCTTCCAGCAATTCGGCCAAGGCTTTCAGCTGCGGCCATGCCTTGCCGTAGTGGACGCCCTGGCCGGCGACGATCACCGGTCGCTCGGCGGCTACCAGGGCGGCGGCGATCTGCGCCACCGATTGCGGGTCGGGGGCGCTCTTCAGCCGCGGCGCGCGGCGGTATTCGGCGATCAGCGCGTCCGGCACCTCATCGCGCAGGATGTCGGTCGGAAATTCGACGAGCACCGGCCCGGGGCGGCCGTTCTTGACATGCGTGAAGGCGCGGCGCAGCGCCTCGACCGTCGCATCCGCCACCGTCACCTGCTCGCACAGCTTGGTCACATGGCGGAAATTGAGCGCGGCGTTGAAGTTCGGGTGAACCTGGTTGATGTTGCGGGCATAGCCGGCCGGCAATACGACGACCGGTGTCGAATCGCCGAACGATTGCGCGACGCCGCCAAACGCGTTCTCGGTGCCCGGCCCGTGCTGCATCGCAAAGACGCCGATCTTGTCGCCGGAAGTGACCTTGGCGATCGCGTCGCACATGTGCAGCCCGATGCGCTCCTGCCGCACGATGATCGTGCGGATGTCGGCTTCGGCCGCGGCCTCGATGATCGGGTTGACCGGATAGCCGATGAGGAACTCGCTTCCCTCTTTCTTCAGGATCTGGGCGACGGCGTTGGCGACTTTCATCGGACGGCTCCTCGGATCGGGGTGCTTTGGCGCACCCGCCGCAGATTACGGCATTGCGCCCCGAGCCGCCTAGAGCCGGAATCCGGCAGGCTGAATCGCACGGAGGGATTCCGGTCGCAGCGATTTTCTCATTCAAGATGCCGGCTGGGGGGGCGCCGGCATCGGATGGCAAGACCCTGTTCACAGGATCTGCGGGAAAGAGTCGTCGGCTTGGCGGCGGGACGCACGTGCGGGGCCGCGCCACGGCGCCGCGCTCGCCTCTACAATCGCCCCGCCCCTCAACCCCGCCTCAACGCACGGCGGGCCTCGCCGCACGGTTAACCCGGCCGATGGGTCGCGCCGTTGTTGTTGTGAGCGCCGCGCTGCTGGCCTTCATAGCGCTCCATGTCGCGGGTTATCCCGACCGGGTTGTCGCGACCGTACCCCGCCGCCTGCTCGCCCGTCCGGCCGGATGGCTGGCTCGACTTGTCGCGATCGATGCGGGTCTCGTACCGGGCCATCCGCTGGGTCAACGCCGCCGGAGTATCCGCTCTCCGGTGCTGCATCTCGCCCGCTCGGCTGTAGCGGCTCGGCGCCGACACATGCATGCCGTTCACGTTGCCTGCCGCACCGGCCGCATTACCGCCGGCGTTTTGCGCCATCGCCATCGGCGCCAGGCCCAACAGCAATGCCCCGGCAATCGCGCCGTACTTCATCTGCTTCATCATCGTCCAGCTCCCAGATTTTCGCCGAATTTCACTGTTGAAACACCCGCGATCCGGTGATTGTTCGAGTTCGACGCCGCCGGTTTGGTAGCTCGGCGGCCATCGACCCTGACGAGCGAAACATGCGGCCGCCGCAAGCGCTGTTCAGCCGCCGGCGCGGCTTGGCGACGCTCGATGATTGCCGCTGGTGCTGCTGCTTGCGGCGTTGGCGCGCCGACGCGGAACGGAGCGCCCTTTCGATCGAGCGACATGCGACGCGTGGGCCGGCGGGCTATTGATCGGCCGCCTGGCTCGCCTGGAGCGAGGCGGCAGCGGTCGCGACATCGCGCGGGTAGGCGCGTCGTCCCGGCACGACGAGCAGCCCGGCGGCAATCAGCGGCAGCAGCATGATCAGAAAAGTCCATTCCAATCCTTTGGCGCCGCCGCCGAGCCAGTCCGACAGCGCCCCGAACAGCAGCGGCGCGCCGCCCTCGAAGATCGAGCGCAGCGCCGTCCGCCCGGCTTCGCCGCGCCCCCACATGCGCGGATGCACGATGTCGAGCCGGGCCGCGTCGATCGGCGCGACGGCGGCGGCGAGGAGCCCGGCGCCGATGATCAACACGATGACGCCGATCCACGCCGAACTGATCCAGATGCCGAAGCCGAGGAACGGCACCGAGGCGAACAGTGCGACGGCCGGCACAATGATGCGGGCATCAAAGCGGCCGCAGTCGAGCAGCCGCTCCGAGATGCGGCCGCCTGCGACGAGGCCGACCAGGACGCCTATTCCGATGGCGAAAACGAGGGCGGCGATTGTTGTGCGTGGCAGCCCGTAATGCCTTGTGAAATAGATCATCGCGAAGGTACGGAACCCGGCCAAAAAATAATAGGCAAGGCTCGACGCCACGATCAACAGACGGTAAGTCGGCAATCGCAGCAAATAGACGATGGCGCGCCACAGGCCGAAATTCGTCGGGTCTTCGTGGAGAACGCGATCCTCGCGCGGGGTGACGTTTGCCTCGAGCACCTGTTCCTGAATTTGTGACGGCTCAGCCGCTTCGGTGCCGGCATCGCGGCCTGTTGCGGCGGCGTTCGGGTCGCGCGTGCCCGGCCGCAGCCAGGCCTGGCCGCCGCGTTGCGGTTCCGGCAGAAAGCGCCAGACGAGCCATGCCAGCAACGGGCTGAATGCCGCCATGACAAAAAACGCCCAGCGCCAGCCGCCGAACGAGGACACTTCGCCCGAAATGAAAAAGCCGATCCCCGCCCCAATCAATTCGCCCGACACGATAAGGCCGTAGACCGACGCGCGTTCGCGCGCCGGAAAGAAGTCGCCGGTCAAGGAGGCAACGCAGGGCCACGACGCGGCGATGATCGCGCCGACCGCCAGGCGTGTTATCAGCAGCATGACATAGGACGCGGCGAAGCCGCTCGCCACCTGCGCCGCGCCCCAGACCAGCATCGCAACGACGAGGATCCGGCGGCGATCGATCCGGTCCGCCAGCACGCCGGCCGGCAGCGTTCCGATCGCGCCGACAAACGACACGACCGCCAGCAGCAGGCCGACCCCGGTGTTGCTGATATCGAACGCGCTTTTCAACAGACCGGAAACCGCCGAAACGGTGCCGAGATCGGCTGTGGCAAGCCCGAGGACGCTGCTCAGCAGCAGGATGACCTGCAGGCGGGCCGGGCCGCCGGCCTGCTCCAGCACCCAGGTCCAAATCTTGCCGACCGCGGATTTCGCCGTGCCGGCAACATCCGACATGATCTCCGAGAGGTTTGCCATAACCAGTCAACACCGGCCTTGACGGCGCGATGTCACCGCCCATCGGGCCGCCTCGGCAACATTTACCGGGCTGCCGCGCCTAAGCGGCATGGCCATAAAGGTTCAGGATCCGCATCCGCTTTGAAGATCGGTCGTCTCGCCTCGCCGCTCTCGATCGAGGCGATTGCCGACGGTACCAGGCAACCAGAACGGTGGCATGGAACGCCGGCCGTTCCTTGTCCTTTCCCGACACAGGGCACCCACGTGCAAAGGTGAAGGCACGATGAGCAAGACGGTCAGCGATTTCTTTTGGGAGCGGATCTCCGCCTGGGGCATCAGGCGCATCTTCGGCTACCCCGGCGACGGCATCAACGGCCTGATGGGCGCGCTCGACCGGGCTCGCGACAAGTTCGAGTTCGTGCAGGCGCGGCACGAGGAATTGGCGGCGTTCATGGCCTGCGCCCACGCCAAGTACACCGGCGATCTCGGGGTCTGTCTTGCCACCTCCGGCCCCGGCGCGATCCATTTGTTGAACGGCCTCTATGACGCGAAAATGGATCACCAGCCGGTGCTGGCGATTGTTGGGCAGCAGGCCCGCACCGCGCTCGGCGGCCAATACCAGCAGGAAGTCGATCTGGTGTCGCTGTTCAAGGACGTCGCCGGCGACTACGTCCACATGGCGACGGTGCCGGCGCAGGTGCGCCAGCTGATCGATCGCGCCGTGCGCATCTCGCGCGCTGAGCGCACCGTCACCTGCATCGTCATGCCGAATGACCTGCAGGAACTCGATGCCGTCGAGGCGCCGCCGCGGGCGCACGGCGCGATCTTGACCGGCATGGGTTACGACGCGCCCGAAATCATGCCGCGGCAGGAGACACTGGAACGCGCCGCGCGCGTGTTGAACCAGGGAAAGAAGGTCGCGATGCTGGTCGGCGCCGGCGCGTTGAAGGCGACGGACGAAGTGATCGACGTCGCCGACAAGCTCGGCGCTGGGGTTGCCAAGGCATTGCTCGGCAAGGCGGCGCTACCCGATGACCTGCCGTTCGTGACCGGCTCGATCGGTCTGCTCGGCACCCGCCCGAGCTACGAGATGATGATGGGCTGCGATACGCTGTTCATGATCGGATCGCGCTTTCCCTACACCGAATTTCTGCCGAAGGAAGGCCAGGCGCGCGGCGTCCAGATCGATCTCGATCCAAAGATGGTCAGCATGCGCTATCCGATGGAAGTCAACCTGATCGGCGACAGCGCTGCCGTACTGAAGAAACTGTCGCCGCTGCTCGAGCACAAGAAGGATCGTTCCTGGCGCCAGGCGATCGAAAAAAACATCAAGGAGTGGTGGCAGACGCTGGAAAAGCGCGCGATGACGAGCGCCAACCCGCTCAATCCGCAGCGCGTGTTCTGGGAGTTGTCACCGCGCCTGCCGGAGAATTGCCTGATCGCCTGTGACACCGGCTCCGGCACCAACTGGTACGCGCGCGACCTGAAGATCCGCCGCGGCATGATGGGGTTTGCATCGGGGTCGCTGGCGACGATGGGGCCGGGCATGCCCTATGCGATCGCCGCCAAATTCGCCTATCCCGACAGGCCGGTGCTCGCGCTGTGCGGCGATGGCGCGCTGCAGATGAACGGCATAAACGGGCTGATCACAGTGGCGAAATACTGGCAGAAGTGGCGCGACCCGCGGTTCATCGTGCTGGCGCTCAACAACCAGGATCTGAATCAGGTGACGTGGGAGATGCGCGCGCAGTCCGGCGATCCGAAATTCGACGCCTCGCAGGACCTGCCGGACGTGCGCTACTCGCGCTATGCCGAGGAAATCGGGCTGAAGGGCATTTTCGTCGATAATCCGGACCGGGTCGGCGCCGCCTGGGAGGACGCGCTGGCCGCCGACCGGCCGGTCGTGCTCGAAGCCAAGGTTGATCCCGAGGTACCACCGCTGCCGCCGCACATCACGCTGAAGCAGGCAAAGGCGTTCACCTCGACGCTGCTGACGGGCGATCCGCGCGAGGGGTCGGTGATCCGGCAGACCGCGAGGGAATTGGTCGCCGACCTGCTGCCCGGCGGCCGTTGACCGCCGGCCGCGATGGCCTACCTGGAACGGCTTGCGCCGCCGCCCGGCCACCTGCCATGGACGCTGCCGCGGCAGCCGGAGCCGCCGCAGCCGGCAGCGGGTCGGCGCGCCGGCAAGGTCGTGGCGTTGGCCGGCTTTGCGCTCGTCGCCGTGGTCGTCGGCTTTCGCCTCGTCGAGCGGCGTCCAAGCAAAGGCGAGCCCAAGCGTGCACCGCAGCACGTCGCCGCGGCGCGCCCCCTCGCCGGCGCGGCGGCGATCCTCGCGTTCAGC
>DATJSO010000076.1:0-4928 GCA_035504075.1 Allostellaceae bacterium | reverse complement strand
TTGCCGGTCGTCTGCGAACCCTTTTCGATGCCCGCCGCCTTTTTCAGAAAATAGCTGTTGGGCGGACTTTTCGTGACAAACGCGAACGAGCGGTCGCCATACGCCGTGATCACCACCGGGATCGGCATGCCGGGTTCCAGGTTCTGCGTCTGGGCGTTGAACGCCTTGCAGAATTCCATGATGTTGAGGCCGCGCTGCCCCAAGGCCGGGCCGATCGGCGGCGACGGATTGGCCTTGCCGGCCGGCACCTGCAACTTGATCATTCCGACAATTTTTTTCGCCATCCTCTACCCTCACCCACCCGGCGAAGGCCGGCGCCATGCCGCCGCCACTCCGCCCGCCACCCCATGGATCCCGGCGTTCGCCGGGACGCTTGCACCGCTGCGCCGCATTCACACCTTCTCGACCTGCGAGTATTCGAGCTCGACCGGCGTCGCGCGGCCGAAAATCGACACCGCGACCTTGATCCGCGATTTCTCCTCGTCGACCTCCTCGACGACGCCGTTGAACGAGGTGAACGGCCCGTCCGATACACGCACCTGCTCGCCGACCTCGAACGTGATCGACGGCCGCGGCCGTTCGATTCCCTCCTGGATCTGCCGCATGATGCGGCCGGCCTCGGCGTCGCTGATTGGCAGCGGTTTGCCGCGGCCGCCGAGAAAGCCGGTGACCTTGGCCGTGTTCTTGACGAGATGCCAGGTCTCGTCATCCATATCCATCTTGATCAGCACGTAGCCGGGAAAGATCTTGCGCTCGGAGGAGACCTTGGCGCCGCGCTTGATTTCGACGACCTCCTCGGTCGGCACGAGGACCTCCTCGAACCGGCTGGCGAGCCCCTTCTGCTCGGCCTGCTCGCGGACTGCCTGTGCCACCTTCTTCTCGAACCCGGAGTAGACGTGGATCACGTACCAGCGGCTGGCCATCGCCGTTCGCTCCTACTGCCCGAGCCCGAAAACGAGCCGCACAGCATATGACAGCGCCTGGTCGGTGACGAAGAAGAACGCCGCGGCGATGAACACCATGACGAACACCGTCGCCGTCGTGACCAGCGTCTCCTTGCGCGTCGGCCAGGTGACGCGCGCCAGCTCCTGGCGCACTTCGCGGACGAACTCGACGGCATTGGTCTTCATCGCGGCTTCAACTCGATCATCTCGCCGACCAGGCCCGACCGACCTTGCCTTGCATATAATCAATCCAACGGCATGTGGCAGGAGTGGAGGGGCTCGAACCCCCAACCCCCGGTTTTGGAGACCGGTGCTCTACCAGTTGAGCTACACTCCTACCCGGTGCCCCGGCCTCTGGGCGTACGCCGCCATTCCGAAAATACGCGGTTCAGCGCCGGAGCGGCGGTTATAGCAGATCGCGGCGCAATGTCGAGCCTCGCGCGCCGACAACGCGGCGCCGCCCGGCGCCTGGCACGCGATACGTGCCGTCCTTAACCAATTGTTCAACCCAGCCGCTCATCCTGCCGCGCCGGGGATGCAAACGTGCCTGCCGAAATCCGCCATATCGTCTTTTCCGCCGCCGAGGTCGCCGCCGCGCTTCGCGAGTACCGCCGGCATGTCGGCCGCCCGCTGCCCGTCGGCATGCTGCGGCGGTTCGAGATGCAACCGGGAACCGGCGGCGTGCGCGCGTCGATCGACATCCTGCCCGACAACGGCGCGGCGTGCGAGACTTGCGAGATCGGCGCCGCCGAGATCACCGAAGCGCTCGTGCTGTACTGCGGCGCGCACGGCGTCCCGTTGCCGCTGGCCGGCATCAAGACGCTGCAGCGGTTCGGCGACAGCCTCTTGCTGATCGTCACCGTCAACCTCACCGGCGCCGGCTGGCCGTTGTCGGCGGGTCTCGCAATCTACCGCCCGCAAACGGCCGACGCCGGCGGCTAGCGCCGCGCGCGATGGACCGCAGAGGCTGGAGCGGGTGATGGGAATCGAACCCACGTAGCCAGCTTGGAAGGCTGGAGCTCTGCCATTGAGCTACACCCGCCGATGCCACCGGCGCCGCCAGCGGAGAGCGCCGGGCGACGGCGACGACGATCCGCGCCGCGCAATTCTAGAGGCCTCCAAACCCGCCGATCAAGGGTCGGAACCTGTTGCCGTCGTCGCGGGCGCCTGCCGCTGCTTGAACGGCGGCGCAGCGGGCGGCCGGGGCTCAAGACGCCGCCGTCGCGGCGAACCCGGCCAGCGCATAGACGCGGATTTCCGTCAGCGAGAGCAGCCAGCCGTCAACCAGCAAGACGCGGCCGTTGCGAAAATCCGCGCGGCTGCACGTCCTGACCGCGTCGCGAAGCGCAATTGGCGATGCAATTGCCGATGCGGGCTCCGGCCCCGCCGGCGCGACCTCGGCCGTGATGAGGCGGGCCAGCGCGGCAGCCGACATTTCCGCCGGCAGCGCCCGCAGACACGCCCGCGAGATTGCGCCAGGGCACTGCAAATCCGCGCAGAGCGCCGCCAGCGCCATGCCGCCGGACATATCGCCACGGCTGCGCGCGCCGCCGAACGCCGCGCCGCTGCCGGTGGCGGCGGCCGCGAGGCCCGCGGACAGCGCCAGCAGATTGCGGCGCGACAGCGGCGCGGTCTTCACGCCAGCACCGTCTTGACGTGGTCGGCCAGACGCAGGGCCAGCGCGACAATCGTCAGCGTCGGGTTGTTGGCGCCGCCGACCGGGAATACCGAACTGCCGGCGACGAACAGGTTTTTGACGCCGTGCATGCGGCAATTTCGATCGACGACGCCTTGCGTCGGATCGTCATGCATACGGGTCGTCCCCATGTGGTGCTCGTTGCCGTAGAAATCGTCCGGCCATGCATCGTGCTCGACCAGGGGCGAGCGCAGCCGGCCAAACCCGGCCTGCCCGATTTCCTGTCCGAGAAGCCGCAGGGTAGCGACGGCGTGCGCCTTGTCCTGCGGCATCGGCTGCCAATCGACGACAGTCTCGCGCATTCCCAGCCGGTCGCGCGTCGCGCCGAGCGTGATGCGGCTGCTCGGGTTGGGCAGTTGTTCCGATGCGCAGTGCAGCTGCAGCGCTTCGATCGGGATGCCTTCGCCGAACAGCGCCTTGCGCACGGCGTAATCGGCGACCCCTTCGAGGTGGCCGACGACCGCCGACAGATCGGTCAGCACGCTGCCACCCGGCCCCTCGCCGTCGATGAGCCGCTTCAGTGCTTCGACCGATCCGCCGACGGGCGCAAATTGGAAGGCCCAATGCAGCCAGATACTCGGCAGCTTGCGGCGCCGCATGCTGGCCGCCGACAAGGAAATGAACGGGACGAACGAATGCCTGCCGCCAAACCCGGAAAACACGCCCGCCGTCTGGAAATCGAAATTCATGCGGGGGTTGGACGGAACGATGATCCCGCCGCCATAGACCAGATGCGTCATGAAGAACCGCCCGACGAGATCGTGGTCGTTGCCGAGGCCGCGGCCGTCGGGCCGGCCGGAAGCCAGCAGGAGCCGGGCGTTCTCGATGCCGCCCGTGGCCAAGATGTAGACGCGGGCGCGCACAGCGAACCGGTTTCCCGAGAGCGTCTCGACCGCCACCTCGCGGATTGCGGCGGCGTCGCCGCCGTCGTCGAGATTGACGGCATTGGCGTGCAGATACACCGTAATGCGCAGCGCCTCGCGCAATTCCCGGGCATAAAACGGGCCGAAGTGGACGGGGCTCACCTGCAGGATCCGGCAGGCAAAATCGGGGCCGGCAAAGGGCGGCGGGATTTCCTTTTCCGGGATCCCCCAATCCGCCGGCCGGTAATCGTACGATCCGAGCCGACAGACCGCCTGGGCGCGGCGGTACCACGGGTCGAGATGCGATCGAGGAAACGGCCAACCGATATGATTGGGCAGGTCGGCGCGCTTTTCGAAATCGATCGCGTCGAGCGGCACGCACCAGCCGCCCCAGTGATTCGTCGTGCCGCCGAAAAATCGCAGCCGTTCGGACATCAGCCCGGAAAATGGCTGCCCGATGCTTTGGCCGTCATAGAGCTCCTGCGTTTCCGGGTCGTAACGCATGCCGCCGCTTTCGAGCACGGCGACGCGAAACGGCGACGCGCGGAATTCGCGCGCCAGCGTTATGCCGGCCGCGCCGGCGCCGATGATGCAGATTTCGGCATCGACGACGGCGCCTGCCGGCACGGAACGGGCATCGGTGATCATGAGCGGCGCTTATCCGCGCGTTCAACCGTGCCGCGGATCACTGCCATGCGGCGCCGCGAGCAACAGCATCGGAAGGAAAATATTCGCTGCGAGTATCGACGCGCGGCCGGCAGCGGGCAAGCGACATTCGCGACGGCGGCGATTTCCCCATAACGGACCGGCATCACGTCGCGACCTTTTCCATTATTACTTGGCGGGGCGGCGCGGCGGTTCACCACGGCACGGCCACGGCGAGCATTGACCGGCGGCGGCACGCGGGGCATAACGTGATCTGAGTTGCAACATTGTTCGCGACGTGATGCTCGACACCACTATTGTTGGTGCGCGGAAGATTGCCGGCGACGGGACTGCCGCCAGGCCTTGCCGCTGTTTCGGACGCGACGTCATCATGGCGGCGTAATGACGATCGTCGAACGCCTTCCGGCGGCGGGCGGTCGCCGGCCGGGCGCAGTGCGGAACCGTTGGGACCGACGGCCGCGATGACTGACCGGGTCATCGCCGTCGAGAACCTTTCGAAATCCTATCTGGTCGGGCATCGCGGCGAGCGCGGCGGCCTGTACCAGTACAACGCTCTGCGCGACGTTCTCGGGCGCGAATTGCGCAACGGCGCGCGCAAGTTCGTCGGCGCGCTGCGCGGCCGGCACATTGTCGCCGGCGAAGCGGTCGAGGAATTCTGGGCGCTCAAAGAGTTGAACTTTGAGGTGCGGGAAGGCGAGGTTCTCGGCATCATCGGGCGCAACGGCGCCGGCAAATCGACATTGTTGAAGATCCTGTCGC
>DATJSO010000075.1:0-3163 GCA_035504075.1 Allostellaceae bacterium | reverse complement strand
GCGACAGGATCTTCAACAATGTCGATTTGCCGGCGCCGTTGCGCCCGATGATGCCGAGAACCTCGCCTTCCCGCACCTCAAAGTTCAACTCTTTGAGCGCCCAGAATTCCTCGACCGCTTCGCCGGCGACAATGTGCCGGCGGCGCACGACATCGGCCGTCTTGCGCAGCGCGCCGCGCAGTTCCCGGCCCAACACATCGCGCAATGCCGTGTAGCTGTGGATGCCGCCGCGCTCGGCGCGGTGACCGACCAGATACGACTTCGCCAAGTTCTCGACGGTAATGGCCGCAACAGGCATTAATTATATTACACGAGCGGAGATGTCGCGCCAGAACATATGTTGAATGGCGATCGAAGTCAAGTGGGCGGCGGTCAAACCAAAACGGAAGCCGCAGTTTACCTGAGCGATATCGCCAGACGGTCTGCAATTGGCGCAGATTTCGCGTTTGGCTTGGATCGGCAGACTGCGCCCGCCCCCGGCAGAGCCAACGCACTGTCAAAAATTCCGACGCCGGGGCGCCGTCGCCATCGTCGCAGCCCGGCGCGCTGCCGCAAAGCGTCGCCGCGACGCCGGATCATCCTTATTATTCCAATGGCCTGAAACGAAATAGCGGCGCTTCGGCCGGCCCTGCAACTTGCTCCTGAAATAAAATCCGTCGCGCTCCGGTAGATCGCCGGCGGGCATCTTGCCGCTGATCGCGAACTGCCGGTCAATCGCGGGCTGCCGCGTGTCAACAATCTTGACACTCGTCGCATGGCGCCGTCGTCGCCGGGGCGCTAACCCATTGACCGCCTTCGCTGGCACGCTCCTTGCTTCGCTCCGCGGTGGGCGACTGCCGCACGTGAACCGCACGTCGAGGGGGCGCAGCTGGCGGCCATTGGCCGGGCTGCAGCGCATTTTGGGGCAGACGGCGTCCGACGACGCCGGCTGCAGCGCATTCAAAACCCAACACGTGAGGCCACATGACCAGATCACTATCCAAACTCGCGCTCGCCGCGGCGGCGATCGGGATCGGCGCATTACTCGCCGCGCCGGCCGCTCAGGCCACCCCGTTTCTCGAAGTGCTGTACTCGGTCAACGGGTCAAGCTTGACGCCGTTGTGTACGGACTCTGCTTCGAGCCCCAGTTGCACCGGATCGGCGACGGTCGGCAATATTACGATCGATGATGCCAGCGCCAGTTCCGATGCTCCCGGCAATTCGCTTTTCGCTCAGGAACTCAGTGCAGTAACGAAAATCACCAACGACGGGAGCAGCAACGCCACAATCACCCTCGAAATCATCAATGACGGCTTCACGTCGCCGATAACCCCGCCGGATCTGGTCCTCGACAGCAATATCGGCGGCACGGTCACCAATGGAAGCGCGGCCAACGCGGTTTCCTTCATGAGCTGCGTCGATCAGGCCAATTCCACAGGCGGCTGTCCGGCGACATATAACACCGCGCCACTCAAGCCGGACGTAACCGGCTTAAGCAACACCTCTTTCGACGCAGATGACAACACTACCGTGACGAGCCTGACCGCGCCGTACGGGATCGACGAACTCATCGATTTCACGATCGGCGGCACTACAAACCCCCTGCTGCCGACGACGATAAACTATTCGGCGAGCACTGATTTGAAGGCTGTTCCCGAGCCCGCCTCGCTGCTGTTGTTCGGCAGCGGGCTGATCGGATTGGGCATGCTGCGCCGGCAACGCAGGCAGGCGTGACGCAAGCCGACGCCGTGGACCGGTTCGTGCCGGCGGCGCGGCCGGTCCACGGTTGCAGCCGGGACGCGCGGCCGCGCAGCAGGGATTTGCAAAAAATTCGGCTAGGCATGCCGTCGATGAGACTTGACGCCGGCAAAAATCGCCGCACCTTCGCAGCAACGCGGCTGATCCCCTGCGGGCGAATGCATGGTCGACCAATTCCAAGCCGTTCTGCTGCTGGTTGTGACGATCGTGTTCGTCGTCATCCTGTTCCGCGTCGTGCTGAGCGATCGAGCGGCCGACCTGCAGGCGCGCCGGCACCGCGACGCGCAACGTCGCCGGCGGCCAGCGCCGTAATGCGGGCCGCGTTTCCCTGCCACGTATAGTTGCGTTGTTCGAGCCGGCGGCGCGCCGCTTGCCCGAGCCGTTCGCGGCGCGCCGGGTCGGCGGCGAGATCGCGAACGGCGCGCCACACTGCGCCGGGCTGCGCCGGATCAAACAGCACGCCGCTTTCGCCGTCGCCGAGAATTTCCCGGATATTAGGCTGGTCAGGCGCGACGATGGCGCGGCCGCAGGCCATGTATTCGAACAGCTTCAGCGGTGACGCATAGGCGACCGCCCGCGGCTGCAGCGCAATATCAAAGCGCGCGATCAATTCCGGCACGCCGGCGCGCGGCTGCAACCCGGCAAACTCGACGAGATCGGCAACGCCGAGCATCGCCGCCTGCCGCTCGAGGGCCGGCCGCGCCGGACCGTCGCCGGCGATCACCAAGCGGATCGGCGGATCGCCGCGGTCCGCCGCCAGCCCGGCAATCACCGAATCGACGCCGTGCCACTCGCGCACAAAGCCGACAAAGCCGATCGTCACCGGCTCGCCGGCGTGGGCGCGGTAGGGTGCCGCAGGGAAAGCCGCCAGATCGATGCCGTTGGGGGTCACAACGATGCGGTCGCGATCGACACCGGCGGCGGCCACGATGTCGCCGAGCGCCGCGGTGACGACAAACACCCGATCGGCCGCGCGCCACACCATTCGCTCGAAACCGCGCGCGAGGGCGTGCAGCCGCAAGTTGCCGTACTGCGCCCGCTCCGCCGCCAGCGGCGAGTTCACTTCGAGATAGAGCGGGACACGAGACCACCATTTCAGCAGCATCCCGCATGCGAAATACAGGTTGTAGCGCTCATAGATCAGTTCCGGGGTAAAGCCGCGCCAGACGCGCCGCGCCTGCAGCAGCGCCGCAAGATTGTACAGGATCTCCAAAAGCTCGAAGAGAGCGGCCGGCGCGAGGCGACGAAGCACCGGCAGGACGCGGCTTTCGCCGCCGAAATCGGCGCGCTCGTAGCGGTTTGGTCCGGCGACCCGAACATCGTGGCCGGAGTGCCGCAGTGCCTTTACCAGTTCCTCGATATGGACGCTCTGTCCGTCGCGCGAATGGACGCGGTGGCTGTAAAGAATGCGCATGCTCGTATCAGA
>DATJSO010000074.1:0-28850 GCA_035504075.1 Allostellaceae bacterium | reverse complement strand
CGCCGTCCTGGGTGGGCGCGGTAAAGCCGGCCTGTGCGAGGATCTGCAGATGTTCATCGACGACCGAGGTCGGAACGCCGAGTTCCTCCGCCAGGTCCGCGGTCGAGCGGCGCAGCCCGCGCCGCTGCGCCCGCGCCAGCGCCGCCAGCAGCGCCAACGCGAAGCCGAGCCGAACACCGCCGCTGCTCAAATGCGCCAGCCGCTCGTCGACCCGCCACGTCGGCAGGTTGGCGGCGACGACGGCGCCGAGCAGCACCGCGTTCCAGGTCACATACATCCACAGCAGGAAGATCGGGATCGCCGCCAGCGCGCCGTAGACGGTGCGATAAAACGACGAGGCGCTGATGTAGATCGCAAACCCGATCTTCAACAATTCGATCGCCGCCGCCGCGACGGCGGCGCCGAGCACGCCGTCGCGCCACCGCACGGCGCAATTCGGTATCAGGCAGTAGAGCAGCGTGCACGCCGCCAGTTCGAGGAAAAACGGCACAACGCGGGCGATGAAATGCGGCCACCCGCTCGCCAACAGATCGAGTATCGCCGGGTTGAGGCCGGCGTGGCGGGCCGCGGTATCGAGATAGGTCGACAGAGTGAGGCTCATGCCGACCAGCAGCGGCCCCAGCGTGATCAGCGTCCAATACGCCAGCACCCGCTGCACCCAGGGGCGCGGCGTCGTTACCCGCCACAGCGCGTTGAGCCGATCTTCCACCGTGACCAGCAGCAGGACGCCGGTGCCGGCGATGCCGATGATGCCGATCGCGGTGGCCTGCGTCGCCGAGCCAGCCAGATACTGGAACCACCACGCCGCCTGTTCGCTGATCGTCGGCACGAAATTGTGGAATGCGAACGCCAGCGCCTGCTGCCGCGTCGCGGCGAAGATCGGAAAGGCCGACAACACGCCGAGCCCGACAACACCGAGCGGCACGAGCGAGACAAGCGTCGTGTAGGACAGCGCGCCGGAAGCTGCAAAGCAGCCGTCCTGGTTGAACCGGTGCAGCGCGTAGCGGCAAAAGGTCAGCACGGCGACGGCGCGCCGCCGCAGCGCCCACCTGACGCCGGCGCCGTCCGACCGTCCCGTGCGGTCCCGCGTAAAGCGGTTGTCGATCTGCCGCATGCGCTCCCCTATATGGCCGGATTTCGGTGCGGAGCAAGCGGATCGGCAAAGTCCTGCGAGGCCGTCGCGCAGATAATCGGGTGCCGCCGGAAGGTCGGCGGCGATGGGCTCCCCGAGTCGCGCGGCGCTGACGGACCCGGATGCGGGACCGTCGTCTGCGCCTTGCTGTCCAGCCGACTGCCGACCATTATCGTTTCCCGGCGAGCGATTGCTCAGCGGTGAGCAGATCCGCACCCTCGCAATCGGCGCATGGCGGTCGGAGAACCTGATGGGCTGGCAGGCGGAACTGGAGGAACTGCGCGCGCGTGAGCGGCTGGCACGCGCGATGGGCGGCGAGGCGCGCATCAGGCGCCAGCACGACGCCGGCAAGCTCACCGTGCGTGAGCGCATCGACGCGCTGGTCGATCGCGGCAGCTTTCACGAAATCGGCGCGATCGCCGGCCGGGCGCGTTACGATGAAGAGGGCAACCTCGCCGAACTCTCTCCGGCCAACAACATCTTCGGGCGCGCGACGATCGACGGCCGGCCGGTCGTTGTTTCGGGCGACGACTTTACCGTGCGCGGCGGTTCGGCCGATGCGACGATCCGCGAAAAGGCGCTGATGCCCGAGCAGATGGCGCACGACCTCCGGCTGCCGATCATCCGCATCATCGAAGGCTCGGGCGGCGGCGGCTCGGTGAAGACGATCGAGACGACGGGGCGCGCCAACCTGCCCGGCAGGGTCGGTTCGGGGCTGCCGTATTATTACACGACAACGAATATGGGCCTTGTGCCGGTCGTGGCGCTGGGCCTCGGTTCCGTCGCCGGGCTTGGTGCCGCCCGCATGGCGGCGAGCCACTATTCGGTCATGACGAAGGAAACTTCGGCGCTGTTCGTCGCCGGCCCGCCGGTCGTCAATGCGCTTGCCGGGCAGCAGCCGCTCGACCGCTTTGAATTGGGCGGCTGGGAAATCCAGACGCGCTGCGGCGCTGTCGATGATGCGGTAGACAGCGAAGAGAAGGCGTTCGCGGCGACCCGCCGGTTTCTCTCCTATCTGCCGTCGTCGGTCTATGAATTACCCGCGCGCGGGCCGCGCAGCGACGATCCCGAACGGCGCGAGGATTTCCTGTTCGAGGCGATCCCGCGCGACCGCCGCAAGGTCTACAAGATGCGCCCGATCATCGAGGCGGTTGTGGATCGCGGCAGCTTTTTCGAGATCGGCCGCCTGTTCGGCCGGCCGATCATCACCGGGCTGGCGCGATTGGACGGGCTGCCGGTCGCGGTCATGGCGTCCGACCCGTTCTTCTACGGCGGTGCCTGGACGGCGGACGCGTGCGACAAGATCATCCGCTTTGTCGATCTCGCCGACACGTTTCACCTGCCGATCGTCTATCTGTGCGATTGCCCTGGCTTTCATATCGGCCTCGACGCCGAGAAGAGCGCGACGATCAGGAAGGGGGTGCGGGCGATGGCGGCGGTCAACCAGTCGAGCGTGCCGTGGTGCACGTTTCTTGTGCGCAACGTGTTCGGCGTCGCCGGCGCCGTCAACCAGCCGACCGGCCGGTTTTCGATCCGCTACGCCTGGCTGTCGGCGCGCTGGGGATCGCTGCCGCTGGAAGGCGGCATCGAGGCCGCCTACCGCGCCGAGATCGACGCTTCACCCGACCCCAAGGCCAAGATTGCCGAAATCGAGGAGCGTCTCAATCGGCTGCGCTCGCCGTTCCGCACCGCCGAGACGTTCTGGATCGAGGAGATCATCGATCCGCGCGACACCCGCCGGCTCGCCGTCGAATTCGCCAACCTGGCCGAGAAAGTGCGCGAGCCCGGCGAACGCCGCTATTGCCTGCGGCCGTAACCACAACGGACGTTTTTGACCGTCACCCGCGGGCTTGACCCGCGGGGTCTAAAGATGGCCGGGTCGCGCCCGGCCATGATGCCCAAAGGGAAGAGGAGCCGGTTCATGCTTGAAGTCGAACGCGCCGCCGATCTGAAGGCCTATGAGGGCAAGGAGATCGGCGTCAGCGACTGGTACACCGTGACGCAGGAGCAGATCGACAAGTTCGCCGATGCGACGGGCGACCACCAATGGATCCACGTCGATGTCGAACGCGCCAAAAAAGAGATGCCGGGCGGCAAGACGATCGCGCACGGCTGGCTGACGCTGTCGCTGGTGCCGCGCTTGGCGTCGGGCCTTTATCGGGTCAAGCAGCGCTCGCGCGGCATCAATTACGGTGCCAACCGCGTGCGCTTCACCGGCATGGTGCCGGCCGGTTCGCGCATCCGGCTGCACCTGACGATCAAATCGATCGAGCCGATGGAGGGCCACACGCGCATCACCAACGAAAGCACGATGGAACTGGAAGGCAGCCCGCGGCCGGTGCTGGTCGCCGAAACGATCGGCGTCACCTACGATTGAGGGTCATCCGACGAGCACGGCCTTGCCGATGACTTGGCGGTCGATGACGGCCTGGATCGCCTCCTTGGCATGATCGAGCGGGAAGCGGTGCGAGATGCGCGGGCGCAACTTGCCCTGGCCGGCCAATTCGACGAGCTTTTTCATGTTGTCGCGGCCGACCGCGGGCCAGTGCTCGGTAACGGCGCCGAGCCTGACGCCGATCACTTCGAGGCATTTGATCAGCAGGTAATTGGTGCGCGGCGTCGCCGGCCCGCCGCCGAGAAAACCGAGCACGAGGAGCCGTCCGCCATAGGCGAGGCAGCGCAGCGATTCGTCGGTCACGGCGGCGCCGATCGGGTCGTAGACGATATCGACACCGTCGTGCGCGCCGGTCAGTTCCTTCACCTTGTCGCGAAAGCCGCCGCGGTAGTCGATCGCGTAGTCGGCTCCTTCCGCAAGGCAAGCGGCGCGTTTTTCGTCGGTACTGGCGGTCGCGACGACCTTGGCGCCGAACAGTTTTGCGACCTGGATCGCGGCGATGCCGATGCCGCCGGCGGCGCCGTGGATCAGGACCCAGTCGCCCGGCTGCAGCCGGCCGCGCTGCAGCAGCGCGTGATAGGCGGTGTGATAGGCGCCGGCGAACACGGCCGCTGCCTCGATGCCCATGCCGTCCGGCACCGGATTGCAGTTCTCGGCCAAGGCATTGCCGAGCTGGGCGAAGGCGCCGAGCCGATGCCGGCTCATGACGCGGTCGCCGATCTTGAAGCGCTCGACGCCGGCGCCGACCGCGACGACCTCGCCGGCGCCTTCATTGCCCGGCACGAAGGGCGGCTCCGGGCGGAACTGGTATTTGCCCGCGAGCATCAGCACATCGACATATTGCACGCCGCGCGCACGAATGCGCACCTGCACCTCGCCCGCGCCCGGCGCCGGCGGGTCGGGCATATCGCGCAGGTGCAGCACCTCCGGTCCGCCGAACGCTTCGCAAACGACCGCCTTCATCGCGTACGCCTCCCTTATCGCCAGTCATCGATGACGAACAGGCCGGGCCGGCTGTAGCCCGGCTCGTTCCGCCGGTGCATCGCGACGCCCTGGATCCGCGTGCGGAAGCCGCGGGCGAGCATGATGCGGTAGGCCTCCTCGCGCGCCAGGTTGACGCCTGCCAAGACGGTCGGCATGTGAACTGCGGCGGCGAGTTCGCCGCAGGCATCGAGCAGTGCGGCAAACCGTTCCGCCGCGCCGCTTCCCGGCCGCACCGCCCCGAATTTGATGTAGCAGCAGCCGGCGCCGGCCTCGCTCGCCGGCCCCCAGTGGCAGATCGCAAAGCCGGCGAGGCGGCTGTCGCCGTCCCACAGCAGCACGGTATTGCCGAGGTTGCGGGCGAGCACGGTGCGGATCTCATCCCGCAGGTCGAGACCCGGATAGATCTCTTCGGCGAGCTGGCGCGCCTTGGCTTCGGCTTCGCGCCGCTGGCCGGCCGGCAGCCCCCAATAGCGCGTCCAGCGCCACCCCGCCGCCGGATTGGCGCCGGCCGCGGCCGCGTGCGGCGCCGGCGCCGCCATGATCGCCGTCAGAAAGCGCGGATAAAAGCCAAACTTGCCGTAGGTCCAGGCGTGCTTCGCACTGTCCGCAAACGTGAACAGCCCGGCATGGCTGACGCCCCACTCCTCAAAGGCGTCGCATGCCGCTGCGACCAGCTGCTGGCCGACGCCGCCGTTCCACCGATCGGGGCGCGTCGTCAGCGGCCCGAAAAACCCGACGCTGCCCCACCGCGTCGCGAAATTGGAGCCGAGCAGCACGCCGTCCTCCTCGGCGACGAAGGCGGCGACATGTTCGGCGCCGAACCGCCCCGCGGCGTAGTCGAGATCGCCCAAGAACTTTTCCGGATCGGGAACGCCGAGAAACGTGCCGAAGGCAACGCGGATAACGCGTTGCACCTCGGCGAGATCACGTGTGGCGAGCGGGCGTATGGCCGCCATGCGGTGCATTCTCCCGGCGAGCGTCGGCGATGGCTTCCGGTCATGCTAATGCGGCGCGGCGCGGCGTTGCAATCGGCGGCGGCCGATCCGGTTGATGGTCATGGCGTCCCCGGCAGGACTCGAACCTGCGACCCCCGGTTTAGGAAACCGATGCTCTATCCGGCTGAGCTACGGGGACATCGACGTCAGCGGCTGTTGGCGAACGGCCTGGGCCTGGCCCGGCACATCGCTGCGGCCGAGGGGCCGGGGCACAACGATCATGCGCCGCAGGCCGAAATTGGCCGCCGGACCTGCCGCCGTCAAGGCCGCTGTCCGCGATGCGTATGCACAGCAGATCCTCGGCGTGATACTCAAGCTCGACCTACCCGATCGCGGAGGCGGGATCGTGGAGAAAAACACCTATGGCCGGTATCTGCAGCTCGACCGGCTGCTGGCAGCGCAGGTCGCGCGTACCGGCTCCGACGACGAATTGCTGTTCATCGTCATGCACCAGTCGCATGAACTCTGGTTCAAGCTGGCGATCCACGAACTCGCCTGCGCGACCGCGGCGCTGATCGACGGCACCTCGGGCAAGGATTGCCTGATGGCGTTCAAGCGGCTGTCGCGGGTCAGCGAGATCGAGCGCCTGCTGATCCGCTCGTGGGACGTGCTGACGACGCTGACGCCGGACGAATTCTTTCTGTTCCGCGAGACCGTCGGGAAGGATGGCGCTTCGGGGTTCCAGTCGGTGCAGTACCGCATGCTGGAATTCCGCCTCGGCCTCAAATATCGCGCGATGACGCTGCAGACGCCAGAGGGCGGGAGCCGCGTTGCCGTGCTCGACCAGGCCGAGACGGCGGCCGACCGTGCCGCGCTCGCAGCCGCATTGGCGGCGCCGAGCATCTACGATGCGACGGTCGATTTCATCGCGCGGCAAGGCTTTGCCGGAATCACGCCGCGCCGCGATTATGCCGGGCGCTACGAGCGCTCGGACGCCGTGTTTGCGGCGTGGCGGCAGATCTACGAGGACCGCCACGAACAGCCGGAGTTGTATCAGCTCGGCGAAAAGCTCGTCGATCTGGAAGACGCGTTCCGCCGCTGGCGCTTCGCGCATGTTGCAACGGTCTCGCGCGTCATCGGCATCAGCCCCGGCACCGGCGGCTCCCTCGGCCTGCAATACTTGCAGGCGGCGGCCAACCAGCTGATCCAGTCGCCCCTCTATCCCGAACTCTGGGAAGTCCGCGACGCGATGTTCAGCGGCCGCCGCACCGCTTCGTGATGAGACGGCCGATCCGGATCGCATTCCCTCAATTGTCTCTGAACATATCATGAACTATCCGGGTTGTCAAGGGCAGCGATTGCGCCTAGCATCCGGGCGCTGCAATGGAGGCGGGTGATGAGCGGGCGGGTGTGGGACAGGTTTTTGACCGAGCGCGACAGAGAGGTGTTTGCCGCCGGCGGGTTCGGCGCCCGCGCCGGCTTTGGCAAGCGGCCGGTGCTCGTCGTCATCGACGTCAACTGGGCGTTCTGCGGCGAGCGGCCGGAGCCGATCCTCCAATCGATCAGGAAATGGCGCACCTCGTGCGGCGAGGAGGCGTGGGTCGCGCTCGACCACATCAAGCAGCTGATCGACGCAGCGCACGCGAAAGGCCTGCCGGTCATCTACACGACCGGCGAGGGGCGCGCGGACAAATGGGACCGCGGCAGCTGGAGCTGGAAATCCTCGCGCGGCGGCGAGGCGGGCGGCGGCCCGGGCAGCAACCTCGATCCCAACGAGATCGTCGCGCCGATCGCGCCGGCGCCGCAGGACATCATCGTCAAAAAACAGAAACCGTCGGGTTTTTTCGGCACCAGTCTCGCCGCCTACCTGACCCTCTTCGGCGCCGACAGCTTGATTGTGACCGGCACGACGACCTCGGGCTGCGTGCGCGCGACCGTCGTCGATGCGTTCAACCTGAACTACCGCGTGACGCTCGCCGAGGAGGGCTGCTTCGACAGGAGCGAAGCGAGCCATGCCGTGAGCCTCTGCGACATGCACGCGAAATACGCCGACGTCATCCCCGCCGCCGAGGTGCTGGCGCACATCGCCGGGCTGCCGCAGGGCCTGTTCGAACTGCCCAGCGGCCAGGCGCCGGGCGCGCCGGTCAAGGCCGCCGCCGAATAGGCAGCGGCGGCTCGACGCCGTCGTCGAGCTGCATGTCGACGGCGCAGAGCAACGCCGCGGTCGACGCGTAATTTCCCATCAGCGCGACGAGGTCGACGAGGCTTTTGCGGCCGAAGAATTGCAGGCAGCGGGCGAATGTCGCCGAACTGACGCGGCGGTCGCCGAAGATTTCGCGGCCGAGCGTGACGACCGCGGCGTCCGCTTCCGCCAGACCGGCGGCATCCCTGCGATGGCGGATCGTCTCGATGATCGCGGCCGAGACGCCCGCGCGCTTGGCCTCCGCCTCATGCGCCGCCCATTCGAACTGGCTGTCGCATTCGCGCGCCGTGACGAGGATCGCGAGTTCGCGCAGCCGGTCGCCCAGCCCGGAGCCGTAGCGCAGGTATTGGTTCAATGGCCGGTTGAGGCGCGACAGCTCCGGGCTGTGCAAACTGATGCCGCCGGGGCCGCGCAGCCCCCGCAACGAGCCGCCCTGGTCGGGCGCCGCCAGCCGGTCGTATGCTTGCCGCGCCTCCGCGTCGAGGTCTTCGCGGCGCGGCAGCGGCAGCCGGCAGCCGGACTGCGGATCGATATCGGATTGTTCCATTCCCGTCCCCTTTGCGATCAGATGAGACAAACCCCGTGGCCGGCCTTGGAGCCGGCCTCAGACGTCTTTATACGATCCCTGAAGAGTTGGACGGCCGTCAGGCCCGGCCGAGGGGATTTTGAGGAGGCGATGCGATGCTGGCGGCGATGATGGAGGCGGGGCGCGACGGCGGCCATTGGGACATCCGCGACGTGCAGCGGCCGGTCGTGCCGGCGGGGCAGGTGCTGCTGCGCGTGCATGCCTCGTCGATCAACCGCGCCGAGATGCGCCGGCTGCGCAGCTTGAAGCTGGAGCCGGGCAAACCGGCGCCGGAAGCGCGCATCGGCGGCGGCGACGCGGCCGGCGAGATCGTTGAGTTGGGGGCCGGCGTCACCGGCCTGCGTGTCGGCGAACGGGCAATGGGGCGGTGCAGCGGCGGCTTTGCCGAGTATGCACTGCTCGACGCGCGCGAGGTCATGCCGGCGCCCGACGCGCTGTCGTGGGAGGAAGCGGCCTGCATCCCGGTCGTGTTTGTCGTCGTGCATGACGCGCTGTTTGTCAGCGGCCGGCTGCAGGCCGGCGAGACGGTGTTGGTGGCGGGCGCCGCGTCGGGGGTCGGCATTGCGACCCTGGCATTGGCGAAATATCTGGGCGCGCGCGTCATCGGCACATCGCGCTCGGCCGAAAAACTCGAGCGGCTGAGGGCGCTCGGTCTCGATGCCGGCGTCGTCGCCGGCAGCGAGGGGTTTGGCGCGGCGATCGCACCGGCGGTCGGCGACGGGGTTGACATGATCGTCGACAATATCGGCGGCGACGTGCTGGCGCCGCTGATCGCGGCGCTCAAGGTCGGCGGCCGCTATGTGACGATCGGCCGGATGAGCGGCGTCACAAAGGGCGAACTCGATGTCGATCGCCTCGCCGAGCGCCGCCTCCACCTTTACGGCGTCAGCAACCGGCTGCGCAACGCCGCGCAGCGCGCCGAATCGATGCGCCGCTTTCTCGCCGACCTGATGCCGGCGCTCAACGAGGGCAAAATCCGGCCGATCATCGACCGCAGCTTTCCGCTCGCCGAATTGCCGGCGGCGCAGGCACATGTCGAGGCCGACCGCCATGTCGGCAAGGTCGTGATCCGCACCTAGTACCGCACCCCGCTGCGGCTCGCCGATTGTGAATGGCTGGTATGGCTTGAACGCGAACGGTGAAGTCGCAAATCTGTCAGGAAACCGCTTATCTTAGCGGCTGCCGGCAGAGACATCGGATCGGGGCGGAAGCGCATGAGCGTTGCGGCGGAACGGCAAACGACACCGGCGGTGGCGCGGCGCGCCGCCGAGGCGACGATCTTCTCGATCCTGCTGGCGCTCAGTTTCTCGCATTTCCTCAACGACACGATCCAGTCGCTGGTGCCGGCGATCTACCCGATGCTGAAAGGCTCCTACGGGCTCAGCTTCGCGCAGGTCGGCCTGATCACGCTGACGATGCAGGTGACCTCGTCTGTCATGCAGCCGGTCGTCGGGTATTTCGCCGACAGCAAGCCGCAACCCTATTCGCTGCCGGTCGGCATGGCGGCGACCCTGATCGGGCTGCTGCTGCTGGCGCATGCCGGCAGCTTTCACATGCTGATCCTCGCCGCGATGCTGGTCGGCAGCGGCTCGGCGGTGTTCCACCCGGAAGCCTCGCGCATCGCGCGGCTCGCCTCGGGCGGTCGGCACGGTCTGGCGCAGTCGCTGTTTCAGGTCGGCGGCAATCTCGGCTCTTCGGTCGGCCCGATCCTTGCCGCTTTCATCGTGATCCCGCACGGGCAGAAGAGCGTCCAGTGGTTCTCGGGCGTCGCGCTCGTCGCGATCATCGTGCTGTTTGCGATCGGCAATTGGAACTGGCGCGCGCAGTCGGCGCCGCAGCGCCGGCCGGCGGCGCATGGCGCGGCGCGTTCCGGCCTGTCGCGCCGCAAGATCGGCTGGTCCTTGCTGGTTCTGTTCGCGCTGATGTTTTCAAAGTCGTTCTATCAGACCAGCATCGGCACCTATTACACCTTCTACCTGATGAGCAAGTTCCACCTGACGATGGGCCAGGCCCAGCTCTACCTGTTCGCGTTTCTCGGATCGGTCGCGGTCGGGACCTTCGTCGGCGGGCCGATCGGCGACCGCATCGGCAGAAAGCGGGTCATCTGGGGTTCGATCTGGGGCGTCATCCCGTTCACGCTGGCACTGCCGCATGTCGGCCTTTTGTGGACCGCGATTTTCAGCGTCGTCATCGGCGCGACGATGGCGTCGGCGTCGTCGGCGATCATCGTCTACGGCATAGACCTCGTGCCCGGGCGGATCGGCACGATCGCCGGGCTGTTTTTCGGCCTGTCATTCGGTTTGGCCGGCATCGGCGCGGCGCTGCTCGGCCGGCTCGCCGACGCCACCAGCATCAACTTCGTCTACCACCTGTGCGCCTTCCTGCCGCTGATCGGGCTTTTGACGGTATTGCTGCCCGATATCGGCCGGCCGTCGCGGCCGAACCGGCCGGCGTTCGCCGCGGCAAACGCCGCACCGCAAACCGCGTCCTGATCATGCTATATTCGCCGCAGCCTAGTGGAGGACCCTGATGGCCAACGTGCTGATCTCCTGCGACGACCACATGGATCTCGGGCAATTGCCGGCCGATCTGTGGCTGACCCGGCTGCCGGCCGAGTTCCGCGACCGGGCGCCCAGGGTCGAGGAGCGCGACGGCCAGGCGGTATGGATGTGTGACGGCAAGGTGTGGGGCAGTTGGGGCGGCAAGGCGCCGGCCACCGGCAACGACCGGCCGGTGAAGGCGCTCTACAATTCATTCGACCGCGCCGGCATCTACGACCAGAGCGAGCGCCGCCCGGCCAACGCCAAACTGCGCCTTGCAGACATGGACCGCGACAGCGTCCAGGCGCAGATCATCTTCGGGCCGATCTTCCAGATCTCGACCGACGACCCGGCATTGCGCGCCGCCTGCTACCGCGTCTACAACGACTGGCTGATGGAATTCTGCGGGGCGGCGCCCGACCGCCTGCTCGGCGTGCCGATGCTGCCGGAACACCCCGACGACGCGCATGCCGAACTGCTGCGCCTGGCGAAAAAGGGCGGCGTGCGGCAGGTGACGCTGATGATCGCGCAGATCAGGGAGCCGCTTGACGATCCGCGCTGGGAGAAATTGTGGACGGCGCTCGAGGAGACCGGCATCATCCTGTCCTGGCACATCACCGTGTTCGGCCCCAACCCGAAGAGCCGCGCCGCCGGCAAGGCGGCCAGCGTGTTCGAGAACACGAAGTTCTTCATGGCGAATTTTCTGGAGCCGTTTGTCGATTTGTTCGCCTGGGGCATCCTTGAACGCCACCCGAAGCTGAAAATGGTCATGGCCGAGGCCGGCACCGGCTGGCTGCCGTGGCTCGTGCAGGAACTCGACTACCGCCACTGGCGGCTATGGGAAGCCCAGGAGTTCTGGGCCGACAAGGGCGGCAAGGCGCTCGAAACGAAGCCGTCGGAACTGTTCAAGCGGCAGATCTGGGCGACCTTCCAGGAGGATTACGCGACGATGTCGCTGATCCCGTTCTTCGGCGAGGGGCACCTCTTGTGGGCGTCGGACTACCCCCACCCCGACGGCGTCTGGCCCAATTCCTTGAAGGCGATCGAGCGCCAGATGAGCGACTTGTCGCCCGAGTTGCGCAGGAAATTGACGCACGACAACGCCGCCGCCCTCTATGGGCTGAACTGAGCAGCGGGATCCGCCGGGCCGCTGGCACGAGCACGTCATTGGCCGGGCTCGACCCGGCCAGTTCCAAGCCCGCGGGTCATGTGGAGGCAGATCGCCTGCGACCAGTCTGAGACGGCTTTAGCCGGGCGCATTTCCGACGTGCCGCGGGGTCGGGTGCTCGATCGGCGGCGGCGCTGCGAGCAGTGCGCCGCCCTCTACCCACCACTCCGGCTTCGCCGCGCCGAGTTCGCGTGCCGCCGCCGCAGCCGCAGGGCGGTCGGCAAACAGCGCAAAGCAGGTCGCACCGCTCCCGCTCATGCGGGCGATCAGCGCTCCCGGCAGCCCCGCCAGGCGTTGCAGGACGTCGTCTATCTGCGGCACCAGCATCCGTGCGGCATCGGTCAGGTCATTGCGGCGCGTCGCCAGCGCCGCGGCGAGCGCTGCGGCATCAGGCGGCATCGCGGCAAACCGGTCGACGGCCGAGAACGGCCCGCGCCGCGCCTGGAACACGGCCGGCGTTGCCAGCGCGCGGCGCGGGTTGGCCAGCACGATGCCGGCCGCCGGCAGCGCCTCGGCGACATCGATCTGATCGCCGACGCCGCCGACCCATACCGGCCGCGCCGCCAGGCAGGCCGGCACATCCGCGCCGAGCCGTGCGGCCATTGCCGGCAGATCCGCCGCGCCGGCCGACTGCCGCCACAGCGGCGCCAGCAGGCGCAGCGCCGCCGCCGCATCGCTCGACCCGCCGCCAATCCCGGAGGCGACCGGAAGGCGCTTTTCGAGGTGCAGCGCGGCTGCCGGTGCCGCCGCCGGGCCGGCCGACGCAGCCAATAATCGGCCGGCGCGCAAGACCAGATTATCGTCGCCGAGCCCCGCGAGCGCCGCCGCCTCGGGGCCTTCGACCGAAAGCGACAGGCGATCTGCCGGCGCCGCCGTCAGCCGGTCGCCGATATCGGCAAAAACGACGAGGCTGTCGAGCAGGTGGTAGCCGTCGTCGCGGCGCCCGACGACGTGCAAGTAGAGATTGACTTTGGCCGGCGCCAGGACGCGACGCACGCGAACCGCCGCGGCCCGGATCAGCCGCCGTGCGGCGGCGTGACGGCGGCGAGCCCGTGTTCGAGCTTTGCTTCGATCGGCTTGATGTCACGCTTCTCCGGCCCGAATTGCAGCGCGTAGCGCCACTGATAGCGCGCTTCCACGAGCCGCCCGGTGCGCCAATAGGCATCCCCCAGATGATCGTTGATCGTCGGGTCCTCGGGCACCAGTTCGGTGGCCTTTTCAAGGTATTTGACGGCGCCGGCGTAATCGCCCATCCGGTAATGCGCCCAGCCCAGGCTGTCGATGATATAGCCGTCGTCCGGCCGCAGCGCGACCGCCTGTTCGATCATCTTCATGCCGCGCTGCAGGTGCTCGCCGCGGTCGATCCAGGAGTAGCCGAGGTAATTCAATACCATCGGCTGATCGGGCTGCAATTTCAGCGCATGCAGCAGGTCGCCCTCGGCGCGCTGCCACTGGCCTGAACGCTCGAGCGCAACGCCGCGGTCGTAGTACATCGACCAGCGCTCCGGCAGACCAGCCGCCGCGGCGCGGCGAATCGCCTCGTCATAGGCCGAAACGGCGTCAGCGTAGTCCTTCTTGTCACGCAGGATGTCTCCCAGTTCGAGTTCGGCGCCGACAAGGGTCGGGTTTGCCGCCGCCGCCTGCTTCAACAGCGCGACCGCGTCGTCGCTGCGGCCGAGCGTATCGAGGTTGATCGCTCGGCGCAGTTGCGCCGAGCCGTAATAGGGCGAGCTCTGCGGAATGCCGTCGAGCACCGCGAGGCTCTCCTGCGGTTTTTCTTCGGCGCTGAGAATGTCGGAGAGCAGCAGCCGCGCCAGCGGAAAATCGGGCCGCAACGCGAGCGCAAACCGGTCGTAGACGAGCGACAGGTCGATCGTCTCGGCCTGATCGAGCACGCTCGCCAGGTCGAACATCGATTCGGCAAGCCCGTCGCTTGCCGAGCGGACCGGCGGCCGGGGCGGCGCGGCAAGGTTCTCGGCAGCGAGCGCGAGGCCCATGTCACTGCCGCCGCCTTCCTTGATGAAGCGCCGATAAAGCGCTTTCGCCTGCGCGGCGCGGCCGTGGCGCTTGTCGAAATTGCCGATCACATCGGTCAGGCGCCAATTCAGCTGCTGCACCGCGGCGAGCGTCTGGTCGAAATACTGCTGCGCCTTGTCGGGCTTGCCCGCGTAGTCGTACAGGATGCCGAGCTGGAACAGCTTCAGCGGCTGAAAGCCGTTGAATTTGTCGAGCCCCTGCATCGCGGTGTCCGCGCCGGCAAGATCGCCCGCCGCCATCCGCGTCCAGGCCAGCGCAAATGGCGCGATGAAGCGGTGCAGCCCGTCCGACGGCAGCGCGGCGGCCTCCTGTTCGGCGCCGGCCACGTCGCCGGCCTTGAGCCGCTGCATGACCAGCACGAGTTCGGCGATGGCGTCGCTCGGATCGAGCTTCAGTTCCTTTGGCGCCAACGCAGCGGCGCGACCGAACTGGCCGGCGCACACCTCCATCAAAAAGGTGCGGCTGATCAGTTCGGGCGCATCGGGGTCCACGGCGATCGCCTTCTGGAACCATTGCGCCGCGGCGACGTAATCGCGCGTCTCCTGCGCATGCCGGCCGGCGAGGTAATCGCCGTACAGATGGTTGGTGTCGGCCGGCGGGGTGTTCGGCACGGCTGCTACCGCCGCCGGCGCCGGCTCCGCCGCCGGTGCACCGGCGGGCGCGGCGATTGCCGGCGACGCGCCGAGCATTGCGGCGAGCGCTGCCGCGAACGGCGCGAATCCGCGCCCGCCGAACCACCTCATCGTCGAAATCCTGCTCATGCGTCTTATCCCCTGGTCCCACCGACATTCCCGCCCCACCCGCGCAAGGGGGCTGGAAATTACATGTTCGGGTAATTCGGCCCGCCGCCGCCCTCCGGTACCACCCAATCGATGTTCTGTTCCGGGTCTTTGATGTCGCAGGTCTTGCAGTGCACGCAGTTTTGCGCGTTGATCTGCAGCCGCCGCCCGCCGTTCGCCGCGTCGGTCACGATCTCGTACACGCCGGCCGGACAATAGCGTTGTTCGGGTGAATCGTAGAGGCGGTAATTGACCGCAATCGCCTTTGCCGGGTCGCGCAGCTGCAGATGCGGCGGCTGATCCTCTTCGTGGTTGGTGTTCGAGATGAACACCGAGGACAGCCGGTCGAAGCTGACCTTGCCGTCCGGGCGCGGATATTCGATCCGCCGGGCGCGGCCCGCCGGGACCAGTTGCGTGTGGTCGGGATGCCGGTGATGCAGCGTCCACGGCGCATGGCCGCGCAGAACGTAGGTATCGAAGGCGGAATACGCCAGCCCGGCCCACAGGCCGCCGTGAAAGCTCGGGCGGATGTTGCGCGCCTGATGGAGTTCGCGCCAGATCCAGCTCTGCTCGATCGCATTGCGCACCCGCGCGTCCAGATTGCCGTTGAGGCGCGCGAACACCGCGCCGGCCGCGGCCATGCCGGATTTCATCGCGGTGTGGCTGCCCTTGATCTTCGGCACGTTGAGGAAGCCGGCGGCGTCGCCGATCAGCGCGCCACCGGGGAAATCGAGGCGCGGCAGCGACTGAAAACCGCCCTCGTTCAGCGCCCGCGCGCCATAGGCGATGCGGCGGCCGCCCTCGAACGTCGGACGGATCGCCGGATGCGTCTTGAAGCGCTGGAATTCTTCGAACGGGTTGAGGAACGGGTTTTTGTAGTCGAGGCCGATGACGAAGCCGACCGCAACTTGGCGCTCTTCGAGATGATAAAGGAACGAGCCGCCATAGGTCGCGTTGTCGAGCGGCCAGCCCACCGTGTGGACGACGCGGCCGGCGTGATGCAGGTCGGCGGCAACCTCCCACAATTCCTTGATGCCGATCGCATAGGTCTGCGGCTCGGCGGCGTCGCGCAACCGGAACCGCTCGATCAGGATCTTGCTGAGCGAGCCGCGGCAGCCTTCGGCGAACAGGGTTTCCCTGGCGGTCAGCTCGACGCCGGGCGTATAGCGCTCGGTCGGCTGGCCGTCCTTGCCGATCCCCATATCGCCGGTCGCGACGCCCCGCACCCGGCCATCCTCGCCATAAAGCACCTCGGCGCCGGCAAATCCGGGATAGATCTCGACCCCGAGTTCTTCGGCCTGCCCCGCCAGCCAGCGGCACAGATTGCCGAGGCTGATGATGTAGTTGCCGCGATTGTGCATCTGCGGCGGCGTCGGCAGGCGAAAGGCGCGGCTCCGGGTCAAATACATGAAGCGGTCGTCGATGGCTGGCGTGTTGAGCGGCGCGCCGCGCTCCCGCCAATCGGGAACCAGCTCGTTGAGCGCGCGCGGCTCAATGACAGCGCCCGACAGGATATGCGCACCGACCTCCGAGCCTTTCTCGATGATGCAGACCGCCAGTTCGCTGCCCGCCGCCGCGGCAAGCTGTTTCAGGCGGATCGCCGCAGCGAGGCCGGCGGGACCGGCCCCGACGATGACGACGTCATATTCCATCCGCTCGCGTTCGACCGCGCCTGCCGCCACGCCGCGCCCTATATGCTAGCATCCCCGCCGCGGACTATAGCCGATCGGCCGGAAATCCCAATTGCCTTCCCACGCCGCTGACAGGGAGGGACGAGTGAAGCTGTTCACGATCGGATTTACCAACAAAAGTGCCGAGCATTTCTTTACGGCGATCGCCGCCTCCGGCGCCAAACGGATCGTCGATGTCCGGCTGAAAAACGTCTCGCAGCTCGCCGGCTTTGCGAAAAAGCAGGACCTCGCGTATTTCCTGAAGGAAATCTGCGGCATCGATTATGTGCATGTGCCGCTGCTGCTGGCGCCGACGCCGCGTCTCCTCGAGGATTATCGCAAAGGGCGGATCGACTGGCCGCAATACGAGCGGGAATTCTTGAGCCTGATGCGCGACCGGCAGATCGAGCGGGCGCTGCCGCGCGCGACGGTCGCCGATGGCTGCCTGTTGTGCAGCGAAGACCGGCCGCACCAGTGTCATCGCCGGCTCGTCGCCGAATACCTGAACGACGCCTGGGGCGACATCGCGATCGAGCATCTGATTTAGGCCGCGCCGCGCCGCAAAGGCGGCAGCGTTGCGGATTCTGAATGACGTTCAGGCTCGCGCTGCCGCGGCGGGCGCGCTAGCATCGCTCATCGCCGATTGCACCGCGGAGGAGCGCGATGAGCCGGGCCTATAACGTCATCGACGCCGACGGCCACATCCTGGAGCCGCTCGACCTGTGGGACAAATACATGGATCCGGCCTACCGCGACCGGGCGCCGCGCCTGGTCAAGGATCCGGCGACCGGCAAGGAGAAATTGCTGGTCGAACAGCAGCTTTTGGGCAGTGACCAGGGCATGGGCGGCATCGGCGGCGTCGGCGCCCGGCAGGGCGCGGTCAAGGCGGCCGAACTCAAATACGAGGAGGGGCGGCCCGGCGGCTTCGATCCGCACAAGCGCATCCCCGACATGGATTTCGACGGCATCGACGCCGCTTTTCTCTATCCCAGCATGGGGCTTTTTGCCGGCGCCGTGCACGAGCCGGCCCTCGCCGGCGCACTCTGCCGCGCCTACAACCGCTGGCTCGCCGATTACTGCCGGCCCTATCCCGACCGCCTGTTCGGCATCGCGATGCTGCCGATGCAGTCGGTGCCGCACGCGATCGAGGAGATGCGCTTCGCTCGCCGCGAACTGGGCTTCAAGGGCGCCTTCATCCGCCCCAACCCGTACAACAACAAGATGATCGACCACCCCGATTACGAGCCGTTCTGGGCCGCCGCCGAAGATTGCGACATGGCGATCGGTTTCCACGAAGGCGGCTCCAGCGGCATGCCGACGGTCGGCATCGACCGCTTCGAGGGGCGCGCGGCCAAGCACATCGTGTCGCACACGATGGAGATGATGCTGGCGTGTCTGGCGGTGATCTGGGGCGGCGTCTGCGAGCGGCATCCGAAAATCCGCATCGGCTTTCTTGAGTCTGGCGGCGGCTGGATCGCGCCGTGGCTCGACCGCATGGACCGCCATTTCGACGACCAAGGCTTCAACGACAGCGGGCTGAAGACGCGGCCCAGCGAATTGTTCCGGCGCAACTGCTGGATCTCGTTCGAGCCGGTCGAGGGGTCGCTGCGCGTGCTGGCGGACTATATCGGCCCGACGAAGATCCTGTGGGCGACCGACTACCCGCATCGCGACGGGTTCTTCCCGGGCGCCCCCGACATGGTGCGCGAGCGCCTCAAAGGCACCTCGCCCGCGACGCAGCACGGCGTCCTGGCCGGCGGCGCAATGGGCTTTTACGGCCTCAACTGACGCCCGGGCCGGACGGGGCCGCGCGCCGCTTGCGCGGTCCTCAGTGCAGCAGGTTCAGGTTGGCACCGCGGCCGTGCAATTCAGCGAGGTAGCCCTCGACGACCCCGAGTTGCGTGTCCATCCGCGTACGCACCGGCACCAGCAGGTCGCCCGGGACGACGCGGGCGTACCAGATCGTCCCGTCTTGCGCCCCCTCGTCCTGCTCCGGGTCCGCGACGCCGGGCCAGGCATGCCGCACCATCCGGCAGGCCAGCGTCGTCCCGGTAAAGTCCTGGCCGCCCGCCGGCATCAGCGCCTGCTGCCCGGCGTTCGTAAACACCAGATCGTAGGCATGCCGTCCGTCGAAAACCCGCGCCGTCATGTTGCAGTTGCCGGTTGTCGCGAGCTGGTGCTCGAGGCGGAAATACGCCGTCAGATTGTCGATCGTACCGCGCGTTCTGTCCGGTGCGACGGGGTCCGGCGGCGCCGGCAGGACGGTGACGCCGAGCATGCCGTCCGGGTGGTAATCGATGTGGTTGTGACGCGCGACACCGTTGCGCACGGTGTCGCTACGGAACGATACCGGCTGCGGGACGCCATCGACGAGACGTCCGCTGACTTCGGCGAGGGTCGTCAGATCGACGAACAGTTTGGCTAATCCGTCGGTGACATAATCGAGGCTGACCGTGTAATCGCCGCCGCTTTCGTCGGTACGGCCGCGCATCGTCAGGACGTGCACGCCGGCAAAACCGAACACCTCGAAGCGGGTGACAATCGGGCCGTCCGCCGCGGCCGGCGCCGCGCCCGAGCAGCAGAGCAGCGCGGACAGCGCGAAACATGCGAGGCGCAGCCTTCGGCGGCCCGCCGCGATCATCGTCCGCACCCGGCCGGCCGCCGTTGCGGCTGGGGCATCGCTCCCTCCATCATCCACCACATCAGGGCCTCGCCGCCGCGGATGACGCGCCGGGATACGATACCAGAATGACGCCCGGACTGACGCAAGCACGGAGAGCGGTCGGCCCGGCCAAAACGCTGTCGACCCCTGCATAACAAATGCTCGACCTGTGGCCGCATCATCGGCATCCTCTCGTCCAACCTGCCCGCGGTCAACCGGCGAGGGCAGGACGCAGAGGAGAGGACGCCTGATGACGACAGCGACTGGGTCTGCCGATTCCTGGACCGCCAGCCCGGCGGAATTGCTGACTGCCCGGCTCGACCGGCTGCCGATGACCCGCGTGATGTGGATCATGGCGTTCCTGGTCTCGCTCGGCGGGTTTTTCGACGCACTTGCGCTTGAGCTGACCGCGACGCTGGCGCCCGGTCTGTTTCAGGCGAAGATCATCACGGCGACGACGCCCGGCCTGTTCGGAACCACCGGCCTCGCCGGCTTCATCGCGGCGTTGTTTGCCGGCATGTTTGTCGGCACGATCGCCTTCTCGCATATCGCGGACCGCTTTGGGCGGCGCAGCATCTTCGCATTTTCGCTGCTGTGGTACGGCATCGCCAGCCTCGTCATGGCGTTTCAAACCGGCGCGTTCGGCCTCAACCTGTGGCGCTTTATCGCGACGGTGGGCCTCGGGATCGAATTGGTCACGGTCGATGCGTACCTCTCGGAACTCGTGCCGAAAGAGTCGCGCGGCAAGGCGTTCGCGCTGCTCCTCGGCGTCAGCGCCGCATCCGGGCCGTTTGCCTATTTTCTCGCGTGGCAATTGGTGCCGACCGCGCCGTTCGGCATTGCCGGCTGGCGCTGGGTCGTGTTTGTCAGCTCGCTTGCCGCGATCGTCGTCTGGATCGTGCGGCTGGGGTTGCCGGAAAGCCCGCGCTGGCTTGCGCAGCAAGGCCGGATCGAGGAGGCGGAACGGGTCATGGCGCGGATCGAGGCGCGCGTCGAAGCTGATTACCGCCGGCCACTGCCCGCGCCGGAGCGGCCGCATCCGCAGGATGCGCGCAAGGGCTCGCTGGCCGAGATTTTCAACGAACAATACCGCAGCCGCACGATCATGCTGATGCTGTTCAATTTCTTCCAGACGGTCGGGTTTTACGGGTTTTTTGCGTGGGTTCCGACGCTGTTGATCGCCAAAGGCATCCATGTGACGCAAAGCCTCGAATACGGCTTCATCATCAAGCTCGCCGGCTTTGCCTGGCCGTTTATCAACATGCTGTTCGCCGACCAGATCGAGCGCAAATGGCAGGTCTGCCTGTCCTGCCTGTCGATCGCGGTGTTCGGCATCCTGTTCGGCTTCCAGACGACGCCGTTTGCACTGATCGTGCTTGGCACGCTGCTGTCGATGTCGACCGGCTGGCTCGCCTACTCGCTGCACAATTATCAGTCCGAACTGTATCCGACCCGCATCCGCGCCCGCGCCGTCGGCTTCGTCTATTCGTGGAGCCGGCTATCCGGCATCCTGGTCGGCTTCATGGTGGCGTTCTTCCTGCGCAATTTCGGCGTCGTCGGGGTATTCGTGTTTGTCGCCTCGTGCATGGCAGTCGTCATCCTGTCGGTCGCCGCGATGGGACCGCGGACGAACCGGCTGGAACTGGAAGCGATCGCACATTAGTGCGGTTGCGGCTGCGCCCGCACCGTCAGCCGCGGCGGCCCGCACGATTGACGGCTCGCGCGCCGCGCCGCGGCGCGCTAGGATGCCGCACCCTGCATCTTGCGCCGCAAGGAAGGCCGCATGCCGAAAGTTACGTATATCGAGTTCAACAACACGGCACATGAGGTCGAGGTGCCGGTCGGATTGTCGGTAATGCGCGGCGCCGTCAACAACGGTGTCCCGGGCATCGACGCCGATTGCGGCGGCGAATGCGCCTGCGCCACCTGCCATGTCTATGTCGATCCGGCTTGGCTCGACCGCACCGGCCTGCCCGAGCCCGGCTCGATGGAAGAGAGCATGCTGAGCTTTGCCGCCGTGACCGAGCCCAATTCGCGGCTTTCCTGCCAGATCACGATGTCGGAGGCGCTCGACGGTCTCGTCGTGCGCATGCCGGAGGGCCAGCATTAGACATACCCGGCGCGGAAAATCGGGGCGCCGTCGGCGGCAGCCGTCCGGGCGCTGGAACGTCGGGTGCATCGCGGTGTTGCTCCATCGGATCTTTTTACTGGAGCCGCCACGATGAAATTCTTCCCGTTATTATCGACAACAGCCGCCGTCGCGGCATTGCTGTTGGGCGCAGCGCCCGCCGAGGCGCAGATGGGTCACGGCGCCGCGGCCGCCGGCGCGCCCGCCGCCGCAGCGGGACCGAGTTCGGCCTCGACGCTCGGCACCGGCGGCTCGGCGGCCGGCGCGGAGGGCGGCGGCGCCGGATCGGCCTCGACGCTCGGCACCGGCGGCTCGGCCGCAACCGGCACCGGTCCGGGTCCGGCGTCGGCGCAGACGCTCGGATCGGGCAGCTCGGCGGCCGAGACGGCGCCGAACCGCGTCTCCGGCAGTTCGTCGATCGGCACGCAAGGCGATGCGGCGGACAGGTCGGCCGGCGCCGGCACGACCGGCGGCGCCGATTCATCCTCAGGGGCCTACGCCTCGGCGTCGGCGACGGTCAACCTGACGACCCAGCAGAAGACCGAAATCAGCCAGACCATCATCAACAACTACAACGCACCGCGCGCCGGAACGGCGAATATCAACGTCGGTGTCGGCGCTGCGGTACCGGCCGCGGTGGCGTTCGCGCCGCTGCCGCCGCGGGTCGTCGCGATCGTGCCGCAATTCCGCGGCTACGACTATTTTCTCTATCGCAACGAGATTGTCGTCGTGCAGCCGCGGACGCGCCGCATCGTCGCCGTCCTGCCGGCCTGACCGCTGCCGGCCGCGCGCTCGGGCTGGGCAGCGGCGCCCGATCGCGGCATAGTCGCCGGCGAGTTTTATAAGCCGGGAGGGACAACCATGCCGCGCAACGTGGCGATCGGCGTCGGGTTGATGGAGTTTCCGTTCTCCGGCGCCGCCGCCTATTGGCGCTGGGTCGATCTGTGCGAGGCGGGCGGCGTCGATTCGATCTGGCAAACCGACCGCCTTGTCAGCCCGGCGCCGTTTCTCGAATGCATGAGCGCGATGGCGGCCCTGGCTGGCCGCACCCGGCGCATCAAGTTCGGCGTCAATGTGCTGTCGCTGGCAATGCGCGACGCCGTGCTGGTGGCACGGCAATGCGCGACCATCGATTTCCTGTCGAATGGCCGGCTGCTGCCGGCCTTCGGCATCGGCAGCCCGCTGGGGCCGGAATGGACCGCCCTCAACCTCGACCCGAAAACCCGCGGTCGCAAGACCGATGAGGGGCTCGAGGTCATCCGCCGGCTGTGGTCCGAGGACAAGGTCGATTTCGACGGCGTGCACTACAAGCTTTCGGGTGCGACGATTGCGCCCAAACCGGTGCAGCCCGATCTCCCGATGTGGATCGGCGGCTCGTCGGATGCCGCGGTGCGGCGCACGGCGCGGTTCGGCACCGGCTGGCAGGCCGGGCCGGAGACGCCGGCGCAGGCCGCCCGGATGGTCGCCGCGATCAAGGCGGCGGCGGCCGAGTTGGGCCGCACGATCGACGACGACCACTACGGGGCCGGCATTCCCTATCGCTTCGGCCGGCCGGACGATTCGGTCATGGCGCCGCTGTTCGAGGCCTACAAGAAACGCACTGGCCGCGACGGGCGCGATTATTTCGCGGTCGGCGATGCCGCGGCGATCGTCGCGCGCGTCGCCGAGTATGTCGATGCCGGCGTCTCGAAATTCATCTTGCGGCCGGCCGCGACGGGCGACGACGAGATCATGCTGCAGACCCGCCGCCTCATCGACGAGGTTTTGCCGCTCGTCGCCGCGCGCTGGCCGAAACCCGCGAAACGCCGCGCCGCAGCGGAGTAAGGCCGATGACGAGTTTTCGTGCCCTCGTGCTGCATGATGAAGGCGGTATGATCGTGCCGCGCCTCGAAACGCTCGACGAAGCGCAGCTGCCGGACGGCGAGGTGACGGTCCGCGTCGAGTATTCGACGCTGAATTACAAAGACGGCATGATCCTCGAAGGGCAGGGGCGCCTGGTGCGGCAATACCCGCACATACCCGGCATCGATTTCGCCGGCACGGTCGAGCATTCGCGATCGCCCGATTTCGCGCCCGGCGATCCGGTCATCCTGACCGGCTGGCGGGTTGGCGAACTGCATTGGGGCGGCTATGCCGGGCGGGCGCGGGTCAAGGCGGCGTGGCTCGTGCACCGGCCGGCGGGGCTGTCGGCGCGCCAGGCAATGGCGATCGGCACCGCCGGCTTCACCGCGATGCTGGCGACGATGGCGCTTGAGCGGCACGGCCTTCGCCCCGGCGACGGCGACGTGCTGGTGACCGGCGCGGCCGGCGGCGTCGGCAGCATCGCCGTCTCGGTGTTGGCGACGCTCGGCTACCGCGTTGCCGCCGCAACCGGCCGGCCGGAATGGCGCGACTATTTGACCGGCCTCGGCGCGGCCGAACTGGTCGAGCGCGCCGCGCTGGCGCAGCAGCCGGCGCGCCCGCTCGACCGCGAGCGCTGGGCCGGCGCCATCGATGCGGTCGGCGGCACGACGCTGGCGACGATCCTGACGCAGCTCAAATACCGCGCCAGCGTCGCCGCGATTGGCTTGGCCGGCGGCAGCGACCTGCCGACCAGCGTCATCCCGTTCCTGTTGCGCGGCATAAATCTGCTCGGCATCGACTCGGTCATGTGCCCGCAGGACGAACGCATCCGCGCCTGGCAGCGGCTCGCCCGCGACCTGCCGACGGATCGCCTCGATCGGATGACCGAGACCGTCGGCCTCGCCGAGGTGCCGGCGCGGGCGGCACGCATCTTGCGGGGCGAGGTGCGCGGCCGCATCGTCATCGACCTCGCCGCCTGATGCCGCCGACAGCTTGCGGCGGGATTTCTTCGCGCCGGCCGGCGTTAGGAAGGCAGCGGCAAAGGTGCGGAAAAATGAGCAGGATTCGCGGCAAGACCCGTCCCCTCGCGCCGGCGGAGCGTGGCAGGATCGTTCAGCGGGTGCTGGTCGAGGGTTGGAGCGTCGCCGAAGCCGCCGCGACATTCGGCATCCCCGAACGGCGGGTCGCCAACTGGGTCGCCGCCTATCGCCGTCACGGCATGGCGAGCCTGCGCGACGAGGGCGCGGTCGACCGGGCGCCGCGTCGCTGGCTGTGGCTGCTGCGCATCACGGGAGCCCGTTTCGCCGCCCGACTGCGCGTCTCTGGCGACGGCAATCCCGCGCGCGCGATCCGGCTGTTACGTCGCGAGGAGACGGCGCATGACGACCGCGACCGGCGCTCGCGCTCGACGTAACGGCTGCCGCGGCGCCGCCGCGGCAGCCGGTACGCTCAAAGGCAGCGGATCGTCCAATTCGTGAAGGTGTCGCCGATATCGTCGGAATAGCCGTCCGGGCTGTTGCGGCGCACGACATCGTCGAGCACGCGGAAACCATTGGGACACAACCGTTCCGCCAGCCGTCGGTTCGGCGCGTCGGAGCCGCCGGGGATGCCGGGGCCGTGGATGACGAAGGTGCGGTTGTCAACACGGTCCGATGCCGGGTTGGCCGTCGCCTGGGTGCAGGCGGCGAGCGCGAGAAGCGCTGTCAGGGCAACATAACGCATCAGATCCCCCCGTCAGGCAATGAACTGCACTCGATGTACCCCGTTTCGGCGAATTGCACCATCCGCGCGCCGAGCAGAATGCAACGGGATCGTCGCAATAAGCCATGGAACATTCCGGAAGCCATGGAACATTCCGGGCGGCTGCCCATATCGAGCAAGAACATAGGAGACGATCTTCGATGATGACCCGCTGCAGGAAGTTCGGCCTTGGCTTGGCGCGATGCGGTGCCGCGCTGTTGCTCCTCGTCGCGGCGGCCGGGTTCGCGCCGCGCGCCGACGCAACGGTCGAGCCTTACCCGGCCGCTACCCCGGGCGCGGTGCCCGCCGGCATGGCGCGCATCTGGATCTATCGCGAATACGCGCCGTACCAATCGCTGGCAACGCCGTATGTGCGGCTCAACGGGGCGATCGTCGGCGTGTCACAGCCGGGGGAAGTCTTCTACCGCGATGTTCCGGCGGGGACTTACACGGTATCGGTCGACAGCCTGGGCATGGATGTCAATCAGTTCACGACGGTAGACCTGGCGCCGGGCCAGCAGGCTTTCGTCAAGGTGCTCGTGTCGGATAGCTGGGACAGCGGCGGCGGCGGCGACCGCGGCGGCTGGGCGCGCCCGACCTTCTACACCTGGCAGATCGCACCGGCGGCGGCCGAAGCCGAAATTTCCCATCTGCCGATTTACAACGGCGGCTGACGGCGGGGCGGCGCATCGCCGGGCCGCAAACGGGCCGCAACGCATTGCCGTCAGGCCCACAAGCGCTTTGTCGCGAGTTCGGCGCCGGCAACCAGCGATTCGAGCTTGGCCCAGGCGATCTGAGCATGAACGCGGCCGCCAAGGCCGCAATCGGTCGATGCGATGACGCGCTCGCGCCCGACCAGGTCGGCGAACTGCACGATGCGATCGGCGACCAGCTCGGGATGCTCGACGACGTTTGTCGCATGGCTGACGACCCCGGGCAGGATCAACCGATCGTCGGGCAATTTGACCTCGCGCCACACCCGCCATTCATGCGCGTGGCGCACGTTGCCGGCCTCGAAGGAGAAGGCGCCGGCTTTGACCGCCAGCATCACATCGACGATGTCGCGCAGCGGGATGTCGGTCGCATGCGGGCCATGCCAGCTGCCCCAGCACAGGTGATAGCGGATGCGTTCCTTTGGCAGCCCGCGCAGCGCGTGGTTCAGCGCTTCGACCCGCAGCATCGTGAACTTCTTGTAGCCGTCGAGCGGCGGCTCGGGGCTGATCATGTCCCAGCCGGTCGCGGTGGCCGGATCGTCGAGTTGGAGGATCAACCCCGCCTCGACAATCGCCTTGTATTCCTCGCGCATGGCCTCGGCGCAGGCGGCGAGGAACTCCTCGTCGCTGTTGTAATAGGCGTTGCCGATGCGGTAGGCGCTGCCGGGCGCGACCGCGGTCATGAACCCCTCGGCGACCCCGGTTGCCGCCAGCGCCGCCTTCAGGTTGGCAATGTCGGCCTGCAGCGCGGCGTGCCCGGTATAGCGCAGCGGCCCGACGCAGACGGGGCCGGTCGCAGGGCGCGGGCCCATCGACACGCCCGATTCGGGATCGCGATAGGCCGCCGCGAAAAGCTGCCGGTCGCGCCGATCGTCCTGGCTCGTCAGCACGATCTCGCCGGGCCGCGAGCGGCGGGGCGTGCGGCCGTAAGGGCCGGGAGCGCCGAACTCGATGCCGCTCCAGCGATCGAACGCATAGTTCCACCACGCGCCGTAATGCACCCGGTGGGTGACCGCCTTGCCGAACTCGCCGTCGTTCGGCACGTCGATGCCGGCCTCCTGCTGGCGTCGCACGACACCGCCGACCGCTTCGCGCAACGCCTGCCGATCCGTTGCCGGCGCGCCCCCGCCGGCGTCGCCGGGATTTGCCGCGATCAGCCTGTCTGGCCGCGGCAGGCTGCCGACATGGCTCGTTAGGACGCGCTCCGTGCTCGCTTGCATTGCTTTTTGCCCTGCTGTCCGATGCGGCCGTGATCTTAGGATGGCGCCCGATGCGCCGTCCATTGCCGCTCGTCGCAGCGGCGCCGACAACGTTGCGGCGCCGGCGCGCCGATGTCATTAAAGGGCCGGCAACCACGTCGGCGAGGGACGGTTGACACTGCTCGATCTTACCCGGCTGGGCGCGGCGCCGCTCCGCCGCGACCCGTTCGATTTTGTTGTCGTCGATTCGTTCCTGCACGAGAACGCGGTCGGCGCCTTGATCGACGATTTTCCGGCGGTTGACGGCGCCGGCAGCTATCCGGTCGGCCGCCTCGCTTGCGGGCCGGCCTTTGCGCAGCTTGTCGCGGAGCTGGAAGCAGCGCCGCTGCGCCGGGCGATCGAGGACAAATTCGCAATCGAACTCGCCGGCCGCCCGACAATGGTTACGGTGCGCGGCTTCAGCGACGGCAATGACGGCCACATCCACACGGACTCGGCGACAAAGCTCATTACGCTGTTGCTTTATCTCAATCCGGTGTGGACCGCCGCCGGCGGCCGGCTGAGATTGCTGCGCGGTGCCGACGACCTTGCCGATTGCATTGCCGAGGTTGCGCCGCTGGCCGGCAGCATGGTGGCCTTTCGCCGCAGCCCGACCTCCTTCCACGGCCATTACCCGCACAGGGGCGAGCGCCGGGTCATCCAGCTGAACTGGGTGACCGATCGCGCCGTCGTGCGCCGCGAACTCGGCCGGCATGCCTGGTCGGCGCGTCTCAAAGCGCTCAACCCGTTCGGCTGATATGGCGCGAGCGGCGCGGAGCGGGTTGGCAAGCGCCAGTGCCGCGGGGTAACGTGCCGCGCCTGTTGGCGAGTTCTGTCATCCCTGAAAGCGGATCTGGAGAGGGCGGGCCGTGACGATGTTGGCGCGATCGGCGGTGCTTGGCGCAGCTGCAGTCCTCTCGACGACAATTCTCGCGCCGGCTGCCGCGCCGGCGCAAACCCTGCCGGCGCAAACCCTGCCGGCCCAGGCCCTGCCGGCGCAAACTGATCTGGCTCAGGCGGTGGCCGCGCCGCCGGCCCCGCCGCCATTGCCGGCGCCCGCGCCCGCGGGTTTTATCGACGAGTTTAAAATTGGCGTCCTCGACCATGATATCGGGTTTTTGACCCATCATGTCGAAAGCGGTCAGGACGTGAATTTGGAGGTGCTGTTCACCTCGCCCTCATTTCTCAGCATCATCGGTTCGCCGCGGCCGCACCTCGGCGCCGACATCAACGACGCCGGCAACACGAGCGATGCCTATTTCGGATTGACGTGGGGCATCAAGCCCTTGCAATTGTTGTACGGCGGCGACGACCGGGTGTTCCTCAACGGCAGTCTCGGCGGCGCCTATCAGGACGGCTATATCGACCAGGCCCCGCCGGGGCGCAAACGCCTCGGCTCGCCGGTGCTGTTCCGCGAGAGCGCCGAACTCGGTTATCAGCTGACCCCGATCGTCAGCATTTCGGCCATTCTCGACCACATCTCGAACGCCAATCTCGGCGCCCACAACGCCGGCATCACCAGCGCCGGCGCGCGGCTCGGCTTCAAGTTCTAGACGACCGCAGCGGGCGGCGCCGAGGCGCGCCGAAAGGCCCGGCGAGCGTGCCGGTGCGGCGCTGATTCACGCCTGAAAATCTACCCCGGCGTCGCGGGCTGCGAGCGCATCGGTGTGATCTCAGGCGACGTGGCGCGTTCGCAACAGTGCGTCGAAAACACCACCAAGCGAAGAAAGGCGGCTTGATCCGCGCATTTCGCGCAATATCATCGCGCGATGAGGAACATCCGTTTCTCGCGCGTCCAACCGCGAATTGCGAAGTTTGGGGGAATGATGAATATAAAACGGATCATCGCCACGACGACGGCGGCCGCCGCCGTGACCGGCGTGATCGCGCTGGCGGCGGGTGCGCCGGCGCGTGCCGACGGTTTGTCGATGTCGCCGCCAACATCGTCGGATGCAGCGACGCCGGCGACGACAGCCGACGAATTGTCGCAATTGCACGCCAATCAGCAGTTGCTGGAGCAGCGGCTCGACCAGCTCGAACAGATCGCCCAGGTCGGCCCGGCGCATCCGCAGCTGCCGCCCGGTACGGCCTCGCTCGC
>DATJSO010000073.1:0-25116 GCA_035504075.1 Allostellaceae bacterium | reverse complement strand
GCTTGTGGCCATAGACGCCGCTGTAATGCGCCGGGTTGCGCAGCGAGCCGGCGATGTCGCTGCCGGCTCCGAGCGCCGACAGCCCGGCCGCCAGCGCCGCCGCCTCGCCGCCCGACGAGCCGCCGGGGCCGCGCGCCGGGTCCCACGGGTTGTTGGTCGTGCCGTAGACCGCGTTGTAGCTTTGCGCGTCCTGCAGCATCAGCGGCACGTTCGTCTTGCCGAAGATGACCGCGCCGGCGCGCAGCAGCCGCTCGACCAGCGTGGCGTTCTCGGCCGCCGCATTGTCCTGCCACGCCGGGTTGCCCCACGTGCTCGGCAGCCCGACGACGTCGAACGATTCCTTGACCGTCATCGGGACGCCGTGCAGCGGTCCCCAGATGTCGTCGCGCGCCAGCGCAGCGTCCGCAGCGCGGGCGCGCTCGCGCGCCTGCTCGACCTGCCACGCGACGATCGCGTTCAGCGCCGGGTTGTGCCGCTCGGCCCGCGCCAGGTAATGGTCGAGCAGTTCGAGACAGCCGATCCGGCGGTCGCGGATCATGGCGGCAAGCCGAGCGGCAGCGGCAAAGGCGAGATCGTCCATCGGTCTTCCCTCTCGATCGGGTGCCGTGGCACCCTAGCAGCCGCGTAACGCCTGTGCCACAACCCGCGGACGGATCGCCGGCGATGGCCGAACGGCTGATTTCATGGGCGGCGACGGTCGCTGCGGTTTATGCCGTCCTGCTCGCCGTCTATGTCGTGAGTTGCCTCGCGGTAGGTCGGCTAAGCCGCCGGTTGGCCGGCGCCAAGTTGCAGCCGCGTGCGACGCCGGCGGCGCTGGTGCGCCGCGACAGGCGGCAGAGCGTCCATTCGCTTGCCGTCATCGCGGCGATGTTCGGCACTGGGCACTGGCTTTACGTCGAATTCGGCTGGGGCTGGGCGCCGCTGCACGGCGCCGTCGGGCTGATGCTGTCCCTGGCGCTCTCGATGGTGCTCTTCGACACGTGGTTCTATTGGCTGCACCGGCTGCTTCATGCGCGGCCGCGCTACGCCCGCATTCACCGCTGGCACCATCTGAGCGTGACGCCGGTCGCCTGGTCGAACAACAGCGACCGGCTCGCCGACAACCTGTTCCTGCAATCCTACTGGCTCGTTGCCCACTTCCTGGTGCCGGCGGCGCCGGCCGTGCTGCTCGCCCACAAGCTTTACGACCAGATCACCGGGGTCGTCGGCCATTCCGGCTACGAGCATGGCGGGCCGTTGTGCCGGCCGCCGTCGCCGTTGGTCGGCGTCACGCACCATGACCAGCACCACCGCTTTTTTCGCTGCAATTACGCAACGCATTTCACGTGGTGGGACCGCGCGATGGGCACGCTGCATCCCGACCACGACAGCGAACTGCGGCGCAACCTTGCTGCAACCGCGGCGGCGAAGCAGGCGGCGCGCCTCCCCGCCGAATAAAGCGGATTCAGGCCGTCATCACCTCGAGCACGTGGCCATTCGGGTCCTCGAAGTAGAAGCCGCGGCCGCCCCGCCGATGATTGACCTGCATGTCACTGCGCGACCGTGGCCCGCTGCCATAGGCGATCCCTTCAGCCTGAACGCGGCCGAAGATCGCATCGAACTCAGCTTCGCCGATGCGGAAGGCGTAATGGTGCGGCTCGAACGCCCCGCGCTCGTCGAAATCGAGGGTCAGCGCGTCGTTGACCTGGACCGGGGCGAAATGCGAATGCGGCCCCCGGTATTCGAGGCCGAAGATGCGCGCGAAAAACTGCGCCGACGCGACCTTGTCATGCGCCGGGACGATCGTATGGTCGAGAACGATGGCCATGGCGGTTCCTTTCCTCCTGACGCGGGTCCGTCGAACAGGGCGCGACCCGGCATGTCAGACGCTACTACGAGCGCGATGTACGGGCCATAACCTGCGGCTGCGTCTCCGACGGTGGCGGCGGCGCATCGAGCAGCGGCGTCAGTTCGGGCTTCATCACTTTGAGGACTTGCACGGCAAGCGCGCTCGAATAGTGGAAATGCGCGGCGTATTGGCCCGGCGTGTAGACCGTCACCGTCCCGTAGAAGCGCGGGCCGAGGAAGAACACGAAGGTTGCGGTGCGATCGACGACGCGCGATGCCGTGATGCCGCCGCCGACCGCAAAGTGGTCGAAGCGGTTGTCGCCGGTGCCGGTCTTGCCGCCGACCGGCAACGGGCTGCCGTCCGGCAGGGTATAGACGCCGCGCAGCCGGCTGGCCGTGCCGTCGGCGACGACGCCCAGCAAGGCATGCTGCACCGTTTCCGCGACCGCCAGCGGCATCACGCGCTCGGGCGCGCCGGTGGGCGACAGGTCGGTTTCGTACGGCGTGCCGGCGGCAAATTGCAGGTGCTGGATCGTCTCCGTCGGCTTTCTGATCCCGTCATTCATGATGATGCCCATCAGCTTGGCCAGGGCATCCGGACGATCGCCGGACGCGCCGAGCACGGTGCCGAGGGAGGGCACCAGATGGGCGAACGGGTAGCCGAGAGCACGCCAATTGTTGATGATCTGGTCGAAGGCGTCCTCTTCCAGCAGGATGCGGATGCGCGTGTCCTGCTTTGCCATGCTGCCCTTGAACAGCCACTTGTAAGTGGCTTGGCGGACCTGTGCGCTGGCCTTGACGACCTGGTTCCACGATGCGTGGGGGTGCAGGTAAAGATAGCGCACGAGCCACAATTCGAGCGGATGAATGCCGGAGATGTAGCCACGGTCGGAAAGATTGAGGCGCTGCGGCGACTCGGTCAGGTAAAGGTGCCACAGCTCCTTGTCGGTCAGCGCCAGGTGCGGCAGACGCGCCAACAGGAATGCCTGCAATTGCGCGATGCGGGCATTCGGGTGCACCGACAGGTACACCGTTGTCAGGCGGCTCGCGATCGGCCGCGTGCGGCTGGCCAGTTGGCGCATCGCGTCTTGCCGGCTGAGGCCGTGGTAATCGCTGTAGAACCGGTAGAGAAAACGCTTGCTGTCGCCGTCGACAAAGCGGTGCAGATAGGCCAGGCGCTGCGGGTCGTTCGGGTTCTCCAGCACCTGCTTTATCTGCACGCCGCTGGCCGCGGTGTAATACGTCACGACGTCGCGCAGCAGGCGGACGAACGCACAGTTGATCGAGTGCTGGAAGGCGATTTCGACGGTCGGGCGTTCAGAGTCTTCGGAGTGTTCGAAATTGCCGAAGCTCTGCACGCCGCCGCCGGTGAAGAACGATCCCGGCGCAGCGGAATAGGTCCGCTGCATCGCGGCATCGAGCATCGGCTGCAAACCGCGGTCGCCGGTATGAGCGAGATATTGCGCCGCCCACGCCGTCAGCGGGTCCTCGGCCGTTGCGGCGATCCGCGACAATTCGCCCGCCCGCAGGTCGGCAAAGCTGTGGTGCAACACGGTGATGATGTCGAGATAGGTGATCAGCGTGCGCAGTTTGGCGGTCGAACCCATCATCAACTTGCCGCCGGAATTGATGTCGAACGGCTTGTTCATGCTGTCGGCGTGAATGCGCACGTAATTGCGGTCGGCGCCCCGCTCGTAGAGGACGAAGCTCCAGGTGACCTTCGACAGCGCGCCGCCGCCGAGCAGTTGGCGGCCGACCATGTCGTGCGTTCGCACGAATTCCGGATCGGACAGACGCTGCAGCAGCGCGGTGATGCGCGCCTGCGCGGCCGTATCGATCGACGTTTCGGCGTTTAGATCGAGCCGGTCGAGGCTGTAGAGGTCGGGCAGCTGAAGCAGCCCCACGAGCTTGTCGCGGACGTCCTCGGTCGCCTTCTGGCTGACGTAGGAAACCGGGTCGATCGGCGGCGGCGCGGTCAGGAAGTTAAGGCCGGCGGCCAGCGCCGCATCGCGCAGCCGCGGCCCGATGACGCCGGCATCGCTCAGCACGTGCAGGTACCTGTCGGTCAGCGCCGCCAGCGCCCGATGGTCTTGCATCAGGTAATAGGTCGGGCGCCGCTCGGACAACAGCAGGCTCAGCGCCTCGCGGTAGATCTCGCCCTTGCGTGCGAGTTCGGCCTGCGTGCGCGGCTGCGCGTCGAGGATTCGGCTGGCCGCACGGTAGTCCGTGCCGAACCAGATCCGCAGCGCCTCCGGTACGCCGATGACCTCGCCGTAGCCGGGCATCGAGCCGAGCGGCGTCGAATTGAGGTAGGTCGTCAGGATCTGCTGGCGCCGCATCAGCGTGTCCGGCCCGTCGATATAGGCCCGCGCCGAGGCGGTCAGCATCTGCCGCAGCTTTGCCGCGATGCCGCGCGTGCGCCCGTCAAAGGAATGGCGGAATTTTTCCGTCTGCGTCGCCAGCGTGCTGCCGCCGCCGGCGTGAATGCCGGGGACGACGACCCCGGCGATGCGGCCGACCGCCGCCAGCCCGAACCGCTTCCACTCGATCGCCGGGTTGCGTTCGGGCTCGCGCGAATCGAGCAGGTATTTGTCCTCGATAAAACTGAGGCTGTTGGCGATCAGCGGCGGAACGCTGGCAAAATCCGGGTAGATCCAACGCGGAAATTGGACCCCGTAAACCTGTTTCCCGTCGTCGTCGTAGATCCGCAGCCCGGCGGTGTCTTTCTCGCGGTAGATCGGGAAGCCGCCGAACTCGACAAAGCGGCTGAGGCCGGGCGACCAGTGCGCCTGCGAATCGATCCTGTACCGCTGCGCCAGCAACGCGTCGATGAACTGCGGCAGCTGCGAATAGCCGAGGCGTTCGTCGTAGGGTCCCTGGCGCGGAAAGCGGACGGTGTGGCTTGGGCCGGGCTGCATGGCAAAACGCATCGTGCGATCGAGCCGCGTGAACAGCGCCGCCTGCAGGTCGGAGGTTTGCATCTCCGAGACCGCCGCCCAGCCGATCAGCATCAGCACCGCGAGCACCACCGCCAGCCGCAGCGGTCGCACGACCCACAGCACGAGCGACAGGCGCCGCTTGCGCTCGCTCGCCGCCCGGTGCGGCTGGCGTTGCCGCGGCAGCGCCAGCGCGCCGGCTAGGCGGTGCAGCACGCCGCCCACCCACGGCAAAACCCGGCCCTGGCCGCCGCCGGGCGCGGCGCCCGCAGGTTGCGGCGGGTTGAAGCGACCGAACCGGCCCTTTAGGGTATCGCCGAATGTCATGCCTGCCGCTCGTTTTTGCAGAACATCGTTGGCTGGTGCTGCGCCCCACCAGAGGACGAGATCGAGATACGGGAAGCGCTCCGGCCCAGAGAACGCTCAAGACTCGACGACCGATCCGTCAACCGTTATTCATCACTAACTCTATCACTTTTAGGTTTCTCATGCTGCGCCGTAATTCTCGCCGCAAAAGCGCGCGATGCCGCCCGCCCCTAGGAGAGCCGGCGTGAGGCTCGGCGTCGTTTCCGACGTGCATTGCAACAGCGCCGGGCTGACGCGGGCACTGGCCTTGATGGGCGAGATCGATGCGCTCCTCTGCCTCGGCGACAGCATCTACGAGTATCGCTTTTCGAACGAGGTCGTCCGCCTGTTGCGTGAGTGCGACGCCGAGGTGATCCTCGGCAATCATGAAGAAGCGTTTTTCGGGCCGCACGGCGCGCGCGCTCGCGCCAGGAGCGGCATCGAGCCGGCGCTCGCCGAGTGGCTCGCCGCGCGGCCGCAGCGCCGCGACCTGCGGCTTGGCGGCAAGCGCCTGCTTCTCGTGCATTCGACGCCGTGGCAGCCCTACGGGACCTATGTTTATCCGAACAGCGGGTTGCTGGCGCGGTTTGCCGAGGCCGACGCCGATATCGTCTTGTACGGCCATACCCATCGGCAGTTGGCGCAGCGGGTGGGTCGCGTGCTGGTGGTCAATCCCGGTTCGGCCGGCGACGCGCGCGATCCGCAGAATGACGGGCAGTTGAGCTGCGCCGTGCTCGACACGGCGAGCGAGGAGGTTCGCATCATCGATTATCCCGACCCGCAGCGGCTATGAGCGAGCGCTATTTCGAGGATTATCCGCCGGGCGCCGTTTTCACGGCGGGCGCGACGACGACAGTCAGTGCCGACGACATCATCGAATTTGCCCGAAAATACGACCCCCAGCCGATGCACACTGACCCCGATGCGGCGGCGCGCGGCCAATTCGGCGGGCTCATTGCAAGCGGCTGGCATACCGGGGCGATGATGATGCGTCTGTTTGCCGACGGCTTCCTGTCGCCGCAATCGAGCGTCGCTTCTCCCGGTCTTGATGAATTGCGCTGGCTCAAGCCGGTGCGGCCGGGCGACACGCTGAGCCTGCGTGTGACGATCCTCGAAGCGCGGCCGTCCCGCTCGCGGCCCGAACAGGGTGTCGTGCGCAGCCATGTCGAAGTGCTGAACCAGCGGGGCGAGCCGGTCATGAGCTTGAAGCCGATCAGCCTCGTGCGCCGCCGACCGCGCTGACGCGTCGCAGCGGGCTACTCCAGCGCCTCAGTGCGCAGGCGCTTCAATTCGCTGCGCGCCGACTTGGCGGCGCGGCGGCGGGCGCGTGCGGCGGCGGTCGGGCGGGTCGGCCGGCGCGGCTTTATCGGCTGTGCGGCGCGGCGCAGCAGCGCCGTCAGTCGTTCGCGGGCGTCGTCGCGGTTGCGCTGCTGGGTGCGAAAGCGGCGGGCGGTGATCACGACGACGTCATCCGCCGTGATCAATCGCCCGGCGGCGCGGCGCAGCCGCGCTCGCATCGGGTCGTTGAGCGCCGGCGAATGCGCTGCGTCGAACCGCAGCTGCACCGCCGTCGCGACCTTGTTGACGTTCTGTCCGCCGGGGCCGCCGGCGTGCACGAAACTCTCCTCGATTTCGTCTTCCGAAATCGCGATGCCGGGCGCAATCGGGATCATCAGACCTGCCGCCTGAGGTGAGCGTCCGCAACATTCTACCGCGAACCGGCGCCGTCGCGTGCCGATGCGCCGATTTGCGGTTTGACAAGCCGCCCAAGGCCGCTCTAGGTGCCGCACATGGAAGCGGTCGAGAGCGTCGGCTCGACGATTGCCGCGGCCGGACGGCCGGGTGGCGCGTCGGCCTATGCCGCGATCCTGGCGTCGGGTGCGGTGCTGTGGTGGCTGTCGGCGGCGCATCCGGCGCTGATGCCGTTCTGGGCGCCGTGGGAGTTTTCGCCGACCGTGTATGGCGCAACGGCGCTCGCGCTCCTGTGGTTCGGGCGCGGCCTTGCGCTGATGCCGGCGGCGGAGCGGCCGCCGATGCGGTGCCGGATCTTCTACGTGGTCGGTGTCGGTCTCGTCTATGCTGTGCTGCAGACCCGGTTTGAATACTGGTCGCTGCACATGTTCTTTCTGAACCGCATCCAGCATGTCGTGATGCACCATATCGGGCCGTTTCTGATCGCGCTCGGTGCCGCCGGCGGCACGGTTCGCTACGGCATGCCGGATCGGCTGCGCCGCGTGCTCGGCCATCCGGTCGTCGCGGCGGCGATGCGCGTCGTGCAGCAGCCGCTGGTGGCGGCTTTCCTGTTCGTCGGGCTGGTGTTCTTCTGGCTGATCCCGCCCGTTCATTTCCGCGCGATGCTCGACCCTCGGCTTTACGCCGTCATGAACTGGAGCATGGTCGCCGACGGCGTGCTGTTCTGGTGGCTCGTGCTCGATCCGCGCCCCAAGCCGCCGGCGCGCATCTCCTTCGGCGCGCGCGCCGCGCTGTCGTTCGGCGTCATGTTTCCGCAGATCGCGCTCGGGGCGGTCATCGCGCTGTCGCGGACTGACCTGTATCCCTATTACGATCTCTGCGGGCGCCTCCTCCCGTCGATCGATGCAATCGCCGACCAGCATATCGGCGGCATCGTCATTTGGATCCCGCCGGCGATGATGAGCGTGCTCGGCATGCTGGTCGTGATCGGCGCGCTGCGCCGGTACGAGGACGCCGCGATCGAAACCAGCAACGAGGGAGCCGCGCTTGCCGAACGCGCGAAAAGCTGGACTGGCCGCTAGCGCGGCCATCATCGCCATCAGCGTGCTATGCGCCGCGCCGGGCGCCTTCGCCCGGGCGCCTGACGGGCTGGCGCTGACCGGGCAGTGGTTCCGCTTTATCATGGCATCGCTGCCCGCCGCCGGATATTTCACATTGGCGAATGCCGGCGCCGCACCGCAAACGCTGGTCGGCGCCAGTTCGCCGGCCTGCGGCACGCTGATGCTGCACAAGAGCGTCACACAGAACGGCACCGAGCGCATGGTCATGGTGCGGCAAGTCGCGGTGCCGGCGCATGGCGCGTTGCGGTTCGCTCCGGGCGGCTACCACCTGATGTGCATGTCGCCGGCCCGGGCGATGCGGCCGGGGAACATGGTTCCGGTAATATTGCGCTTTGCTGGCGGCGCGACGATGACGGCGAATTTTCCGGTTCGCAACGCGACCGGTAAATAGCCCGGGTTCAAAGGGAAGCAAAGAAGCGGGACCAGAGGCCGCGCGGCCGTGTCGCCTCGACGAGGCGACGCAGATCCGCTGTCGTGCCGGCGATGTCCGGCTTCTGCGACGACAGCGAGGCGATGATCAGCCGCGCCGCGCCCGCCGCGTCGAAGACATAAATCGCCGAGCTGTGCGTCACCTCGTAAGGATGGCCGTTTACCGCCGGCGTCACCGAATAGGCGGCGCGATAGCGCCGCGCCAGCATCGCAAGTTCGTCGGGCGTACCGCGCAACCCGTCGATCTCGGCCCCGAAATTCTTGACGTATTTCGCCAGTACCGTCGGCGTGTCGCGGTTGGGATCGACCGTCACGAACAGCATGCGCAGGCGCTGCGCATCGGGTCCGAGCCGGTCGAGGATCGTCGAAACATGCGCCAGCACGGTCGGGCAGATGTCCGGGCAATTCGTATATCCGAAATAGAGCAGCACGACCTTGCCGCGATAATCCGCTTGCGTGACCGGTTTGCCGTCCCCGGCACGGGTCATCGTGAAGTCGAGCGGCGGCAGCGTGCCCGAGACGTCGATCGAATGCCATTTCGCGTCGCCGCCGCAGCCGGCAAGCGGCAGCAGCGCCGCACCGGCGGCGGCAACGCCGAGAAAGCGCCGGCGGGCGAATGCCGGCGCCGCGCGCCGCTCACAGCCCGGCGATGAGGTGGCTTTGGCCATAACGCAAGACGACTGCCAGCATGATGACGACAAGAAAACCGAGGATCGCGACGCTCGCGAGCAGAATTGCCAATAGCCGATTGCGGCTGCGCAACCGTGCGGATTTCGACGCGCCGGTAGCGGGCGCCGCGGCAATCCGCCCGATCTGCGGGTCGTCGTCGCGGTCGCGGCGTCTCGCGGTGACGTGCATCGCTCACCCCCGGTGGATGACGCAGCCGTACTATAAAAGATTGTGCCGGGTGCGGCGTGCGGCGGCTTGCCCCTGCCGCCGGATGCCGCAGGATGGGCGCGGCTTGCGTTAATATTCAGACCGACGGTTCTGGATCAATGCGGCGTTCGGCCTGTCGGCTACGGAGATGCCGGCAACAGACGCCCTTGATCATCGATTTTGCGGAGATTCCGATGTTGGCAACGCCGCTCGAAACGCTGGCCTTCATTATCATCAAGGCGCGCGAATACGATGCCGGGGAGGAGGTCGAGGCCGATGTCGATTCCGGCTCCAACCCGGCCGATGACGGCGAAATCGATGTGCTGGAGGAGAATCCCGACAATCCCGTCCGGCAGGAGCTGGTCGACGCGATTGCCGGGTTGAGCGAGCCCCAACGCCTCGAGGTTTTGGCGCTGATGTGGCTCGGGCGCGGCGACTATGCCAAGGAAGAATGGCGCGAGGCGGTGCGCGAGGCGAGGCGCCTGCATGACGGCAAGGAGGCCGAATACCTCGTCTCGACACCGCTGCTCGGCTCATTTCTGGAAGAGGGCCTGTCGCAGCTCGGCTATTCGATCGACGATTACGAAATCGGCCGGTTGTAGGTCCGCCGGCCAAGCACCCGGTCGGCGGCGCTGCGCCGGGTGGTCAATGGCGCGGCAATCTTTTGCCTAAAATATGGGCGCCGCGCCGCCCGCGCATGCGGCCTCTGCCACCCGATGCCGAGGCGCGGGTTGGCCTCGATCTTGCTCCGCTCTGCCGCGGCGGCCGCGTAGGGGCCGGCCGCGCAATTGCAGGGGAGAGCTCATCATGTCGTCCGACAGCGCGATCATCGACCGCCGGCGCCTTGGTCTGCTCGGCATTGGCTTGGCGGCCGCCGCGGCGACCGGTGTCGGCGCCGTCCCGGTTCCCGGGGCCGTGCCGCGCGCCAAGGCAGCGCCGGCAGCGCCGGAAACCGGGCCGATCAAGGTCGGCGTGCTGCATTCCTTATCCGGCACGATGGCGATCAGCGAGGCGCCGCTGAAGGACGTGATGCTGATGCTGATCGCCGAGCAGAACAAAAAGGGCGGCGTCATGGGCCGGCAATTGCAGCCGGTCGTCGTCGATCCCGCTTCCAACTGGCCGCTCTTCGCCGAAAAGGCAAAGCAGCTCCTGTCGGTCGACAAGGTGGCGGCGGTGTTCGGCTGCTGGACCTCGGTGTCGCGCAAATCGGTATTGCCGGTCTTCGAGCAGCTCAACGGCATCCTGCTTTATCCCGTCCAATACGAGGGACAGGAGTGCAGCCGCAATGTGTTCTATACCGGCGCAGCGCCGAACCAGCAGGCAATCCCGGCCGTCGATTACCTGATGAACCAGGTTGGCGTGAAGCGCTGGGTGCTGGAAGGCACCGACTACGTCTATCCACGCACGACCAACAAGATCCTCGAAGCCTATCTGAAGTCGAAGGGCGTCGCCCCCGCCGACATGATGATCAATTATACGCCGTTCGGTTATTCCGACTGGCAGGCCGAAGTGGCCAAGATTAAGGCGTTTGGCTCGGCCGGCAAGAAGACCGCCGTCGTTTCGACGATCAATGGCGATGCCAACGTGCCGTTCTACAAGGAGCTGGGCAACCAGGGCATCAAGGCGACCGACATCCCGGTCGTCGCCTTCAGCGTCGGCGAGCAGGAATTGGCCGGCATCGATACCAAGCCGCTGGTCGGCCATCTGGCGGCCTGGAATTACTTCGAGAGCGTAGACACCCCGCTTAACAAGGAGGTCGTCGCGGCCTTCAAGGCTTTCGCGAAGGACGACAAGCGCGTCTTCAACGACCCAATGGAAGCGCATTACATCGGCTTCAACATGTGGGTGAAGGCGGTCGAGAAGGCTGGCACGACCGACCATGACGCCGTCATCGACGCGATGATCGGCGTCTCGCATCCGAACCTGTCGGGCGATTACGCGACGATGATGCCGAACCACCATCTGACAAAGCCGGTGCTGATCGGCGAGGTGCAGGGCAACGGCATGTTCAACATCGTCTGGCAGACGCCCGGCCTCGTCGTCGCGCAGCCGTGGTCGCCCTACCTGCCGGAGAGCAAGAACCTGATCGGCGATTGGCTGCCGCCGATGTCGTGCGGCAATTACGACGTCGTCGCCGGCAAGTGCCTGGGGAGCGTCAAAAAGGCCTGAGTGGCAGGATAGGAGCGGCGCGGTGGGAGGCGAGAGCGGCGGCGGCCGATTCTTGCGGGGGGTCGTACTCATCGCGCTGCTCCTGCTGGGCCTGCAATGGTGCTGGAGTGCGCGCGCCGCCGGCGATGATCCGTTTTCGCAGATCGCGGCGACCAACGCCGATACCGAGGCGCGGGGGGTGCAGGCGCTCGCAACTTCGGGCAACCCGCGCGCTGCTGCCGTCATCGATGCGTTGCGCGACGGCACGCTGTTCGCGTGGAAATGGCCGCGTCCCGATCCGCCGCTTTATATCCGCGCCGCCAACGGGTTTGTCGACGCCCGCACCGGCGCGCCGGTCGCGAGCCCGCCGTCGCCGGTCAACCTGCGGCGGGTCATCGTCAGCGACGCCGTGCGCGGCGCGATTGAGACTGCCGAAGGCGCTCTCGGCCTCTTCTCGAAAAGCGCTGCGAGGCGCGCCAGAGCAGCCGACGCGCTCTACCAATCGGCGGATCCCGGTGCGTTGCCGCTGATCCTGCGGGCGCTGAAAAGCGAGACGGACGCCGGCGTCGCCCGCCTGCTGCGTGAGGCCGAGGCGGCGGCATTGCTCAATTCCGACACCGGCAGCGATGCGGCGCGCATCGCCGCGATCAACGAGCTGTCGGCGCGCTCCGATCTGTCGGCGCGCAACCTGTTGGCGTCGCTGCACGGTCAGTCGCCGCCGGTTGCCGCCGCGACCGCCGATGCCATCCGTACGATCGACCGGCGCCTCAAGCTCTGGGGCCTCGTCGAAAACGTCTATTACGGCATCAGCCTCGGCGCCGTGCTGCTGCTGGCCGCCGCCGGGCTGGCGATCACGTTCGGCGTCATGGGCGTCATCAACATGGCGCATGGCGAGATGGTCATGATCGGCGCCTACACGACCTTTGTCGTGCAGCAGCTGATCGCTGCGGCGACCCCGGGCCTCTCCGAATTTGGCATCCTGGTCGCCGTGCCGGCGGCGTTTCTCGTCGCCGGCGGTCTCGGCGTCGTCATCGAACGGTGCCTGATCCGCTTCCTGTATGGCCGGCCGCTCGAAACGCTGCTCGCGACCTGGGGGCTGAGCCTTGTCCTGCAGCAGGCGGTGCGCAGCATTTTCGGCCCGACGAACCAGGACGTGACCTCGCCGGACTGGATGAGCGGCTCATTGCAGCTGGGCGGGCTGGTGCTGACGGTCAACCGGCTGTGGATCATTCTGTTCGCGCTGCTCGTGCTCGGCGCATTGATGGCAGTGCTGCGGTGGGGCGGGCTCGGCCGCAGCATCCGCGCCGTCATGCAGAACCGCCGCATGGCGGCAGTCATGGGCATCCGGACGCCGTGGATCGACGCATTGACCTTTGGCCTTGGCTCCGGCATCGCCGGCATCGCCGGCGTGGCCTTGTCGCAGATCGACAATGTCAGCCCTAATCTCGGCCAGAACTACATCGTTGACAGCTTCATCGTCGTCGTGGTCGGCGGCGTCGGCAATCTGTGGGGCACGCTGTTCGGCGCGATGCTGATCGGCATCGTCGACAAGTTCGTCGAGCCGTTCGAGGGCGCCGTTCTCGCCAAGATCATCGTCCTCGTATTCCTGATCCTCTTCATCCAGCGGCGGCCGCAAGGTCTCTTCCCGGTGAAGGGCCGGGCGGCGGAGGCGTGATGCGCGCCGATCATGCGAGCGCCGTCACCCTGGGCTGCGTGCTCGGCGGCGCCCTGCTGCTCGCCGCGCTGAACCTGCTGGTTCCGACGGCAAGCGCGTTCCACGTGCCCAACTTTGTCGTCTCCGTCGCCGGCAAGTACCTGTGCTACGCGATCCTCGCGCTGGCGATCGATCTCGTATGGGGCTATGTCGGCATCTTGACGCTCGGCCACGCCGCATTTTTTGCGCTCGGCGGCTACGCGATGGGCATGTACCTGATGCGCGAGATCGGCGCGCGCGGCGTCTATGCGAATCCGATCCTTCCGGATTTCATGGTCTTTATCGGCTGGAACAAATTGCCGTGGTACTGGTATGGCTTCGATCATTTCTGGTTCGCGCTGCTGATGGTGGCGCTCGTGCCGGGCGTGCTGGCCTTCGTGTTCGGCTGGTTTGCATTCCGCTCGCGCGTTTCCGGCGTCTATCTGTCGATCATCACGCAGGCGCTGACGTATGCGTTGATGCTGGCGTTCTTCCGCAACGACATGGGGTTCGGCGGCAACAACGGGATGACCGATTTCAAAGATATTCTCGGCTTTCCGCTTGATGCGGAGACGACCTCGGTCGGACTGATGCTGGCGACGGCGGCGGTCTTGTCGCTCGCATACCTGCTCGCCCGCGCGATGACCCGCTCGCGCTTCGGCAAGGTGTTGGTCGCGGTGCGCGACGCCGAGTCGCGCACCCGGTTTCTCGGCTACCGGCCGGAATCCTATAAGCTCTTCGTGTGGACGGTGTCGGCCGTCATCGCCGGCATCGGCGGCGCGCTCTATGTGCCGCAGGTCGGCATCATCAACCCGTCCGAATTCGCCCCCGGCAATTCGATCGAGGCGGTGATCTGGGTCGCTGTCGGCGGCCGCGGCACGTTGTCGGGCGCGATCCTCGGCGCGGTGCTGGTCAATCTTGGCAAGACGTGGCTGACCAGCGCATTGCCGGAGGTCTGGCTGTTCGCGATCGGCGGGCTGTTCATCCTCGTCACATTGTTGCTGCCGCGCGGTTTGATCGGCCTGTTCGCCGGGCGCGGCCCGATGGCAGCCGCGGAGCGCGACCGCCGCTCCGCCGCGGCCGAGGCGGCGATGCGCGAGGTGGCGCAATGAAGGAGCCGACGCTTCTCTACCTCGACGGCGTCACGGTATCCTTTGACGGGTTCAAGGCGCTCGACGATCTGTCGCTGGTGCTCGAACCAGGCGAGATGCGGGCCGTGATCGGCCCCAATGGCGCCGGCAAGACGACGATGATGGACGTCATCACCGGCAAGACGCGCCCCGATGAGGGTCACGTCGTGTTCGGCGCCGACATCGATCTCAGAAAGCTCGACGAGCCGGCGATCGCCCGCCTCGGCATCGGTCGCAAATTCCAGCGGCCGACCGTGTTCGAACCGCTGTCGGTGCGCGACAACCTGCTGTTGGCGCTGGCCGGCGACCGCAGCCCGCGCTTTGCGCTGGCGGCGCGCGAGACGGCGCGGGAGCGCATGCGGATCGACGAGCTGCTGGCGACGATCCGCCTCTCCGACGAGCGCGACCGCCGCGCCGCGGACCTGTCGCATGGCCAGAAGCAATGGCTGGAGATTGGCATGCTGCTGGCGCAGGACCCGAAGCTCCTGCTGGTGGACGAGCCGGTTGCCGGCATGACCGACGCGGAGACCGCCGCAACCGCGGAGTTGCTGCGCGAGATCAACAGGAGCCGCAGCGTCGTCGTCGTCGAGCATGACATGGCGTTCGTCCGCGCCCTCGGCGTCAAGGTCACGGTCTTGCACGAGGGGCGCGTTCTGGCGGAAGGATCGATCGATACGATCCAGAACAACGCCCGCGTCATCGAAGTCTATCTCGGGCGCTGAGCGATGCCGTTCTGTCCATTCCCGTCATGTCCGCGCTTGACGCGGGCATCTCCAGTCTCGCGGAACCGGTGCCCAGATTGCCGGGTCAGGCCCGGCAATGACGATGCGGTTTGAACGATGCTCTCGGTCGAAGCGGTCGATCTCTATTACGGCGCCAGCCAGGCGCTGCGCCGCGTCAGCCTGACCGCGAAAGCGGGCGAGGTGACTTGCATCCTCGGCCGCAATGGCGTCGGCAAGACGAGTCTGTTGCGCGCAGTGTTCGGCCTGCACCCGATCCGCGCCGGCCGCATCCGCTGGGAGGACCGCGACCTGGGCGCGCTGCCGCCCTACCAGCGGGCGCGCGCGGGCCTCGCATTGGTGCCGCAGGGCCGCGAGATCTTCCCGCGGCTGACGGTGCGCGAAAATCTCGAAACCGGATTTGCCGTGCTGCCGCGCCGGCACAAACGGATACCGGATGAGATATTCGAGCTGTTCCCGGTCCTTAAGGACATGCTGGGTCGCCGCGGCGGCGATCTGTCGGGCGGCCAGCAGCAGCAACTGGCGATCGCCCGCGCTCTGATCACCCGGCCGCGGCTGCTGATCCTCGACGAGCCGACTGAAGGAATTCAGCCGTCGATTATCAAGGATATCGGCCGTATCGTCGAGCGGCTCGCCGCCAAGGGCGACATGGCGATCCTCCTGGTCGAGCAGTATTTCGAATTCGCGCGCGACCTGGCCGCTTGCTGGCTCGTCATGGAGCGCGGCGAGGTCGTGCTGTCCGGCCGCCGCGGCGAAATGGACGAAACCGCCGTTCGCGCCCACCTGACGGTATAATCCAGAAACCCGCGGCCCGGTTGCTGCGCCGAATTCGGCGCTTGCGGCCGCAGTCTTCCCGCGCCGGCCGCGGCGGAGTAACGTCTCCTCACACACGGCCTCGCGACGGGCATCCGCGATGAAGCTTTACGGCTATTCCCGATCCTCGGCGGCGTTCCGCGTGCGCATCGCGCTCAATCTGAAGCGGCTTGATTATGAGAGCGCTTTTATCCATCTGCGGCGCGGCGACCAGTCGCAGCCGGCCTATCTCGGGGTCAACCCGCAGGGCCTTGTGCCGGTGCTCGACGTCGGAGATGAGCGGCTGACCCAATCGCTGCCGATCATCGAATACCTTGACGAGATCCACCCCGAACCGCCGCTGTTGCCGCGCGATCCGGCTGGCCGCGCCCGGGTTCGGGCATTGGCCGCGATCGTCGCCTGCGACATTCATCCGCTCAACAATCTGCGGGTGCTGCGGTATCTCCATCGCCAGTTGGGCCGCAGTGAGGCCGACATCGAGGCTTGGTACAATCACTGGATCGCGGACGGCTTTGCGGCGCTCGAAGGCCTGTTGGCGCCGGACCGCCGGACCGGCCGATTCTGCCACGGCGATCAGCCGACACTCGCCGACATTGCATTGGTGCCCCAGGTGGTCAATGCCGAACGCTACCGGCTCGATATGACGCCATACCCGACCGTTGCAAGGATATTTCACGCTTGCGTAACGCTCGACGCTTTCGCCGCGGCGCATCCGCGCCAGCAGCCCGACTACGAACCATGATGCTGTCCCGATCGCGGCGCGCTACGCCGGTGCGGGGCCGCAAGACGGCGGCCGTCATCGGCGCGCTCTCTCTTGTCCTCGGCGTTGCCGGCTGCAGCAGTTCGCCGGCCGCCCCCGCCGGCGATCCGCCGCTCAGCAGCAGCAATCTCAGCCGCATCGAAGATGCGATGCACGAGGTTGAGCAGAATTACGTCGTGCCGGTCACCCAGGACAAGCTGGTCGACGGTGCGCTGAAGGGCATGCTGAGCCAGCTCGACCCGCATTCCGACTATATGACCGCGCGCGAATACCGCGAGCTGCTGGCAACGACGAGCGGCCAGTTCGGCGGCATCGGCATCGAGATTTCGGACGAGCAGGGCGTGCCGCAAGTGATCTCGGCGATCGACGGCACGCCGGCCGCCGCGGCCGGTCTCGAGCCCGGCGACCGCATCGTCAAGGCCGACGGCCAGCCGCTCGTCGGCATGGAGATCAGCGAGGTCGTACGGCGCCTGCGCGGCGCGCCCGGCAGTCGGGTCATCCTGACGATCGCGCGCGCCAACAGGGGTGAATTCAACGTGCCGATCACCCGCGCCGTCATCCATGTGCGATCGGTCAAATCGGCCTTGGAACCGGGACGGATCGGCTATGCCCGGATCAGTACGTTCGACGACAACACCCCGGCCGAATTGCGCGCCGCGATTTTCCAGATGCGGCGCGAGGCCGGCGGTCGCTTCACCGGGTTCGTGCTCGATCTGCGCAACGATGCGGGCGGCCTGCTCGACGCCGCGGTCGATGTCGCCGGCGATTTTCTCGACGGCGGCATCGTCGTCTCGACGCGCGGCCGCGAAGCCGACGAAAACCGGGTTTACGACGCGCCGGCCAACGGCGACCTGATCCAAGGCACGCCGATGGTCGTGCTGATCAACGGTGCTTCCGCCTCCGCCTCGGAGATCGTCGCCGGTGCCCTGCAGGACCACGGCCGCGCAACGATCATGGGGACCCGCAGCTTCGGCAAGGGATCGGTGCAGAGCATCATCCCGATCGAAGGACAGGGTGCGCTGCGGCTGACGACGGCGCTCTACTACACGCCCTCCGGACGCTCGATCCAAGGTCAGGGAATTACCCCGGACGAGGTCGTCACGCTGCCCAAGAGCGAGCAGGTCGCGAATGCGATCATGACCTATGAGAGCGACCTGTTCGGGACGCTGAAGCCGACCGGCGCACTGGCGCCGACCGAGAAGGCGCCGGCGCCGTCCGCCGGCGCCATCGCGAGCGAGGCGGAAGAAGCCCATCCGATTAATCCGAAGGACATCGGCACGACGCATGACGCGCAGCTGAGCGCCGCAATCGCGTTGCTGCGCGGGCACCATGCCGCCGCGGCGGTCCGTTAGCGCGGCGGCCGGCGTTTCATAATGACGGGGTGAGGCACATGGCGAACGATGCGGCCGGGGCGGGCGACGCCTACCAGTTCGAGTTTGTCTCGCTCGACGGTGAGCGGCTGCCGCTCGCCGATTGGCGCGGTCGCCCGGTGCTCGTCGTCAATGTCGCGTCCTATTGCGGCTACACGCCGCAATACCGCGACCTCGAAGCGCTGTGGCGACGCTTCCGCGACCGCGGCCTTGTTGTGCTCGGCGTGCCGTCGAACGATTTCGGCGAGCAGGAGCCGGGCGGCGCCGCCGAAATCCGAAAATTCTGCGACACCAATTACCAGGTCGATTTTCCGCTGACCGAAAAATGCCGCGTCAGCGGTGCCGCCGCACACCCGTTTTACCGCTGGGTCGCCGCCAATTTGGGCGATGCCGGCGCGCCGCGCTGGAATTTCCACAAATACCTGGTCGGCCCGGATGGTCAGCTCGCCGGCGCGTGGCCGTCGCAGGTGCGGCCGGGCGACGTTGCGATCACCGGCGAGATCGAGGCTGCCTTGACCGCATCGTAGCCACAGGCTAGCCGCGCGGCGCCTGCTTGCGGGTAGCGGCAATCAACTCCTTCAGGTCGTCGAGGCCGATCGCGCCGGGCACGATCTGGTCGCCGATAACAAAGCCCGGTGTGCCGTCGATGTTGAGCGCTTCGGCCAGCGCGAAATTGGCCTTGAGCTGCTGCGTGATGGCGGGGTCCTGCATCTCGCGCTTCAGGCGCCCGACGCGCAACCCGACCGATCCGGCAACGGTAAACACCGCCGCGTCATCGATCTGGCCTTTCAGCGCCATCATCGCCCGGTGAAAGGCGGCGAACTTGCCCTGTTTCTGCGCCGCGAGCGCGGCTTTTGCCGCCGTCACCGATGCCGGCCCGAGCACCGGAAATTCCTTGTAGACGATGCGAAGATCGTGGTCTTGCCGCAGCAGCGATTCAAGCGCCGGCTCGACCTGTTTGCAATAGGGGCACCGGTAATCGAAAAACTCGACGAGGGTCACGTCACCCTCCGGATTGCCGCCGACCGGGCTTGCCGGATCGTCAAACACTTCGCGCCGGTGCGTTGTCAGCGCGGAGGCGGCCTTGTCCTGAGCCTGGCCCTTCATCTTGGCGTCGGCGGCCTGCAGCGCGTCGACGACGATTTCCGGATGGCTTGCGAGATAATCCTTCACGATGCCTTCGATCGCCTGGCGCTGCTGCGCGCTGAATTCGGCGGCCGATGCCGAAGTCGCGGCGAGCGATACAACGGCGGCGACACATAGCAGAACGGCGACTCGTCGCATCGGGGACAGGCTGATCACGATGGCAACTCCCTGGCGGCCCTGGCGGGCAGGAGCGCGCCGCGCGGCGGCTAGGTCCGGTCGTCGTGCGGTTTGCTCGGCGACTGATCTGTTGTGCGCCGCTCTGCGTGCGCCGCTTACGATTGTGTCAGACGCTGCCACCAGCCGCGTCGCGGGTTGGCCGGCCGTTCGCCGACCGTCAGCACGTCTTCGGCCTGGCGCGAGCGTGCCGCGTCAGGGTCGGCCTGCGGCGGCGATGCCGCGTCGGCGCCGGCCTCCTCGAGGACGCGCTCGCCGTCGCTGACGAACGGCACCCCTTCCTCGGCTTCAGCAGTCGGCTGCGGTTCGCTGTCGCGTGCGGGTTCCGCGCGTATCGCAGGCGGCGGCGCGGCCGCCTCGCCGGCGAGCGGTGCCAGGCTCGCCGTCTCGATGCCGACTTCGTCGTAGGCCCATGTCTCCGGTTCGGGCAGCGGCATGTATGCCGCATCCGCCGCTTCCGGCTCCTCGGCGCTCGGCACCACCTCGATTGCCTCCGCGGCGACCGGCTCGGCGAGCGCGCCGTCCGCCGCTTCCTCGCGATGCGGCCGGGGCCGCCCGCCGCGCCGGCCGCGCCGCCGGCGGCGACGGTCGGCATCGCTGTCACGCGCCGCCGCCTCGCTGTCGTGGGCAGCCGCCGTTTCCGCCGGCGCAGCAAGGTCGCTGTCGCCGGCAGCCGTCTCGCTTGGGGCGCCTGCGTCGCGGCCGCCGGCCGCCGCCTCGCGCGGTTCGCGGATGCGGCGGCGCCGGCGCGGCCGCCGCCGCCGGCCGCGCTCGTCGCCGTTCAACTCGGCGGCTTCCTCTGTCGTCTCCGAAGCGTCAACAGCCGCTTCTTCTTCTTCTTTCTCTTCCTCCTGCTCGGCAAAGCTCGGCGCCTGCACGGTGCGCAGCGGCGGCGCCTCGCCAACGCCGAACGGACGCAGGCGCTCCAGGCGGAAGGCCGGCGGCACGAGCGAATCGTCGCGCGCGACGACGACCTTGATGCCGTATCGGCTCTCGATCTGGTTCAGCGACTCGCGCTTCTGGTTGAGCATGTAGAGCGCGACGTTTATCGGCACGTAGATGCAGATTTCGGCCGCGCGGCGGCGGATCCCCTCCTCCTCGATCGAGCGCAGCACATGCAATGCCGTCGACTCGACCGAGCGGATAAAGCCGGTGCCGCCGCAATGCGGGCACGGCTGGGTCGAGGCTTCGGCGAGCGAGGGACGCAGCCGCTGCCGCGACATCTCCAACAGGCCGAATGGGCTGATGCGGCCGACCTGGATGCGTGCGCGGTCGTTTTTCAGCGCGTCCTTCAGTCGGCGCTCCACCGCAATCTGGTTGCGGTGCTCCTCCATGTCGATGAAATCGATGACGATGAGCCCCGCGAGGTCGCGCAGGCGCAGCTGCCGGGCGATTTCCTCGGCCGCTTCGATATTGGTGCGCAGCGCGGTTTCCTCGATATTGCGCTCGCGCGTCGAGCGGCCCGAATTGACGTCAATGGCAACCAGCGCCTCCGTCTGGTTGATCACGAGGTAGCCGCCCGAGCGCAACTGCGCGACCGGCGAATGGATCGCGTCGATCTGCGTTTCGATTTGGAAGCGATGGAAGAGGCCGATCTGCGGGTCGCGATAGGGTTGCACGCGTTTCGCATGGCTCGGCATCAGCGTGCGCATAAAGGCCTTGGCGGTCTTGTAGGCCTCCTCGCCCTCGACCAGAACCTCGTCGATGTCGCGCGCGTAGAGGTCGCGGATCGAGCGCTTGATCAGGTTGCCTTCCTCGTAGATCAGCGCCGGCGCCGTCGATTTGAGCGTCAGGTCGCGGATCTCGTTCCACAGCCGCAGCAGGTATTCATAGTCGCGCTTGATCTCGGCCTTCGAGCGCTCGCCGCCGGCGGTGCGGACGATGACCCCCATGCCTTCGGGGATCTCCAGGTCTTCAAGGATGTCTTTCAATCGCCGCCGATCGGCGATGCTAGTGATCTTGCGCGACACACCGCCGCCACGGTTGGTATTCGGCATCAGCACGCAATAGCGCCCGGCGAGCGACAGGTAGGTGGTCAGCGCCGCGCCCTTGTTGCCGCGCTCTTCCTTGGCGACCTGCACCAGCATGATCTGGCGCCGTTTAATGACTTCCTGGATCTTGTAATGACGACCCGGTTGATAGCGGCGGCGCTCGTCGGCATCCGCCTCCTCGACCTCCTCGACCTCGTCGCCGCCGAAGGTCTCGACATTTTCGTTTTCGCCGGGCGCCCCGTCCGCTTCACCGGTCGGTTCGCCGACACCGCCGCGACCGATATAGGCGAGTTCGCCGGGATCGTTCGCAAGCCGCGAATCGCTGTCGAGGCGCAGCGCGATCGTCGCCGCTTCGAGGCCATAGCGTTCGGCCGCTTCGGCCGAGGCAGGAACAGCGACGGAACCGCCGCCCGTCTCGTCAGCGCGCCGGTCCCAGGCGGCGGCTGCGTCGTCGTCCGCCTCGTCGGAGGCTGGTGCGGCGTCCCGATCCTCGGCGGCCGGCCCGACCCAGAACACCGGCTCGGCCGGTTCCGGCGCCGGTGGCGCGTCGTGATCAAAGGGCCCGGGCTCCGGATCGTCTGCGCCGGCGGCCGCCTCGTCCAGTTCGATGCCGTAGCCGGTTTCGTCGTCGGCCACCTCGTTCGGCACGCGGACCGGCTCGGGCAGGGCATTGGCGAGAGGCACGCCCGCGTCCTCGCCCGCGGTTTCGGCGGCGGCGCCATCACCGGGGAGCAGCTCGAAATCGTCCGCCCGTCGATCGCCGACCGGGATCCGGTAGTAATCCGGATGGATCTCGCTGAACGCGAGGAAGCCGTGCCGGTTGCCGCCATAGTCGATGAAGGCGGCCTGCAGCGACGGCTCGACCCGCGTCACCTTTGCCAGATAGATGTTGCCCTTGACCTGTTTTTTCGTGGACGACTCGAAATCGAAGTCTTCGAGACGTGTACCGCTGGTTACGACCACCCGGGTTTCTTCGGGGTGGGCGGCATCGATGAGCATGCGTTTTGCCATTCTGGCGGAACTCCGGGGCGCGCGGCAGCGGCCGTCGCCGAGGCGGCCGGCGGCGCGATGGTGTTTGAATAAAGACGGTGCGGATGAAAGCCGGGTGCGTCTGGGATCATAGCGTCGCGTAATTTTCTGGTTTGGCGTCGCGTCGGCAGACACGCTCTGCTTCAAGTTACGATCGACATGCCTGGCCTCGCGCCCCGGTCCCAGAGGCTTTGCCGGTGGGACAAGCGAACATCACGAGGCCGCCGGGCTCGGGCCCGGCAGGCGGATTCGCAACATGCAATGTAACGGCCAATTGCCGCCGCGACAATGGTTTCCTCGGCATTCACGGCGCCGGCGGCCGGACGACGCACGGCGCGCAGCGGTCGCGCGGCCGGAACCGCCTTGGAATAGCCACAGGGTTGGCGCATAACGCCGCCCGCAAATGCCGCGGCGATTGCCGCGCCATGTGCGTCAGGGGAGTGTGCGCCGTTGCGCGCGTCGTTGAAGGTCGTTCGAATCCTCTTTGTCTGCATGGTTTTGGCGGCAATAGCCGGCGGCGTCTTCGCCGGGCTGACGGTCTGGTATTTTGGGCGCGACCTGCCGGATTACCAGCAGCTCGCCATGTACCAGCCGCCGATCATGACGCGCGTTCAGGCGGGCGACGGCCGGCTATTGGCCGAATATGCGACCGAGCGGCGCGTTTTTGTCCCGATCGAAGCGATCCCGAAGCGCGTTACCGAGGCCTTTGTCTCCGCCGAGGACAAGAATTTTTACACCCATCACGGCATCGACCCGGTCTCTATCCTGCGGGCCGCGGTAACCGACCTCGGGCGCTGGCGCAGTCATCGCCGGCCGCTCGGCGCCTCGACGATCACCCAGCAGGTCGCAAAGAACATGCTGCTGTCGAACGAGTTGTCGATCGCCCGCAAGGTCAAGGAGATCCTGCTCGCTACCAAGATCGACGCGGCGCTGCCGAAAGACCGCATCCTCGAACTTTATCTGAACGAGATCTATCTCGGCGCCGGCGCCTACGGCGTCGCGGCGGCGGCGCTGACCTATTTCGACAAATCGCTCGACCGGTTGACCTTGAGCGAGGCGGCGTTTCTCGGCGGCCTGCCGAAGGCCCCTAACAACTACAATCCCGAGCGCTTTCCCGAGGCGGCCAAGGCGCGCCGCGACTGGGTGCTCGATCGCATGGCGGAAGACGGCTACATCAGCACCGCCCAGGCGGCCGCTGCAAAAGCCGAGCCGCTCGTGCTGCGCCAACGCAGGGCGGCCGAGGTGGTCGACGCGCCGTATTTCGCCGAGGAGGTGCGGCGCGAACTGGTGGCGCGCTACGGCGAGACGGCGCTGTACGAGGGCGGGCTGTCGGTGCGCACCAGCCTCGACCCGGCGATGCAGAAGGCGGCCGACGCGGCGCTGCGCGAGGGGCTGATCCGCTACGATCGGGCGCATGGCGGCTGGCGCGGCCCGGTCGGGCATATCGATCCCGGTCCCGGCTGGCCGGAGCGGCTGGCAGGGCGGGCGCTGCCGGCCGGAGCCGACGGGGTCGGCTGGCACTTGGCAGTCGTGCTGCGTGCCGAACCGGGCGGCGCCGCGATCGGCCGCAAAGGCGGCGGGACCGGCTGGATCCCGTTCTCCGCGATGCGCTGGGCGCGGCCGCTGCGAGCCGACGGCACGCTGGGTCCGTTTCCGCGCCGCGCCGGCGATGTTGTAAAGCCGGGCGATCTGGTTCTGGTCGCGCCACTCGCCGCCGCCGTCGGGACGGCGGTGCCATCCGGCGGACCGACCGTCGCCAAGGCGTCCGATCGCCTGTTCAACCTGTGCCAGATTCCGGAGGTGTCCGGGGCGCTCGTCGCGATCGACCCGCATACCGGGCGGGTGCTGGCGATGACCGGCGGCTTCAGTTTCGAGATGAGCCAGTTTGATCGCGCGACGCAGGCCGAGCGGCAGGAGGGGTCGGCGATCAAGCCGTTCCTCTATCTGACCGCGCTCGAACACGGTTTCACGCCATCGACGCTGATCCTCGACGCGCCGATCGCGCTGAGCCAGGGGCCGGGGCTGCCGCTGTGGGAGCCGCACAATTACGAGGACCGCTTCGGCGGGCCGACGACGATGCTGGTCGGCCTCGAACATTCGATCAATGTCATGGCGGCGCGCACCCTCGCGATCATCGGCCTCGATGCGCTGGCCAAAACGGTCGAGAGCTTTGGCATCATGGACAAGATGCCGCACGATTATTCGATGTCGCTCGGCGCCGGCTTGACGACGCCGCTGCGGCTCACCGCCGCCTACGCAATGCTCGTCAACGGCGGCGAGCGGATCACGCCGACGCTGATCGACCGGGTGCAGGACCGCAACGGCAGGACGATCTATCGCGCCGACACGCGCCCGTGCCCCGAATGCAGCAATGTCGAATGGCACGACCAGCCGGTGCCGGTCGTCCCGGACACCCGCCAGCGGATCGCCGATCCGGCGGCGGCGTTCCAGGTTGTCCAGATGATGGAAGGCGTCGTTCAGCGCGGCACCGGCCGCGCGGTCGCCGTGGTCGGCCGGCCGATCGCCGGCAAGACCGGCACCAGCAGCAATTTCCAGGACGCCTGGTTCGAGGGCTTCACCCCCGATCTCGCCGCCGGCGTGTTTGTCGGCTACGACCAGCCGGTCTCGCTCGGCAGCGGCGAGCAGGCGGCGGTCGTCGCAGCGCCGATATTTCGCGATTTCATGATGGCGGCGCTGAAGGACCAGCCGCCGACCGAATTCCGCATCCCGCCCGGTGTTCAGCTCTACCGCGTCGATCCCGAAACCGGCCTGCCGCCTGGCCCCGGCGAGCAAGCGATCTGGCAGGCATTCCAGGACGGCACCAATCCCATGACAAACCGCAACCTCGGCCTGGCGCAGCCGGGGCAGGTTGCCGCCGCGGAGGACACGGCCAACG
>DATJSO010000072.1:0-6739 GCA_035504075.1 Allostellaceae bacterium | reverse complement strand
TTCGGCCATCGACGATTTCCCCAAGCTTCGACAATGACGATGCAGTGCCCGCGCGCCGGAACAGCGTGCTCCATTATGCGCCAACGAGCCTCAATAGGCGATGCGCTCCCACAGGCCGGTTTCCTCATCGAGCCGGTCCTGTTCGGTGCCGCGGAAATCGCCGCGCGATACGATGCCGACGATGCGCCCCTCCTCGACGATCGGCAGATGCCGGCAGCGCGCGTCCCGCATCATGCGTAACGCCTCGATCGCGGTGTGCCGCGGCGTCATCGTCTCGGGGTTCTCCGTCATGACCTCGGCGAGCGTCGTCGCCGCCGGGTCGCGCCCCTCGGCAAGGATGCGGCCGATCGCGTCGCGGCCGGTGAAGATGCCGATGAGCCGGGCATCGTCGGCGACCAGCACGGCGCCGACGCCGCGCTCGCGCATGCGCCGGGCAGCCTCCTTGACATTCGCGCCCGGCGGGAACACGACCGGCTCGTGGTCGCGGACGAGATCGGCCAGCGTGCGCATCGCAACTCCTCGTCGTCGATTAAGTCTCGTCAAAACAAACGATGAATCGCGCTCTTCGCGCCCTCTCTCTCACTTGAAAGAAACGTCCGCCGCCGGCGTCAGACGCGATTTACCGCGCCTTAACCGCGGATCGTGCACCATCGCTCGCGGCGGGCGACGCGAAGAAGGCAGCCGGAGATGAAGAATTGGGCCTTGCGCCAGTTGCTGATCTGGGGCGGGCTGGCGCTGTTGGCGTCGGTCATCCTGCCGCATGTCCTGCCGCGGCCCGCACCGGTACGCTCCAACCCCGCGCTCGCGTTGGCGCCCGCGCCGGCGCCGGTCGCGGCACAACCACAGAATTGGGCGCCCGGCGCGCAGGTCTTCCCGGCCGATGCGCAGGGCCACGTGTACATCGACGCCCTGGTCAACGGCGCGCCGGTCCATTTTCTCGTCGATACCGGTGCGACACTGGTCTCGCTGACGATGCATGACGCCCAGGCGGCCGGCATCGATCCCGGCGCGCTGAAGTTTACGGTGCAGACCGCGACCGCCAACGGCGCTACGAACGGCGCGCCGGTCACGTTGCACGACGTCCGGATCGGCCAGGCGCCGATCTACGACGTTCCGGCGCTGGTGCATCAGAACCTGCCGGTTTCGCTGCTCGGCCAGAGCTTCCTGACGCGGCTGCGCAGCTACGACATGCAGAACGGCCAGTTGACGCTCGACTGGAACTGATCTCCTGCCGCCGGCCCGCGACAGCGCGGCCGGCCGGGTTTCTTGACAAGGCGGCCGATCCGTGCGGTGTTCGCCGGCCGTCGGCTGTCTCGTTCGGAACGCCCTGGATCATGCACGCCTATCGCACCCATACCTGCGGCGCGCTGCGCCTCGCCGACGCCGGCGCGACCGCCCGTCTCGCGGGCTGGGTGCACCGCAAGCGCGATCACGGCCAGCTGCTGTTCATCGATCTGCGCGACCACTACGGCATCACGCAATGCGTCGTCGACGTGTCCTCGGCGCTGTTCGCGGCGGTCGATGCGCTGCGGCTCGAAAGCGTCGTGTCGCTGACCGGCCGCGTCGTCGAGCGCTCGCCCGATACCGTCAACCCCAACCTGCCGACCGGCGAGGTCGAGCTGGCGATCGATGCGCTCGAACTGCTGTCGGCGGCGGAGCCGCTGCCGTTCCCGGTCAACAGCGAGGCCGAATACCCCGAAGATTTGCGGCTGACCTATCGCTTTCTCGACCTGCGGCGCGAACGCATGCACAGCAATATCATGCTGCGTGCCGGGGTCATCGCGTCGATCCGCCGGCGCATGATCGCGCAGGGCTTTACCGAGTTCCACACGCCGATCCTGACCGCCGACTCGCCCGAAGGGGCGCGGCCCTATTACGTGCCGAGCCGGCTGCATCCCGGCGAATTCTACGTGCTGCCGCAGGCGCCGCAGCAGTTCAAACAATTGCTGATGGTCGCCGGGTTCGACCGCTACTTCCAGATCGCGCCCTGCTTTCGCGACGAGGCGGCGCGTGCCGACCGGGCGCCCGGCGAATTCTATCAGCTCGACCTGGAAATGTCGTTCGTGACCCAGGACGATGTGTTCGCGGCGGTCGAGCCGGTGCTGCACGGCGTCTTCGAGGAGTTCGCCGGCGGGCGCACGGTAACCCCGATCCCCTTTCCGCGCATCACCTTTGCCGAGGCGGCGCTGCGCTACGGCACCGACAAACCCGACCTGCGCAACCCGCTCGTCATTGCCGATGTCTCCGCGGTGTTCGCCGGCTCGAAATTCCGCGCCTTCCGCCGCATCGTCGAAGAAGGCGGCGTCGTTCGGGCGATCCCGGCGCCGGGCTCGGCGGCGCGGCCGCGCTCGTCCTTTCAGGACCGCATGGATGCCTGGGCCAAGTCCGAGATGGGTGCGCCCGGCCTCGGCTATATCATCCTTGACGGCGAACCGGGCGGGCCGGTCGCAGGACGCGGGCCGATCGCCAACAATCTCGAACCCGACGAGGTCGGCAGCATCGCCGCGCTGGCGGGCCTCGGCGGCGGCGATGTCGTGTTCTTCGCCGCCGGCCCGAAGGGCGAGGCGGAGCGGCTGGCCGGCGCGGCGCGCACGCGCATCGGCGAAGAACTTGGCCTCATCGAGGAGCGCGCGTTCCGCTTCTGCTGGATCGTCGATTTTCCGATGTACGAATTGAACGAGGAGACCGGCAAGATCGATTTCAGCCACAACCCGTTCTCGATGCCGCAGGGCGGCCTCGACGCGCTCGACAGCGAAGACCCGCTCGAGGTTCTCGCGCACCAGTACGACATCGTGTGCAACGGCATCGAACTGGCATCGGGTGCGATCCGCAACCACCGCCCGGACATCATGTACAAGGCCTTTGGGATCGCCGGCTACAGCCCGCACGATGTCGAAATGCGCTTCGGCGGCATGCTGAAAGCGTTTCGCTACGGCGCGCCGCCGCATGGCGGGCTGGCGCCGGGCATCGACCGCATCGTCCGGCTCATCGCCGACACGCCCAACATCCGCGAGGTGATCCTGTTCCCGATGAACCAGCAGGCGCGCGACCTGATGATGGGCGCGCCGGCGCCGGTACCGGAAGAGCGCCTCAAGGAACTCCACATCCGCCTCGCGCCGCCGCCGCAGCGGCCGCGCTGAAGGAGCAACGGAGATGGGCAAGCTCGACGGCAAGGTGGCGATCGTGACCGGGGCGGCGCGCGGGCTCGGGCGGGCCTATGCAAAGCGTCTGGCGGCGCTCGGCGCCCGGGTCGCGGTCGCCGACATCGACCTGCGCTCATACGAGGAGTTCGATGCCGAAAGGCGCGAGATGACCGCCGACGGCACGGTGGCGGAGATCAGCGCGGCGCGCGGCGAGGCGCTCGGTATCGCTGTCGATGTGCGCGACCGCGATCAGGTTGAGGCGATGGTGGCGCGGGTTGTCGCGGCGTGGGGCCGCGTCGATGTGCTCGTCGCCAATGCCGGCGGCGGCCGCGGCCGGCCGATGGATACAAAGGCCAGCACGCTCGACCCCGAATTGCTGCAGCTGGTCGTCGCGATGAACCTCTACGGCACGGTCTACAGTTGCAACGCCGTCGCGCCGCACATGAAGCGGCAGCGCGCCGGCAAGATCATCACGGTCAGTTCGATCGCCGGCAGCGGCCCGTCGCCCGACGGCGGCTACGCGCATTACGGCGCAGCGAAGGCCGCGATCGCCCATTACACACGCTGCCTGGCGCAGGACCTGGGACCGTTCGGCATCACCGCCAACTGCATCGCACCGGGCGTCATCCAGACCGCGCGGATCATGCAGACCGTGCTCCCCGGCAGCAGCCAGGGCAACCGCGACCGGGCCGAACTGGTCGCCCTGCGCCGGCTCGGCACGGTCGAGGACTGCGCCCGAGTCGTCGAGTTCCTCGCGACCGATCTCTCGGACTACGTGACCGGAACGCTGATCCCGATCGACGGCGGCCTTGTGCGCGGTTGACGCGGCATTTTTACGGTTTGTTAACCGCACCGAAAACAGAGTGCGCTGGCTCTGCCCCGCACATTTGCCGCGACATGACGACGACGGAATTCCTGATTGGCGTCTTTGCGCTGTTGAGCATCGGGCTGTTGCTGCCGCTTCCGTCCGGGGCGCGGTCGGCGCTGTTTCTCGCGCTTGTCGCGCTCGGGGTACTGACTTTCATCGACGGCGGCGTCGAATACCTTATCAGCCTCTTCCAATAGCCGCGATTTGCCGCAGCGGCCAGCCGGCCGCTGGGGGCGGGAGGTCGCGAGCAACACGCGACCTTCCGGCGGTTGTGTTGCCGCGACGAGCGACTATGCTGCGCCGCCCTTGTCAGCCAGCGGGGGCGCAAGCGAGGAGCGATTATGGCGCACGGCACGCATTTTTTCATGAACCCGGGACCCACCAACATCCCGGACCGCATCTTGCGGGCGATGGACAAGGGCGCAATCGATTTCACCGGCGCTGAGTTCCGCGCCGTTTCGGAGGAATGCTTCGCCGGCCTCAAACGCGTGTTCAAGACGCGCCAGACCGTTCTTGCCTATGCCGCGACCGGGCACGGCGCTTGGGAGGCGGCCCTCGTCAATTTGTTTTCGCCGGGCGACAAGGTGCTGCTCGTCGAGAGCGGCTATTTCTCGCTGAACTGGGGCATGCGCGGCGAGGCCTTCGGCCTCGAGGTCGAGACGCTGCCCAATGACTGGCGCCGCCCGAGCGAGCCGGCACGGCTTGAAGCGCGGCTGCGCGAGGATCGCCAGCACCAGATCAAGGCCGTGCTCGCCGTGCACTGCGAGACTTCGACCGGCGTCCTCAATCCGGTCGCCGAATTGCGGCGCGCGATCGATGCCGCGCATCACCCGGCGCTGCTGCTCGTCGATACGATTTCATCGCTTGCATCGATTGATTTCCGCACCGACGAGTGGGGCGTCGATGTCGTCGTCGCCGGCTCGCAAAAGGGGCTGATGCTGCCGACCGGCATGGCGTTCACCGCGGTCAGCGCCAAGGCGTTGGCAGCGTCGGCGGCGGCTAAGCTGCCGCGCGTCTATTGGGACTGGAAGCGCCTGCTCGGCGAAGGCTCGCAGGCCTATTGGAACGGCACGGCGCCGGTGCATTTCTTTTACGGGCTGCGGGAAGCGCTGCGGATGCTGGAGGAAGAAGGCCTCGACAACGTGTTTGCCCGCCATGCCCGGCTGGCGGAAGCGACCCGGCGCGCGGTGCGGGCGTGGCGCGCCAATGCCGGTCCGGAGGTTTACGCAAGCACGCCGGGAGCGCAGTCGAACACGATCACCGCGGTGCTCGTGCCCGACGGCAGCGATGCCGACAAGGTGCGGCAGATCTGCCTCGACAAGTTCAACCTGTCGCTCGGCGGCGGCCTCGACCGGATGCGCGGCCGGGTGTTCCGCATCGGCCACCTGGGCGACCTCAACGAGCCGATGCTGCTCGGCACCATTGCCGCGGTCGAAATGGCGCTCGATCTGGTCGGCGTGCCGCACGGCAAGGGTGGTGTCGATGCCGCGATGGCGTACCTGACGGGCGGCGAATGACGCGCCCCGTCGCGCCGCATCCGGCGAGAACGCCATGCGCTGTCAAATGATCGGTTTGCCGCCGGTCACCCCGATCATCGTGCCCGAGACGTAGCTGGTTTCCTCGCTCGCTGCCCGCCGCTCGCTTTGCGCGACGCCGGAACAATCCCGACAACCGCCGCGAACGGCTGCCGCTCGGCGGGTGTTGGCGGCGGGAAAAACGGACGACGATCGTGCAGCAGCACAGCTTGCAGCCGGCGGCGGATCCATGGCGCGAGGCGATGCTTGACGGCGATTTCGCGCGCGCCTGGCAGATCAGCGACGCGGTGCTGCGGCAGCGGCGGGGGTTGTCCTGCGCCGGCTTGCCGCGCCATCTGCAGTGGGTTTGGGACGGCACGCCGCTGACCGGCCGGCGCGTGCTGGTGCGCTGCTATCACGGCCTCGGCGACACGATCCAGTTCATCCGTTTCGTGCCGCGCATTGCGGCGGCCGCGCAGAGCGTCATCGTCGAGGCGCAGCCGGCGCTGTTACCGTTGCTGCGCCGGATGCCGGGCATCGCCGCGCTGTATCCGCTCGACGGGGTTTGCGCGGCGTGGGATGTGGCAATCGAGGCGATGGAACTGCCGCATGCCTTGCGCCTCGCAGTGGACGACCTGCCCGGCGCTGCGATCCCCTACCTGGCGCCGCGGCAAACGGCTCCTGCTTCCGCGCCGCTCGGCGGCGGCCGGCGACTGCGGCTTGGGCTGGCGTGGGCGGCGGGCGATTGGCGGCGCGAGCGTTCGCTGCCGCCCGAACTGTTGGTGCCGCTGATGCGCCTGCCGGTCGATTGGATCGGGCTGCAGCTTGGCCCGGCGCTCGACGATCCGGCGGCGCAATCGCTCGCCCGCGCCTTCACGGCGCTGATCCCGCGCGGCGCCACGATCGACCAGACCACGGCGGTGATTTGCCGGCTCGATCTTGTCGTCAGCGTCGATACGATGGTCGCCCATCTCGCCGGTGCGCTAGGGCGGCCGGTATGGATGCTGCTGGATGCCGCGGCCGACTGGCGCTGGATGCGCGGGCGAGTCGATAGCCCGTGGTACCCGACGATGCGGCTGTTCCGGCAATCGCAGCCCGGGGGCTGGCAGCCCGTCATCGCCGACTTGCGGGCGGCGTTGGCGCGAGCATTAGCCGATCCAGCACCGCTGGTGAGTAATACTTAATATAGGTTAAATCCTGGCCGCGCGATCGCC